>JBFIQI010000017.1:0-25626 GCA_041609715.1 Gammaproteobacteria bacterium
CACGGGTGCCGCGACATAGCCGCTAGCGCTGGCCAGCACTTGTCCTTTCAGCACCCGCTCGCCCACCTCGACGCAGGCCTCGGCTTCGGCACCGATGTGCTGATGGAGGGGCAGCACCAGCGCCGGCGGCAGCGGCGGGTGCTGGATCGGCATTTGCGTGGCGCTGCTTTTGTTAGGCGGCAGGTTCAGACCGCCGTGTATGGGAAAAATGCGGCGTTGTTTTTTCACGTGCTTGCTTTGGGCCCGCTACCAGACACTTGCTGGCGCGGACGCACGTTGATATGCGGCATAGGCCAGACCCAGTCGTGAATATCTTCAGTAACCTCGACCATGTCGATACAGTCAACCGGGCAGGGTGGCAGGCACAGATCGCAACCGGTGCATTCGGCGGCAATTACGGTATGCATTTGCTTGGCCGCTCCCACGATCGCATCAACCGGGCACGCCTGAATGCACAGGGTGCAGCCTATGCATGTATCCTCGTCGATCAGCGCGACTCGCGGTGCTTCGGTGGTGCCGTTGTCCGGATTCAAGGGCTTGGCCTGGCGACCCAGCAAGTCAGCCAGCGCAGCAATCGTGCTTTCGCCGCCGGGCGGACACTGGTTGATGTCGGCATCGCCACCGGCGATGGCCTCGGCGTAGGGGCGGCAGCCGGGATAGCCACACTGCCCGCACTGGGTTTGTGGTAACAGCCGATCGATCCTCTCCACAACCGGGTCGTCGTCGGGCCTGAAGCGCACAGCCGCAAACCCCAGCAAGGCGCCAAACACCACGGCCAGAGCAGCGACCACAAGCAAAGCGACCAACATGGCTCAGGCTCTTACCAGCCCGCTGAATCCCATAAATGCCAGGGACATCAGGCCGGCCGTGATCAGGGCTATGGCGGCGCCCTGGAAGGGTACCGGCACGTCGGCGGCGGCCACGCGTTCGCGCAAGCCGGCGAACAGCGTCATGGCCAGAGAAAACCCCACCGCCGCGCCAAAACCGTAAACGGCGGATTCGATAAAACCATGGCTTTCCTGGACGTTCAGCAGGGCAACGCCCAGCACCGCACAATTGGTGGTTATCAGCGGCAGGTAGATCCCCAAAATCTGGTAAAGCAGGGGGCTGGTACGGCGAACCACGATTTCGGTGAACTGCACGACGGCAGCAATAACCAGGATGAAGGCGATGGTTCGAAGATACTCAAGCCCAAAAGGGGACAGAAGATATTCGTTGACAAAATAGCTGCAAACAGATGACAGGGTCAGCACAAAGGTAGTAGCCAGCGCCATGCCGATGGCGCTTTCCAGCTTGCCCGACACGCCCATGAACGGGCACAGGCCAAGGAATCGCACCAGCACAAAGTTGTTGACCAGTACGGTCGCTATAAGAATGATGACGATATCCTGCATGGCAGCGCTGCACCGCCGGCCTTAGCTGACCAGCATGCCGGGCTGGGCCCCGGCGTCCGGAGACAACAGGAATATGTCCTTACCCCCGGGTCCGGCTGCCAGCACCATGCCTTCGGACATACCGAAACGCATTTGACGCGGTTTGAGATTGCTGACTACGACCGTCAGTTTGCCTTCGAGTTGTGCCGGAGTGTAGGCAGATTTGATGCCTGCGAATACGGTGCGTTCGCTATCGCCAAGATCCAGCGACAGCTTCAGTAACTTGTCGGCACCCTCGACTGCTTCGGCCTTTTTGATGCGCGCCACCCGCAGTTCGATCTGCTTGAACTGATCGATATCAATCCACTTAGCATCATCGGATTCTTGCATTGCTTTGTCTTCCAGATCTTCTTTCGAGGCAGCTACGACCTTGTCTATATCGGATTTCTCCAGCCGTTTGAGCAAGGGCACGTAATCTGCAATTTCATGGTCCAGCAAGGCCTGGCCGGCGTCGTTCCAGCATGTGGCCGGCGTCTGCAGGAACGCATCCACATCTGCGGCAAGCTTCGGCAATACCGGCTGCAGATAAATAACCAGGCACCGGAACAAGTTAAGTCCTTGAGTGCATATGCCCTGCACCGCGCTCTGCTGGCCCTCCTGCTTGGCCAGCTTCCAGGGGGCCTGTTCGGCAATGTACTGATTGGCAGTGTCGGCCAGGGCCATTATGCGGCGCATGGCGCGGGCATAATCGCGTCCTTCATAGCATTCGGCAATTTCATCCGCGGCCGAGCAAAAACTTGCGAACAATTCAGGATCTGGCAGCTTGGCAGCCAGCCTGCCACCATGCTGGCGGCTGATAAAGCCGGCACAGCGGCTGGCAATGTTGACCAGCTTGCCCACCAGGTCGGCATTAACGCGCTGGCCGAAATCTTCCAGGTTCAGGTCGATGTCATCGATACCAGGTCCCAGCTTGGCGGCGTAGTAATAACGCAGGTACTCGGGCCGCAGATGATCGAGGTAGGTGCGGGCCTTGATAAAAGTGCCGCGCGACTTGGACATTTTCTGGCCGTTGACGGTCAGAAACCCATGTGCCCACACTGAGCTCGGCTTGCGGAACCCGGAGCCTTCCAGCACTGCCGGCCAGAACAGGCAATGGAAGTAGATAATGTCCTTGCCGATAAAGTGGTACAACTCTGCGGTACTGTCGGGCGACCAGAAGTCGTTGAAGTCAAGCCCGGCGGTACGATCACAAAGATTTTTGAAGCTGGCCATGTATCCCATGGGCGCGTCCAGCCACACATAAAAATACTTGTCTTGCTCGCCGGGAATTCGAAATCCGAAGTAAGGTGCGTCGCGGCTTATGTCCCAGTCCTGCAATCCGTCGGCGAACCACTCCCGCAGTTTGCCAGCTACCGACGAGTGCAGATGACCCTCATCGATCCACTGCTCCAGCATGGCCGAGAAATCTCCGAGCTTGAAAAAGTAATGCTCGGTTTCCTTCTGTACCGGCGTACTGCCGGAAATAGCGGACCTGGGATTTTTCAGATCGCCGGGAGCATAGGTGGCACCGCAGGCTTCACAACTGTCACCATACTGATCCGGGGTATTGCAACGTGGGCATTCACCGCGCACATAGCGATCCGGCAGAAACATTTTTTGTTCCGGGTCGTACGACTGGGTGATGGTGCGGTTTACGATATGACCGGCGTCTCGCAGACGCGTAAAAATCAGTCGTGCAAAATCGCGGTTTTCCGAGGAATGGGTCGAATGGTAGTTATCGAACTCGACCTGGAATTCGGCAAAATCACTCTGGTGTTCGGCGCTTACCCGGGTAACAAGATCTTCCGGATCCATACCGAGTTCACGGGCGCGCAGCATGATGGGAGTGCCGTGGGCGTCGGCTGCGCACACATAGATGCAGCGATGGCCCCTGAGCTTCTGGAAACGCACCCAGATATCAGTCTGCACATACTCCACCATGTGGCCAAGATGCAGCGGGCCGTTCGCATACGGCAGGGCGCTGGTCACCAGGATGGCTCGCTTGCTCGCGCTCATTTAAGGACACTCTCCCCGGGTAGCCGCCGCGAAATGCGGCTTTTGCTTCAGCGCCGAATTATGCCACAGGGCGGTGACAGTATCGGTTCCTCCATTGGCGGCAGGTGGAACTCGACGGCAACATATGTGGATGGTTTTGCTAAGATGGCGCGGCACTGGTTGGCCGGCGACGGAGCGGGGGGTGACGGCCGTGTTTACACTGAAGACACGCAGGGACAAATGGCGCATTCTGGCGGTGGGGGCTGCCAGTTTTATGGCGATTTTTCCGCTGTGCGCCTGGCGCCACCTCGATATTATCGAAAAGGACATTTACCAACGTGCCACCGAGGCCCTGGCCCGGGCCGCCCTGGTTGGCGTCGAATTGGACGTCAGTGGCCGTGATATTCGCCTGGCGGGGATGGTTGCCGACGAGGATAGGGCCCGCGCCAGGCAGATACTTGAAGGCGTACGGGGGGTGCGCGTAGTGCTGGCAGGCAACGCGCAGGGCCCGTCCGCGGAATAAGCATGATTTATCTCGTTGGCCAGATTTTCTTTTGTTTAGCCTTGGTAGCCATGGTGGGCTTGCTGGTGGGCTGGCTGGTTCGCGGTATAGGCACCCACCAGCGCGAAAAGGAACTGGAGGCCACCTGGCGCATGCGCATGCGTCAGCGTGACACCATGCTGTCGAAAATGGCCAACGAGCTGGCGGAGCGCGATGCCGCGCAAACAGGCAGGCCCGTTGACAGCAGCCAGCTTGGCCGCGAAGTCGTCAAGCTGCGTAATACTCTGCGGGAACGCGATGCGCAACTGGCGCAGCTGCAGGGCCAGGTTTCCAAGCGCGATGCCCAGATCAGCCAGCTGGTTAGAGAATTTCGCCGGGTCGGCGGACAATCTGCGGCGAGCAAGCTGCTCGCTCAATTAAATACCGGCCGCTTTCAGGCCAGCGAACTTGCAGCGCAGCGGCCGGCGGCAAAAGCGGCGGCTGCGGTTCCCGAGGATGATCCCAGCGAGCGCACTCACCCTGAAAAAATATCGCTGGAACGGGCATCTGCGCCTGCGGCTTCAGACGCGGACGAACTGGTTTTTATTTACGGTATCAGTCCCGCGCTGGAGAAAAAACTCGTCAAGCTCGGCATCACCAGCTTCCGGCAAATAGCCGGGTTCGGCGACCAGGACATCGAGCGCATCGCTACCGCCATCGGAATCGAAGCTGCCCAGATCATCGAGGACAATTGGGTGGAAGGCGCTCGCCAGGAGCACCTGGCAAAATACGGGGAACTGGTCTAGATACGCTTACTTGCGCTTTTCGCGCGGCGCGAACAGTTCGAAAGATTTCTTGTTAAAGGCTTTCAGATAGGCCTCTTCGCCATCGATAAAACGACGGTCCAGCAAATCCTTGAGTGAGCTGTCCATCGAGCGCATACCCAGGCTGCCACCCGACTGAATGGCATTTTCCAGCTGATCGATCTTGCCCTGGCGGATCAGGTTTCCGATCGCCGAGCTGTTGACCAATATCTCCAGCGCGGCCACGCGGCCCTTGCCGTCCTTGCGCTTGATCAGCTGTTGCGAGACGACGCCACGCAATGAAGTGGAGAGCATGGTACGGATATGTGCCTGGCGGTCTACATCGAACATGTTTATGAGTCGGTCCACGGTAGGCGCAGCGCCGTTGGTGTGCAACGTCCCCATAACCAGTATGCCGGTTTCGGCAGCCGTAACCGCGATACCGACTGTCTCCAGGTCGCGCAGTTCGCCCACCAGCACCACATCGGGATCTTCGCGCAGCGCCGAATGCAGAGCGCTGGCAAAGCTCTCGGTATGCACGCCCACCTCGCGCTGGCTGATGAGCGCCTTCTTGCGGTGATGCACGAATTCGATCGGGTCTTCAATGGTAATGATGTGACAGGCTTTGCGGGCATTGATGTAATCGATCATTGCTGCCAGCGTGGTTGATTTACCCGAGCCGGTCTTGCCGGTAACCAGGATCATGCCCTGCTTGTGCAGGCACATGTTGGCCATGACTTCGGGCAGGCCCAGTTCCTCGAAACTCAGAGCAGCATTGGGGATGGCGCGAAACACCGCGCCCATACCACCGAGGTGGCGAAAAACATTGACACGAAAACGAGCCACTTCCGGTATGGCATAAGCAAAATCACAGCCATCCTGCTGGGTGAAAACCTCGCGCGCGTTCTCGTGCATGATTTCCAACAGCATTTCCCGCACGTCGTCGGGGTTGAGGGGTTCCTGGTGCAAAACCTGTAATTCACCATTGATCCGAACGCGGGCCGGGTCACCAGCGAGCAGGTGCAGGTCCGAGCCCTTTTTCTCCAGCGACATCTTCAGGAACGAGTCGATCTTGTTCATGGCGCGCCTAGGCGAGGTCTTCCTTGGGTAACAGGCTTCGATCGGTGATATGGCGGACAAAGGGTCGCTTGTCAGTGGCGTAGAAGAAGGCCTCGTTGGGATCGACTTGCTTGCGCACAACGGCGTCCAGCAGGGCCTGGTCCATGAGTTGCATGCCCTGATCCTTGCCCGTTTGCAGGGCCGTGGTCAGCTGGTGGGTCTGGTCGCTGGTAATGAGCTTGGCGATGGCCCGGTTCATGACCATTACTTCCAGGACAGCGCGGCGGCCCTTGCCATCAGGCGTGCGCAAGAGAATCTGGCTGATCACGCCAACCAGGCTCTGGGAAAGAAAACTTTTTACCTGTTCGCGCTGGTCGGCAGGCAGGGCATCTATGATGCGATCTATGGTCTTGATGGCGCCAGTGGTGTGCAGGGTGCCAAGGACCAGGTGACCGGTCTCTGCAGCCATCATGGCCATGCTGATGGTTTCGGTGTCGCGCATCTCGCCCACCAGGATGACATCGGGATCTTCGCGCAGGGCCGCCCGCAGGCCGCCCGCAAAACTGGGTACATGGGTACCAATTTCGCGCTGGATGACCTGGGAGCGTTTGCTGGGATGGATGAACTCCACCGGGTCTTCCAGGCTGATGATGTTCATCTTGCGGTGGGTGTTGATGTGATCGATGATCGCGGCCAGCGTGGTGGATTTTCCGGTACCGGTGGCGCCCGTCACCAGCACCATTCCCTGGTGGTACTCGGACAGTTTTTCCACCACCGGTGGCAGACCCAGGGATTCCAGGCTCGGTATTTCCCTGGGGATAAACCTGAGCGTTGCGCCCAGACCCGAGGCTTTGCGATAGACGTTGACGCGAAAGCGACCCACTTCCGGAGCCATGTAAGAAAAGTCGATGTCCCTGCCACTGCGCAGCTTTTCTTGCTGGCTGTCCGTCAGGATCTCGTTAATGTAAGACTCCAGCTCGGTCTCGGGGAGGTCGCGAAACTTGATGGGCATGAGTTCGCCATTCATGCGCAGCAGCGGCGGCAGCCCGACGGCGAGGTGCACGTCAGAGCAGCCCTGCGCCTGGCCCAGCTTGAGAAAGGCATCGATGCGCGCCATTAGCTGGCCTGCGCCATCAGATTCTCAAAAATCTTCACCAGTTCATCCATGGATTCATAGCGCTCCTCTGCCGCCAGTGCCATGGATTTTACAACGACCGCATTCAGTTCGTCAGGTATATTGGTGTTTACCGCCTTGGGCTCCGGCGCACCGCCCTGCACATGCTGGTACATAACCGACATGTGGTCACCTTTTGTGTATGGTGGCCTGCCGGTGAGCATTTCGTACATGATTACGCCGGTGCTGTAGATATCGGAGCGCTCGGATACTTTTTTGCCGAGGATTTGCTCCGGCGCCATGTACTTGGGAGAGCCTATGACATAGCCGGTCTTGGTCAGATCGGCACTTTCGTTGGCCGACTGCGCGGCAGCAACACCAAAATCCACGACCTTCAGTACGCTGTTATCGTCGATCAGTATATTGGCGGGCTTGAGGTCACGGTGCACGATGCCCACCTCATGAGCAGCACGCATGCCGGCGGCAATGTCACGGGAAAATTTAATCATCCGATCCAGCGGCAGCGGCTCGTCATCCACCAGTTCAGCGCCCAGGGTGTGTGACGGAAAATATTCCATGGAGATGGCGTACAAACCACCCAGGCTCAGGAAGTCATAGATACGAATCACGTTGGGGTGGGTGATTTTGCGCGAATAGCGCAGCTCGTGGACAAAGCGCTGCATCATCTCCTCGTCAGAGGCGATCTGCGCATTCAGGAACTTGAGGATGATCTCTTCGTCTACCGCCGTGTCTTCCATGAGCAATACGGTGCCGAAGGCGCCCTTGCCGATGCGTTTGACGTATTTGTAACGTTCCTCGATGACGTCGCCCGGGTTCAACTTGGAGATATCCAGGCGCTTGCGTTTTGAGGCCTCCTCCAGGGCGCGCGCAAGACCCTCGCCCTCCACCAGCAGGGTCTTGCTGGCGTCGGCATGCTCGCCGGTTAAGTCTTTCAGGGCACCGGCAGTCTCCTGGGCAAGGGCGCGCTGGGCGTCGGCTGGCCTGGCGTGGCGTTTTTCCATGAGCTGCAGCATTTTTTCGGCGGCCGCCCGCACGTCCTCACCGTCATTGGCAACCAGGCGCGCCACATGTTGTTTCACCTGCTCGGCCTGCTCTTTGCTGGTCAAAAGGCCAACCGCATTGAGGGCCTCGATCTTCAGGGTTTTGTCCGAACTGGCTGCCAGCGCCAGGATTTCGCTCACAATTTCCGGCCCACCAAGTTTGCCCAGCGCCCGTACCACTACCGGGGCCGCCTCGTCGCGTTTTTTCAGCAATTTCATCAGCGACGGCACAGCTTTTGTGTTGCCGATGTCCGCCAGTGCATCCACAGCGCGTTCCCGGACCCACCAGTCAGAGTCTTCCAGTGCTTCGATGAGATGATTCAGGGCGCGTTCGTCCTTGGTGGCATTCAATATTTCGATGGCTGCCCGGCGAATGGATTCCTCGTCATCCTTGATCAGTTCCAACACGGCATCCACAACTTTCGGACCACCAATTTTGGCGAGGGCATCCGCGGCCCGGCCGCGCACCCACCAGTCTTCGTCCTGCACCGCCGACAGCAGGTGCTTGATGGCTTTGGCATTACCGACTTCGTTAAGTACTTCCACGGCCGCGCGCCGCGCATACTCGGAGTCATCCTTCAGGGCCGCGAGGAGATGCTGCGCGGTGTCCGGATGGTTGACCTTGATCAGCAACTCGACCGCCTTGTTCTGAATGTTGATATCGCCGTCTGTCAGCAGCTTGCAGAGAACCTTGATGTCCAGGTCGCCGTCCATCTTCTTGAGGGAGTCCAGGGCAGCCTCCCGAATCGAGGCTTCCTGATCCGTCAACAGTCGCTGCAGGACCTGCTGGACGTCGGGACGGTTGAAGCGTCCGAGAATCCGCACTATCTGTTCGCGAACCACGGGGTCTTTGCCCGTGGAGCGGCTGATAAGATCGGGCACCAGTGCTTCATCTGCAACCTCGGCCACGATACGCATCACGTCGCGCTTTTCTGCGTGCTCGAGGGAATAGGCTTGCTGGATCAGACCCGACAGCCGCAATCGCTCTTTGTGATGGCGCATAACCTCGATCAGGGCCGACTTGGCGATTTTCTCGTCCTGCAGGTGATCCAGGAGCCGGTTGGGATTGAACGTGTCCTTACCAATCATTGCCCAGGTCACGCCCTGGACAACTTTCTGATGTGGATGCGAAAGGCCCTGTACAAAGTGATCGAGATTTTTGTCTTTCAGCAGACGCCCCAGCAGGTCGACCAGCACCACCATCTGCTTTTTATCCGCAATCTCGAGCTGTTCGTAGATCTTCGGAATTGCCGAGCCACCCAGGCGGGCGGCTTTATCGACGATCTTGGCCGTGGGTTCGTCGGTAGGATCCTTGGCCGCCATGATCTTGTCGATCAGGCGCTGCGCCTGCATGCCACGAATAAAATTCATTCAGTTATAGTCCTGGGCGACATTTTCAGACTTTCAAGCTCACCCAGCACCAGCAGGCCGGATTTCGAAAGGGATCGAGCAGGGTTTCCTTGGTGTGATGCATCCCGCAATGTCTCTGGCCTCAGGATTAATCTAGATTGAGTCGAAATTCCGTTTCGAATGGCGGGCCGCAAAAGGTTACCATTAGTAGCCGGTCCCGGCGAGCGCACCGGGCTTGGCGGATGCCGGCCTGCCAGTAAACGATACAAGCGCTTATTTTTACACAAAGGCGGTGGCAGCGGGAGTGCGTCGGGCCCGGAGCGGGATTTTGGCCTGAGCCGCCCGGGCCTTGCGGACGGAACCATCGGGAGAGATCCGAACAATATGAGTGAGAATATCAAGACACGCATAGAAAATATGCTGGGCGATTACCTAACCCCGGTCTTCGACCAGACGCTGGCAGCAATGGGGGCATCAACGGCGGTGGCAGTGCATGAGGGCGAGGCCCGCGTGGACATCCGGCTGGGCTTTGCCGGCGATGCATATGCGAGCCAGTTGCAGACTTCGTTGCAGGAATATCTGGGTAAATTGCCGGGCATCGATACGGTGCCGGTCAAAGTGGGCTGGCAGGTGGTCTCCCATGCGGTCCAGGGCAATCTCCAGCCGGTTGGCAAGATCAAGAACATTATTGCGATTGCCTCGGGGAAAGGCGGTGTCGGCAAGTCGACGACGGCGGTGAATCTGGCTCTGGCCCTGGCGGCGGAAGGCGCGAGAACCGGCATCCTGGATGCTGACATCTATGGGCCGAGCCAACCGCGCATGCTGGGACTGAGCGGCAAGCGGCCCCGCACGCTGGATAACCGCAGCATGGAACCACTGGAGGCCTATGGTCTGGCCTGCATGTCCATAGGTTTTCTGATCGACGAGGAGCAGCCTATGGTGTGGCGTGGGCCCATGGTGACCCAGGCGCTCAGCCAGCTGATCACGGATACCAACTGGGGAGAACTGGATTATCTGATCGTGGACATGCCGCCAGGCACTGGCGATACGCAGCTGACACTGAGTCAGAAGGTACCGGTCAGTGGCGCGGTCATCGTGACGACACCACAGGACATTGCGCTGCTGGATGCCCGCAAGGGTCTCAACATGTTTCGTAAGGTAAACGTGTCGGTACTGGGCATCGTCGAGAACATGTCCACCCATGTTTGTTCTGAATGCGGCCACCAGGAGCCGATTTTCGGCAGCGGCGGCGGCGTACAGATGGCGGAACAATTCGATGTGCCGCTGCTGGGGCGGTTGCCGCTAACGATGCAGATCCGCGAGGAAACAGATGGTGGTCAGCCCAGCGTGGTGGCCGATCCGAAAGGTCCGGTGGCCAGGGCCTATCGTGAGATTGCCCTGCGCATGGCCGCGCAATTGTCTTTGAGATCGCGTAACTATGCCGCGCGCTTTCCGAAAATCGTAGTGGAGAACAACTGAGTGAGTATCAAATCAGATCGGTGGATCCGTCGCATGGCCGAACAGCACGGCATGATCGAGCCTTTCGAAGCCCGCCAGGTGCGGGGCGCCGACGGCACCGAGCAGGTTTCGTATGGAACTTCCAGTTATGGTTACGACGTGCGTTGTGCCGATGAATTCAAGATTTTTACCAACATTAATTCGGCTGTGGTGGACCCGAAAAATTTTGACGCCAGTAGTTTTGTGGACGTGCAGTCGGAGGTTTGCATCATCCCGCCGAATTCCTTTGCGCTGGCGCGCACCGTGGAATATTTTCGCATTCCGCGCCAGGTACTCACCATCTGCCTGGGTAAATCCACCTACGCGCGCTGCGGAATCATTGTGAATGTGACTCCGCTGGAACCTGAATGGGAGGGTCACGTTACGCTGGAGTTTTCCAACACCACGCCCTTACCGGCAAAGATATATGCCAACGAAGGCGTTGCCCAAATGCTGTTCTTTGAGTCCGACGAAGTGTGCGAAACGTCTTACAAGGATCGGAAGGGCAAATACCAGGGGCAAAGAGGCGTCACCCTGCCGCGTGCCTGATCAGTCGCAGAGTGTCGCATAGTCGCCGCGGTGCTCAGCCAGGCCCGCTTTCGGGAAATACCAGGGGCTGGTCGAGCCGCTTGCCGTCGAGCCAGACGGCTGCCTCGCGCATATCGAGCCGGCCGGCGGCATACCAGCCAATAACCAGCGGATAGAGCCAGTGTTCGGCAGCCTGAACGCGCTGGCGCAATGCACATTCATCTTCGCGGTCGCGGATGGCGATCCTGGCCTGGGCAATCACCGGCCCGGCATCAAGTTCCTCCGTCACGAAATGCACGCTGGTGCCGTGCCAGGCATCCCCTGCAGCAAGCACTTTTCGGTAGGTGTCCAGACCGCGATAGGCTGGCAACAGCGATGGGTGAATGTTGAGCATGCGCCCGCAGAAATCCTCAATCAGCCGGGCACCGACAATGCGCATAAATCCGGCCAAAACCACCAGATCGATACCGGCTTCCTGCAGAACACAGGAGAGCGCTTCGGTCCAGGCGGCGCGGCCCTCATAGTCACGCGGCGCGACGACTGCGGTCCGCACCCCGGCAGCACGGGCCCGGTCAAGGGCCTTGGCATTGCTCACGTCACTGAGCACCAGCGCCGGGATCGCTTTGAGGCTGCCGTTACGCACGGCATCGAGAATTGCCTGCAGGTTGCTGCCGGTTCCTGAAGCCAGTACAGCGATTCGGGTGGCAGAAGCTTGCCGCAGGCTCAAGGGGTGATCCTGAGCCCGCTGGTGCCTGCTCTTACCGTACCAATCCTGAAGGCTTGTTCGCCGGCCTGTTGCAGGACCTGCAGGGCGGTCTCGGTTGCTTCCCTGGGCACCACAGCCACCATGCCTATGCCGCAGTTGAAGGTTCTGAGCATCTCGGCGTCCGGGACGTTGCCGCCGGTTTGCAACCAGCGGAAAATTTCCGGTCGTCGCCAGCTGGTGGAATCTATGTCTGCGCCGTACCCGTCGGGCAGCACTCTGGGCAGGTTTTCCGGCAGGCCACCCCCGGTAATGTGGGCCAGCGCGCTGACCTTGACGGCCTTCAGCAGGGCGTGCACCGCCTTGACGTAGATTCGGGTGGGTTGCAGGAGGCTCTGCAGCACGCTCATTTCGCCCAGAGATTGCTGGCCGGCGTCCGGGTTGCGCTCGAGAATTTTGCGAATAAGGGAATAACCATTGGAGTGAGGACCGCTGGATGCGAGACCGAGAATGACGTCGCCGTCGCTGACCCTCTCGCCTGCCAGCAGGTCGGATTTCTCGCAGACCCCTACGCAAAAGCCAGCGAGATCATAATCGCCCTGCGCATACATACCCGGCATTTCCGCAGTTTCGCCGCCGATCAGCGCCATGCCCGACTGGCGACAGCCTTCCGCTATGCCGTTGATGACGTCGGTGGCGACTTCGACCGACAGTTTGCCGGTGGCGTAATAGTCCAGAAAAAACAGCGGTTCCGCCCCGGTCACAATCACGTCATTGACGCACATCGCTACCAGATCGATGCCGATCGTGTCGTGGCGGCCCACACTGACGGCCAGCTTCAACTTGGTACCCACGCCATCGGTCCCCGAAACCAGTACCGGCTGGCGAAAACGCCCGGGTGGCAATTCGAACAGGCCGGCGAAGCCGCCCAACTGACCGAGCACTTCGGGTCGGTGGGTCGATCTGACCGCGGGTTTGATGGCTTCGACCAGGGCATTACCGGCGTCGATGTCGACGCCCGCATCCCGGTAACTGAGTGGGTCTGAATTTTTCAACGGAGAGCCCCTGCAACGCTGCCAGTTGGCAGGCGTTATAATGCGCCGAATTATCGTTTTGCCGGCGATTTGCGCCGCCGCCGCGGTATTCTACACAAGGCCCAGTGGCCCATGACAGCCGACCGGGCCTGACATCGAATAAAGCAGGGATTGGCCGAGAAAAAAGCATGCAACCAAAAACCTCAGCTTTCTGCGCGTTGATGCTGGCCATGGCGTATTTGGCTTTACTGCCTGTCGCGCATGCCACGCGGGTCGAAAACATGTTTTCGGCGGGGGTCAGCGTGGCGGATCGCTCGCCAGAAAGCCGCCAACAAGCACTTGCGTCAGCGCTCGGCCAGGTGCTGGTGCGCATCACCGGCTCCGCTGCTGTTGCGGGCAGCCCGGAACTGGAAGATCTGGTGGAAAACGCGGCTCGCTACGTGCAGGCCTACCGCTACAGTGGCTCCAGGGGCGACATGACCCTGGAGGTCACCTTCGATGGCCTGGCTTTGCAGCAGGCGGTTGCTGCGCGAGGCATCGGCGTCTGGGGCGCGGAGCGGCCTGACGTTCTGATTTGGCTGGCCATCGATTACGGGGGTGGGCAGCGATTGCTGCTGCCGGCTGACAACGATGGCGCGGTTGCCGTCCGCTTGCGCGAAGCAGCCACCGCCCGGGGCTTGCCAGTCAGCCTGCCGCTGATGGATGCAATGGATCGCCAGCGTATTGGGTTTGCCGATGTGTGGGGTGGGTTCACAGAGGCGGTGGAAGCCGCCTCGGCGCGCTATGCACCCGATGCCATTCTGATCGGCCGCGCGCGCCGCCGCAGCGGTGGTGGCCTGACCGTAGAGTGGAAGCTGTTGGCGGGCGGCGAGCTGCTGGCGACCCGGGGCAGCATTGCGGATGGCGTCCATGAAACTGCCGATTTTTTTGCCCGGCAATTTGTGGTTGGTGGCCAGGGCGGAGTCAATCAGCGTCTCAGACTGAGGGTTTCAGAGATTGCCGATCTGGAACAGTACGCGAGCGTGCTGAACCACCTGGAAAGCCTGTCAATGGTGGATGACGTCGTCCTCAGCGAGGTGCGCGACAAGGAACTGGTATTTGATCTGAATATTAAAGGTTCGGCGGAGCAGTTACGACGTGCCATAGCGCTTGGCCGCATCATAGAACCGGCGGCAACAGCGGCTCCCGCCCCGGCCCTGGTAACGGAACTTCATTATCGGCCAGTGTTGTGAAACGCGAGGCAATTCCAAACCTGCTCAGTGGATTTCGAATCCTGCTAATTCCGCCGGCCTTGTGGTTGTTGCTGGGCGAGAACTATGTGGCGGCAACGGCGGTGATAGCCCTGGCGGTTTTCACCGACGGGCTGGATGGCTACCTGGCGCGCCGCAATGAATGGCGCAGTCGCCTGGGTGGAATACTCGATCCGGTTGCTGACAAACTTTTGTTCGTCAGCCTGTTCCTCGTGCTGGGTTACCTCGGGCATATCGAGCCCTGGCTGATGGCACTGGTAATTGGTCGTGACCTGGTCATCGGCGGCGGCGCCTTGCTTTACGAAAAAATGATCGGACCGGTGGTTGCGAGGCCAACGCTGATCAGCAAGCTCAATACCGTGATGTTGTTTTTGTTTACGGCCGCACTATTGCTCAACCTCGCCGGAGCGCCGTTTGCAAGTAATGCGCTGGTGGATGTCCTCAGACTGGTTGTGGTACTGACGGTGGTTGTCAGTGGCCTGCAGTACGTGCTGGATTGGGGACGGCGGGCACTGCGGGAGACCAGCAAAGATGCGCGCTGATTCCGGGATTCTGCGGCTGTTACTGCTGCTGGGCATTGGCTGGTTGCTCTACCTGCTGGCCCCAATTCTGACGCCCTTTGTTGCCGCGGGTTTGCTGGCCTACCTTGGAGATCCCCTGGTTGATCGTCTGCAGAAGCTCAAATTGGGGCGCTCGCCCGCCGTGGCGCTGGTGTTCATCCTCATGATCGTACTGCTGGTCTCCCTTGTAGCCCTGGTTTTGCCGCTGATCAAGGCCCAGGTTGAAGTGCTGGCAAAACAGATTCCGGTTTACGTGCGCTGGCTGGAAAGTCATTTTCTCCCGGGCCTGTTGGAGTTTATCGGCGTCGAGCAAGGCGAGAACAAGCTCGGACTGGCGGCTTTTCTGGCAGAGAACTGGCAGAAGGCCAGCAGCTACGCGGGCAACGCACTGGCCACGGTTTCCCGCGGCGGAGGCCTGATTGTCACCGGCATCATCAACCTGTTCCTTATACCGGTGGTCACGTTCTATCTGTTGCGCGACTGGGATCTGATCGTCGAGCGGATTGCCGCATTGGTGCCTGACGAACGCCAGCCAAAAGTATTCGCACTGGTGCGTGAGTCCGATGCGGTGCTGGGCGCCTTCCTGCGAGGCCAGTTGCTGGTCATGTTTGCATTGGCCAGTATTTACACAGCGGGTCTGGCGCTAATCGGGCTCGACAATGCTCTGGCTATTGGCGTGGTCGCCGGATTGGTCAGTTTTGTGCCTTACCTGGGTTTGTTTGTGGGCATTGTGCTGGCTGGGCTTGCCGCCATCGTGCAGACCGGCAGCATTCTGACCGTGGCGCTAGTGGTGGCGGTTTTCGTGCTCGGTCAGATGGTGGAGGGCATGTTCCTCACACCGCGGCTGGTGGGCGATCGTATTGGTCTGCATCCGGTCCTGGTGATTTTTGCCGTAATGGCTGGCGGCCAGCTGTTCGGGTTCTTTGGCATCCTGCTGGCGCTACCGGTGGCGGCAGTGGTGTCGGTTGCTGCGCGGTTTGCTTACCGGCATTACCGGGAAGAGCTGGGACACCCGGTGGTTCGGGGCGACGACCACGACTGACATGGCGGGCAAACAATTACCCCTGGCCGTGGGCCTGGACGACCATGCGCGGTTCAGCACCTTTCTGGAGGGGCCCAACGGCATCGCCGTTCGCCAGCTACAGGCGCTGCCGGAGACGCAGGTCGCGGTCACCTGGATCTGGGGGCCACCAGGCACCGGCAAGTCTCATCTGCTGCAGGCGACCTGTGCTGCGGCATCCGAGCAGGGTCTGCCCGGCGCCTTCGTGCCGCTGGCCAGCTGGCGCAGCCTGCAACCGGGAATTCTTGAGCAAGAAGGCGCCCTGCGGATCTTGTGTGTGGATGATGTGGACCTGATTGCCGGGCAGCCAGACTGGGAGCAGGCCTTGTTCAGGGCTTTCAACGAAATCACCCAGGCCGGCGGCGCGGTGCTGGCCGCGGCCAGCGCCAGTCCCCAGGCCGTTGCTTTCGGACTTGCCGATCTCAAATCGCGCCTGGCCGGGGGTCCCACCTACCGGCTGCAGCACTTGTCCGATGACCAGCGGATTGCCGCGCTGCAGCTGCGCGCAAGTCACCGGGGCCTTGAGCTTGCCGCCGATGTGGGGGAGTGGCTGTTGAAACGAGTACCGCGGGACATGGGTTCTCTCTACGCTTTGCTGGACACCCTGGACCTGGAAAGCCTGGCCGCGGGCAGGCGCCTGACCATACCTTTTGTCAGGCAAATCCTGGAACAGAACCGCCTGTCATCCTGATCGCAGCGACCGCAGCCAGATGATCAGGGCGGCAAAACACGTGACAGCCATGAACACGCTGGCCGCGGCCAGCTTACGTGCCCCCGGGTTGGCCACCGCTTCTGTGAGCCCCCATCCCATATAGGGGATCAGGAGTAAGGTGCCGGCGGCGCTGGCTTTTTCCGATCCTCTTAGAATGGCCGGCAGGATCAACGCCAGGGGAAGTATCAGCATGCCGCCGAGGATTGTCCCCGGTGTCGGCGGCCATGCCAGACCCCGGGCCCACCAGCCGGACAGTGCGAGTAACAGAAACAGCCACGAAACCAGCAATACTTTTTGGAGAGCGGGGCGCTTCACCGCAGTTTTCTTGCCAGGCTCGCGACCCGCGTGCCCAAGGTCTTCGCGAGCTGGCGTTCATGTTCGGTGATTTCTCCCGGCCCATCAGGAGCATAATGGCTGGCGCCGTAGGGCGTGCCGCCGCTGACGGTGGTACTTAGCGCGGCCTCGGTATACGGAATTCCGACTATGACCATGCCGTGATGCAGCAGCGGCAGCATCATGGACAATAAGGTACTTTCCTGGCCGCCATGCAGGGTCGAGGTGGAAGTAAAAACACCGGCTGGTTTACCTGCCAGTTTTCCCGGCAGCCAGAGGCTGCTCGTACTGTCGATGAAATATTTAAGCGGTGCCGCCATATTGCCGAAGCGGGTGGGACTGCCCATTACAAGGCCATCACATTCGATCAGATCGTTGAGCGTTGCATAAGGCGGCCCCTGGTCCGGGACCGCATCGGCAAGCTGTTCCGTCTCGCTGCTGACCGCGGGCACGGTGCGTATCGTTGCCTGCATGCCTTCGACAGTTTCAATACCGCGCACCACGTGGCGGGCAAGGTTCGCGGTGGAGCCATGCCGGGAGTAATAGAGAACCAGAATGCTCCCCATCAGTCGAGAATCTCACAGACGGACTCGGGCGGACGCCCGATGCGCGCCCGCTGGCCATTCACTACGATGGGTCGTTGCAACAGGATCGGATGCGCCACCAGCGCGCGCAGGTATGCTTGGTCGCTGGATGCTTGCTCATCCAGGCCCAACGCTTTGTAAGCGTCCTCACCGCGCCGCACCAGGTCGCGAGCCCGCATGCCGAGCTTCTCCAGCAAGCTCTCCAGCTCGGCCCAATCCGGCGGTGATTTCAGATACTCGATAACCTCCGGTTCCAGGCCGCGCTCTCTCAGCAGGGCCAGCGTGGCTCGTGATTTGGAGCATTTGGGATTATGGTAAATCTGGATTTTCATGAATTGGTAGCGCGTCATTTGCAGCGGGGCTTCAGTCTAGAGATGAAAGGCGGGTCAAATCAATGCCGGCAAGACGGCCACCACCGAGCCGGCCCCTTGACGGGTTGAGGTGCCCTTGCTAGCGTTCCGGAGCTGCCCCGGTGGCGTCAGCTACAAAAATAACATGATAAATGTTGCTCGTTCGATCAGACAGTTATCACCACTGCTGTGTGCTGTGTTGTTGCTGGCCTGCGCCAGCGGTCCGCCGGTGCAGGAGATGAGTGATGCCCGACAGGCTATTGCCGCGGTGCAAGGGGCTGAAAGCAATGATCGTGCAAGCCAGCTGCTCAGGCAGGCGCGGGCCCTGCTGGAAAGCGCGGAGGGCAAACTCAGGCGCCAGGCCTACAACGGCGCCAAGGTGGACGCGGTAGAAGCACGGCGCAAGGCCCTGGAAGCCCTGGCAGAGCTGGAAAACACCCAGTCGGATCGCTGATCCGTCGCCATCGAGATTTTCAATGTCCGGGACGGTTTGTAGAAAGTGCCGGGTCAGGGGCCGGGTTCAGGGCGTGTTTTTTCGCGCATCCACGGCGGATCGGGCCCGCAAACTCGGCCTCAGCGGTCATGCCATTAACTTGCCTGACGGGTCGGTGGAAGTCCTGGTAGCGGGAGCTGCGGACAAGGTCGAGGAATTGTGCCGCTGGCTGGCTCAGGGTCCGCCACTGGCGCAGGTCAGCGAAGTGTCCTGCGAGCCCGCAGAAATCTCTCCGACAGAGGGTTTCAGGACTGCTTGATTACGAATGGGAGACTCACTCCCGAAACCACTTGCCGCTCAGCCTGGCAAACACGCGATCGGCGTACCAGCGACGGCCGACACTACCGTTGTACCTGGCCAGTGCTTGCAGCAGATTGCCGTCCTCCCGATCCAGGTAATGACGCAATATGGTGCAGCCAAAGCGGAGATTGGTTTCGATATGAAACAGGTTGTCATCGGGGCGCCCAATCTCCTCAAGCCAGAACGGCATAACCTGCATCAGTCCCCGCGCGCCTGCATGCGACACGGCAAACCGGTCAAAGCGGCTCTCCACTTCAATAACGGCAAGCACCAGTTCCGGGGGCAAATCTGAGCGCTTCGCCTCGGCGTGCACCGCCCGCAGAATCGTCAGGCGCTCGTCATGGTCAGGCACAAGGTCATCAAGGCGGCCTGACATGTCCGTTAGCCAAACCTCGGCAGTGAATCGATCTTCAAAACTTGTTGAGTCGGAAACGGCCGCCTTCAGTTTGCTGCGCAGCTCCGGATCCACGGGCAGGGTATCAGCCGCTGCCGGCCACCCGGCCAGCAGGACAATCAAAACCGTTGCAATGCGGGTAATCGACAAAGTTTATGCTTCCCAGGGTTGCGCGAGCATCCAAAAACGTTATTCAAACAGCATTTGTAACCGCGCGGGCGAGAAAATCAAGGAACTCGGTTTGATTTATGTGCTGTGCTTCGGACTCCTGCCGACCCTTGTACTCCAAGGTACCGGCGTCCAGACCGCGATCGGAAAGCACGACACGGTGCGGTATGCCGTACAGATCCATATCGGCAAACTTGACGCCCGGACGTGCATCGCGATCATCGAACAATACCCTGTAACCCGCCGATTCCATCTTCTGGTACAGCGCATCTGCGGCCTGGCGCAAGCGTTCGGATTTGTGCAGGTTGATGGGTACCAGTGCCACGTCAAAGGGCGCCATGGCGGTGGGCCAGATGATGCCACGCTCGTCATGGTTCTGTTCAATAGCGGCTGCAACTATGCGCGTTACGCCGATTCCGTAGCAGCCCATGATGAGGGTGCGGTGCTTGCCGTCTTCATCCAGGACGCCGGCACCCATGCTGGCGCTGTATTTATCGCCCAACTGAAATATATGACCCACTTCGATGCCGCGGGCGATGCTGAGTGAGCCCTTGCCGTCGGGGCTCGGGTCTCCGTTCACCACGTTACGAATGTCGGCACTTTCGGGCTCCGGAAGATCGCGGCCCCAATTGACGCCACGCAGATGCTCGTCGTCCGCATTGGCCCCGCAAGTGAAGTCAGCCACTGCCAGGGCACTGTGATCGGCAATAATCGGTATATCGAGCCCAACCGGCCCCAGTGAACCGGGCGCACAGCCCAGGGTTTTTTTAATGGCGTCGGCGCCAGCCATCCGCAGGGGCGCAGCGACCTGCGGGTGGGCGGAGGCTTTGAGCGCATTGAGTTCGTGATCACCGCGCAATACCAGGGCAACCAGGCCGCCATCGGTGCCGTCAACCACCAGGGTCTTGACGCAGTTTTCCGCCCGCACTCCCAGGGCCGCACAGACTTCGTCCATGCTGCCCACGCCTGGCGTGGGCACGCGCTCGAGCTCCATCGCTGCGTCGGAACGGGGTGTTTCAGGGGCCCGGGCTGCCGCCAGTTCCACGTTGGCGGCGTAATCGCCGGTATCGGAGAAAGCGATGGCGTCCTCGCCGGCATCGGCCAGCACATGAAACTCATGGGATACCTTGCCACCGATGGCGCCGCTGTCCGCCGCCACGGCCCGAAACTTGAGCCCCAGACGCGTGAAAATCCTGGAATACGCCTCATACATGGTCTGGTAAGACCGGGCCAGCGATGCTTCGTCCAGATGAAAGGAATAGGCATCTTTCATCAGAAACTCACGGGCCCGCATGACTCCGAAACGCGGCCGGATTTCGTCGCGGAATTTTGTCTGGATCTGGTAATAAGTGACCGGCAGCTGTTTGTAACTGCGCAGCTCCCTGCGGGCCAGGTCAGTGATGACTTCTTCGTGGGTGGGGCCAAAGCAAAAATCCCGCTGGTGGCGATCGCTGATACGCAGCAGTTCCGGACCGTATTCCTCCCAGCGCCCGGATTCGCTCCACAATTCTGCCGGCTGCACGCAAGGCATCATGAGTTCCAGCGCGCCTGCCCGGTTCATTTCTTCACGCACGACCTGCTCGACCCGGCGCATGACGACCAGTCCCAGGGGTAACCAGTTATACAGACCTGCCGCCAGCTGGCGTATCAGTCCGGCGCGCAACATCAGTTTGTGGCTGATGGTTTCGGCGTCTGCCGGCACTTCCTTCAGGGTTGAGACTTTTAAAGCGGATAAGCGCATGGGGTGCCTGTTGGCGGTCTGCCGGGTGATTCCGAAGGGCGCTATTCTAGCCACCAGGGGGCACGCAGGTACAGGCGCCGAGCGCTTTGCAGCTGTAGTCAGGCTGCGGACGGCCGGCGCTCGCCGCGACTACGGCGTTCGCTCGTGGCATTATTCAATGCCGGACTGGCGATGAGCTTCGCAAATATATGGCAGCTGACAAGAAAGTGACCAACCTGAACCGCGCCCGCCGTCGCGGCATCTACCTGTTACCGAATCTGTTTACCACCGCGGCCCTGTTTGCAGGCTTCTATGCGGTGGTAGCCGCCATTGACGGCAATTTTCCGGCGGCGGCCATGGCGATTTTCGTAGCCATGCTGATGGATGGGATGGACGGCCGCGTGGCGCGTCTGACCAATACCGAGAGCGACTTCGGCAAGGAATACGACAGCTTGTCGGACATGGTTTCCTTTGGTCTGGCGCCGGCGTTGGTGGTGTATCAGTGGGGTGCTGCGAGCCTCGCAGAGTATGGTTGGGCCTGGGGCAAATTTGGCTGGCTGGCGGCGTTTTTTTACACGGTTGCGGCCGCGCTGCGGCTGGCGCGCTTCAATACCCAGCCGGTCAAAACCGGCAAATTGTATTTTCAAGGTCTGCCCAGCCCCTCGGCGGCGGGCCTGGTGGGCGGACTCATCTGGTACGGATCGGACGCGGGTCTGGGGGGCCTGGGTGCGCTGGCTGCGGCCTTCCTGATTACCGCGACTGCGGGCATGCTGATGGTCAGCAATTTTCGCTACTTCAGCTTCAAAAACGTGTCCCTGGGCGAAAATGTACCGTTTGCCTACATCATCCTGATCCCATTGGTATTCATGCTCATCGCACTGGATCCGCCGCGGGTATTGTTCTTGATGTTTCTCGGCTACTCGCTGTCGGGTCCGGCCTTGACAATATGGAAGCTGGCGCGACGGCCGCGGCAACAAAAAGGCGGCACCGACAAGTCGGCGAAATCCGGGGACGGTCAGGGCTGAGATGGCGCTGGAAGGGCGCAGGCTGCGCTTGCTGGCGGGCATGGGCATTCAGGCCTGGGTGGCGCGGGCACCCGCCAGTTCGACGGAGCAGGGCGGCCCTGGAGCAGACAGCGAACCCGCTTTAGCGACCACGGCAACGCCAGGGTCGACCTCGGCAGATGGTTCCATAGAGGCGCTGGACTGGGAGGCCCTTGCCAGCAGGGTGGCGGGCTGTCGTGCCTGTGAATTGTGTGAGGGACGCACTCAGGCGGTCTTCGGTACCGGTGATCGCAGTGCCCGCTGGCTGATCATTGGCGAAGCGCCTGGTGCCGATGAGGACCGCCTCGGGGAGCCCTTCGTGGGTCGAGCCGGCCAGTTGCTGAACGCCATGATCCAGGCGACCGGGGCCCGGCGCGAGCAAGTGTACATAGCCAACATCGTCAAGTGTCGTCCGCCCTCCAATCGCAACCCGCGGGTCGAGGAGGCCCTGTCCTGCGCGCCATATCTGGCACGTCAAATCGCGTTAATTCAGCCAGAGCTGATACTGGCCGTCGGCAGGGTTGCGGCCAGCAATCTGTTGCACAGCGAAGAGACGATCGGCCGCATGCGTGGCCGTGTGCACCGCTTCGATCCGGGAAATATTCCCGTGGTGGTGACATATCACCCGGCCTATCTGTTGCGCAAACCCTCGGAAAAAGCCAAGTCCTGGGCGGACTTGCAACTCGCCATGAGCATTGCCCAGCCCCACGCCAACTGAAGATTCATGCAGGCATTAGCGGCGCGTTTTCGTGGCATGACCACGGATGACTTGACGGCGGTGGCCCAGCTGGAAGCGGCCTCATACGACTTTCCCTGGACCCGCGGAATTTTTCATGACTGTCTGCGAGTGGGCTACGATTGCGAAGTGCTGGAAGATGAGGCCGGCCAACTGCTTGGATATTGCATCCTGGCGGTGGCCGTGGATGAAGCGCATATTTTGAATCTGTGCGTCAGCCTTGGGTACCGGAGCCAGGGTCTGGGAGGCTTGCTGCTCGATCACCTGCTACTTAAAGCCCGCGAGCAAAGCTGCCGCCGGATTTTTCTCGAGGTCAGGCCCAGTAACCGCGCTGCGCTGAACCTGTATGCCGGGCGAGGCTTCGAAAAGGTCGGCTTGCGGCGTGACTACTACCGGGCCGCAAACGGGCGCGAAGATGCGGTAGTTCTGGCCCGGGATCTGCGCTGAGCCGCTGCAGTCGCCCCGGATGCGCTAGAATCGCCGCCCACTTAAATAAAGCAGGTTCCATGTCCCGGTCAGGCGAAGCAATCAGTCAGCGGCGCACTTTCGCAATCATTTCCCATCCCGATGCCGGCAAGACTACCTTGACGGAAAAGCTCCTGCTTTTCGGTGGTGCGATCACCATGGCCGGAACCGTCAAAGGTCGCAAGGCAGCCAGGCATGCCACTTCCGACTGGATGAAACTCGAGCAACAGCGTGGCATCTCTGTAACTTCGTCGGTTATGCAGTTTCCATTTGCAGATCGGGTTGTGAACCTGTTGGATACCCCGGGCCATGAAGATTTTTCGGAAGACACCTACCGCACCCTGACTGCGGTGGATTCAGCGCTGATGGTCATTGACTGCGCCAAGGGTGTGGAAGCTCGCACCATCAAGCTGATGGAAGTGTGCCGCATGCGCGACACGCCAATCATGACCTTCATCAACAAGCTGGATCGTGAGGGCCGCGAACCGCTGGAATTGATCGATGAAGTGGAAAAAGTCCTGGAAATCCAGTGCGCTCCGATTACCTGGCCGATAGGCATGGGCAGTCGCCTGAAGGGTATTTACCATTTGCGTGAAGACCGCATCTACATCTATCGGCCGGCCAAGGCCGGGCGTCTTGGTGCCACCGAGACTATCGACGGCCTGGCTTCGCCGGCGGCAGGCGAGGTACTGGGTGGCGACCTGGAGAGTTTTACCGAGGAAGTGGAACTGATCCGTGAAGCGACCGCGGACTATGACCAGTCAGCCTATCTCAGTGGTCGTCAGACGCCGGTTTTTTTCGGATCAGCAATCAATAATTTTGGTGTGCGCGAGTTGCTGAGCAGTTTTGTTGCCCAAGCCCCGGCACCGCGGCCGCGCGAGGCCGAGCAGCGACTTGTGCAACCGGATGAAGAAACGCTGAGCGGCTTCGTGTTCAAGATCCAGGCGAACATGGATCCGGCGCATCGCGATCGTATTGCATTTCTGCGTATCTGTTCGGGCGCTTATCGACAAGGTATGCGCATGCATCATGTGCGTCTGGGTAAAACCAAGCGCGTGGCCGATGCACTGACTTTCCTGGCTGCCGACCGGCAGCATGCCGAAGAGGCTTATGCTGGTGACATCATTGGCCTGCATAACCACGGGACTATCAATATCGGGGATACTTTTACCGAGGGTGAGACCATCCACTTCACGGGTATCCCCAATTTTGCGCCAGAGCTGTTTCGGCGAGCGGTGCTGAAAGATCCTCTGCGCATGAAAGCCTTGCAAAAAGGCCTGGACCAGCTGTGCGAAGAGGGCGCAACACAGATTTTCAGGCCACTGAAAAACAACGACCTTATACTGGGCGCTGTCGGCGTGCTCCAGTTCGATGTGGTCGCACACCGCCTGCGGGAAGAATATGGGGTGGATTGCATGTTCGAAGCGGTCAATGTAGCAACCGCACGCTGGGTCTACGGTGAAGATCCCCTGCGTCTCGAGGGGTTTCGCAAAAAGGCTCACGAGCATCTGGCTCTCGACCATAGTGAGGCGCTGGTCTACATAGCGCCTTCGCGAGTCAATCTGGAATTGACCGAGGAGCGCTGGCCGGAACTGGAATTCCGCAAGACCCGGGAGCACAGTGTCAGCTGAAGGCGCCAGGAGCGCGAGGCCCTTGCGGGATTCGCCGTTGCTCAGCCGCCCGATTTATTCCTGGGCGCTGTACGACTGGGGCAATTCCGCTTTCGCCACCACCATCATGGCGGGTTTCTTTCCTATTTTTTTTAAGGATTTCTGGTCAGCTGGTCTCAGTGCGACCCAGAGCACCTTCTGGCTCGGATTCGGCAACAGTTTCACAGCATTGTTGGTGGCTGTTGCGGCGCCCGTCCTGGGTGCGATCGCAGACCGCGGTGGTCTGTCGAAAAAATTCCTGCTGGTGGCGGCCGGCATCGGTGTGGTCACCACCGCTGGCCTGTATTTTGTCGAAGCAGGACAGTGGCAGTTTGCACTGACTCTGTATGTGCTGGCCGGCACCGGATTTGCCGCGGCCAACGTGTTCTACGACGGCCTGCTGGTACCGGTCACCGGCGGGCGCGACCTCGATCTCGTTTCAGGTTTTGGTTATTCGCTGGGATACCTCGGCGGCGGTGCATTGTTTACGCTGAACGTGGTGATGGTGCAACGCCCCGAATGGTTCGGGTTGCCGGACGCCACTACCGCCGTACAGTTTTCTTTTTTGAGCGTGGCGATTTGGTGGGCACTGTTCAGTCTGCCGCTGGCCGCCAATGTGCGCGAGCCGCATCCGGGCGACAGCTTGGGGGCGATGGCGGCAGTGCGTGCCGGATTGATTCAGCTGCGGGTGACATTTGCCGAGCTGCGGGCGCTCAAGACGGTGGCGCTTTTCCTGCTGGCGTACTGGTTATATATCGATGGTGTGTACACC
>JBFIQI010000018.1:0-23402 GCA_041609715.1 Gammaproteobacteria bacterium
ACGACACTGTCATCGAGGCGGATGATCACGTCATACTGTTGATTACCGACCGCAAGCATGTGCCTGAGGTCGAACGTTTGTTTGAGGTCGAACCGCAGTACTGATCACCATGAAAGACTCCATGGTGCAGCATATTTTCGGTCGCCTGCTGATGCTTTTCAGCCTGACCATGCTGCCACCGGTGCTGGTGGCGTTTATCGACCATGTTGCGGGCGGCGGCGGGTTCTCGGAGTTCGCCGACGCGGTGGCCGAATGGTTACCCTTCGTCGAGGCGTTCACGCTGACCCTGGTTATCGGGTTTGTCGCCTACCTGCCGGCCCGCAATGCCAGCAAGGATTTGCGTTTGCGTGACGGCTTCCTGATTGTGGCCCTGTTCTGGGTATTGCTGGGCATGTTCGGATCTCTGCCGCTGTATCTGGCTGAAGTACCCGAGCTCACCTTTACCGAGGCCGTGTTCGAGTCCATGTCCGGACTCACCACCACGGGCGCCACTATCCTGGTGGGCATCGATGAGCTGCCGCGTTCCATCCTTTACTACCGTCAGCAGCTACAGTGGCTCGGCGGCATGGGCATCATCATCCTGGCGGTCGCGGTTATGCCCATGCTGGGCGTG
Organism: Gammaproteobacteria bacterium; assembly: GCA_041609715.1. Taxonomy (GTDB): domain Bacteria; phylum Pseudomonadota; class Gammaproteobacteria; order Steroidobacterales; family JABDLF01; genus JABDLF01. The sequence continues at coordinate 614 of JBFIQI010000018.1, forward strand.
GGCGGCATGCAGCTGTACCGGGCCGAAACGCCGGGCCCGGTGAAGGACACCAAGTTGACGGCGCGTATTGCTGACACGGCCCGTTCTCTCTGGTGGATTTACGTGGCGCTCACGCTGGTATGCGGCGGCGCTTACTACCTCGCGGGCATGAGCATTTTCGATGCCGTGGCACACAGCTTCAGCACCGTCGCCATCGGCGGGTTTTCCACCCACGATGCCAGTATCGGGCACTTTGAGAGCCGGCGGATCGAATTGATTGCCATGGTCTTCATGTTTATCGCAGCCATTAATTTTTCGCTGCACTATTACGCCGTCAAGGATTTTCGGCTAATGCATTTTCTGAAAATCAGCGTTCGCAATCGTCTCAATTTCAGCAAGCTTCGGCGCCGCGATGTCCCGCGTATGCACCTGGGACATTATGGCCTTGATCCGGAGTTCAAAGCCTTCGCGGCGGTGCTGGGAATCGCTGCGGTGGGCACCCTGGCGGCGCTGCTCATCGACGAGGTCTACGACAACCCGCTGGATACCGTAATGGCCGGGCTGTTCCAGGTGGTCTCCATCAGTACCACCACCGGATTTACCACGGCCGACTTCGCCGCCTGGCCTGGCGCCGTGCCGGTGCTGTTGATCTTTATGAGTTTTATTGGCGGCTGCGCCGGTTCCACGGCGGGCGGCATGAAGGTGATTCGCTGGCTGCTGATTTACAAGCAGGGCTTGCGAGAAGTTGCGCGCCTGGTTCATCCCAGCGCCGAAATCCCGGTGAAACTGGGCGCCCGCGCAGTGCCCTACCGGGTGGTGGACGCAGTGTGGGGCTTTTTCTCCGTTTACGTGGTGCTGTTCGCCCTGATGATGACCGTTATGCTGAGCACCGGCATGAACCAGGTCACGGCCTTTTCCGCAGTCGCCGCCTGTCTTAACAACCTTGGTCCGGGGCTGGGCGAAGTGTCGGCCAATTTCCGCAGCGTGCCGGATACCGCCAAGTGGGTCGGCGTGGTGGCCATGGTGCTGGGTCGTCTCGAGATCTTTACCTTGCTGGTGCTGGTGTCGCCATCATTCTGGCGGCGCTGAGAACCATGGCAAACGAAGCCCTGCGCCAGCGCCTTGAGAACACCCTGAAGTCCGGCCAGGATTCGGCGCTGTTGCGGTTTGCTCTGGGCAACGAGTTTCTGCAGGCTGGCGACCCGGCCAGGGCGCGACACCACCTGGTGGCGGCAGTGGCTCAGCAGCCCGATTATTCTGCAGCCTGGAAGCTGCTGGGGCAGGCAACAGCCGCCGCCGGCGATCCCGACGAGGCCCTCAATGTCTATCGGCAAGGGATCGATGTCGCCGAGGCCAAAGGAGACGTGCAGGCTGCCAAAGAGATGCGAGTATTTTTAAAGCGCCTGGCAAAACAGACGCAGGCAGGAGAGTCGACTTGAGCCATCGTCAACGGCCGTCACGGCCACATGTAAAGGAATTGCTCAACCGCGAATCGTGGCGGGTCTTTCAGATCATGTCCGAGTTTGTCGAGGGCTTCGAACAACTCTCATCCATCGGCCCCTCCGTGAGCATTTTTGGTTCCGCGCGCATGGGCGAAGACCATCCCAATTACAAGCTCACCCAAAAGATTGCCCAGGGTCTCTCCGAGGCCGGCTTTGCCATTGTCACCGGCGGCGGGCCGGGCCTCATGGAGGCCGGTAACCGCGGCGCATTTCGCGGCAAGTCCCTGAGTGTTGGTCTCAATATAGACCTGCCGAATGAGCAGCGCGCCAACGAGTACCAGGATATCTCCATGCATTTCCGGCATTTCTTTTCGCGCAAGGTCATGTTCGTGAAATATGCCTCCGCCTATGTGGTGCTGCCGGGCGGCTTCGGCACCCTGGATGAACTGATGGAGATTCTCACCTTGCTGCAGACCGGCAAGAGCCGCCGTATACCGGTGGTGCTGGTGGGCTCGAAGTACTGGCACGGACTAGTGGAATGGATGCAAACCACGCTGGTTGAAGAAGGGGCCATTACTCGCGAGGAGCTCTCGATCCTGTCGCTGAAAGACGAGGCCGACGAAGTGGTGAGCTACATCCTCGAGCACTACGAGAAACACGATCTCGAGCCGACTCCGGAAGAGCAGGAGAAGATGCTCGATCTCTGAGCAGGCGGTTATGAAGTCGCGCTCAGCCCTGACCCGACTGATCACTGGTATCGAGCGGCTGACGACGTTCACCGGCCATCTGGTGGCATGGTTGACCCTGGGAATGGTGCTGGTAACGGCCTTGGTCGTGGCGCTGCGCTACCTGTTCGACAGCGGCTACATCTGGATGCAGGAGTCCGTCACCTGGATGCACGGTTTCGTATTCATGCTGGCGGCCGCTTACACGCTGCGGGAAGACGAACATGTGCGGGTGGATATTTTTTATCGGCGCATGACGCCCCGCGGTCGTGCCTGGGTCAACCTGCTGGGTACTGTGCTGTTGCTGCTGCCCACCACCGCATTCGTACTTTTTACCAGCCTGGATTTCGTGGCCCAGTCATGGCGCGTCACTGAAACCTCGGTGGAGGCCGGCGGCCTGCCGGGGCTGTATCTGTTCAAGACCGTTATCCCCGTTGCGGCCCTGCTGTTGCTTTTGCAGGGGCTGGCGCTCGCGCTGCGCAGCGTGCTTGCCATTCGCGATCCCGGTTCAGATATGGCCCGGGAGAAAACCCGGATCGGCAAAGTCTGATGGCGGGACTGTTGCTGTTTCTTGCGGTGGTGCTGGTGCTGCTGGCGGGGTTTCCGGTGGCCTTCAGCCTGGCGGGGACCGCGCTTGTCTTTGCCCTGGTCGGAACGCTGGCCGGGTTCTTTGACCCCAGTTACCTGCTGGCTACGCCCAATCGGATTTTCGGCGGCATCATGGCCAGCGAAATCCTGGTGGCGGTGCCGCTGTTCGTGTTCATGGGGGTAATGCTGGAACGCTCGCGCATCGCCGAAGATCTGTTGGACACGCTGTCGGCCCTGTTTGGTTCTCTGCGTGGTGGTCTGGGCTTGTCGGTGACGCTGGTGGGCATGCTGCTGGCGGCCAGTACCGGCATCGTGGGGGCTACCGTAGTCACCATGGGCTTGTTGTCTCTGCCCACCATGCTCAAGCGCGGCTATTCACCAGCCGCGGCCACCGGCGCCATCTGTGCGTCCGGCACCCTGGGCCAGATCATTCCACCATCCATCATCCTGGTACTGCTGGCGGACGTGCTGTCATCTGCCTATCAGCAGGCCCAGTTGCAGCAGGGGGTGTTTTCCCCTGATACCGTTTCGGTGGGCGATCTGTTTGCCGGCGCCTTGTTGCCGGGCTTGCTGCTGGTGGTGCTGTACATGGGTTGGCAAATCCTGGTGGCACTGTTTGCTCCGGAGAGTTCGCCCGCCATGGCCGGTGATGAGCGCCGCAGTATGAGCGGCGCTGCCCTGGTGACCAGGGTGCTGGGGGCCCTGGTGCCGCCACTGCTGCTGATTCTTGCGGTGCTCGGCTCCATTCTCGCGGGCCTTGCCACGCCCACTGAGGCGGCTGCGGTGGGGGCGGTGGGGGCCACGCTGTTGGCCATCATCAAAGGTCAGCTCAACCTGGCGCGGCTGCGCGAAGTCATGCGCGCCACCGCGCGAGTCAGCAGCATGGTGTTTCTGATCCTGGTGGGCGCTTCAGTGTTTTCCCTGGTGTTTCGCGGGCTTGGTGGTGACGATGCCGTGCATGCCATGCTGGCCAACCTGCCAGGAGGCGTGATCGGCGCGGTCATAATAGTGATGCTGGTGATGTTCCTGCTGGGTTTCGTGCTGGACTTCATCGAGATCACCTTCGTGGTGGTGCCCATCGTCGGGCCGGTTTTGCTGGCCATGGGCCTCGACCCGGTGTGGCTGGGCGTAATGATCGCCATCAACCTGCAGACTTCATTTCTGACGCCGCCGTTTGGTTTTTCTCTGTTCTATCTTCGCGGCGTGGCGCCCGAGTCGGTGCGTACCGCCGATATCTATCGGGGCGTCATGCCCTACGTGGCGATCCAGCTGGTAGCACTCGCGCTGCTTGGCGTGTGGCCGGAACTGGCCACCTGGTTGCCGCAAAAGATTTACGGTTAAGGCGCACCGCGCATCTGGTACCAGGCACGTTCCGAGATTTCGTGCCAGTCGCTCACCTTGCGGTAGAACTCCCGGTAGGATTTGTGGACCCGCGCAACCGTTGCATCGGCAGCGGTCATTTCGGCAACAATGTCTTTGGTATGCCTGCTGAGTTCCGCCAGCACGGAATCCGGCAGTCGTAAAACCTGTACCTCGCCGGCGTCGCGCAACTGCGCCAGGGAACTGGCATTGCGAGCGGTGTATTCGGCCAGCATGCGATTGTTGACCGCCTCGCAGGCGCCGGCAACCACTGCCTGCAGGTCGGCCGGCAGTTCTTTGTATGCTGCCCCATTGACGATGCATTCCAGTGTCGAGCCCGGCTCATGCCAACCCGGGTAGTAGTAGTACTTGGCGGCTTTGTGTAAACCGAAGGCCATGTCGTTGTATGGCCCGATCCATTCGGTAGCGTCGATGGCGCCGGTTTGTAATGAGGTAAAAATTTCCGAGCCGGGCATCGTGACCGGCGTGCCTCCGGCGCGCCGCAGCACCTCGGCGCCGAGGCCCGGGATACGCATTTTCAGGCCGCGCAGGTCGTCCACGGAATTGATTGTGCGATTGAACCAGCCGCCCATTTGTACGCCGGTGTTGCCGGCTACGAAAGGCACCAACCCGAAAGGCTGGTATATCTCGCGCCACAATTCGAGGCCGCCGCCGTAATACAGCCACGCATTCATTTCCTGGGCATTCATGCCAAAGGGTGCCGCGGTAAAAAATTGCGCCGCCGGTGTGCTGCCTTTCCAGTAATAAGAGGCGCCGTGGCCCATTTCCGCAGTGCCCCGGGATACCGCGTCGAATACCTGCAAAGGGGGCACCAGCTCGCCGCCGCCGAACACCTTGACCTCGATGCGGCCTCCCGACATTGCTTTGATCAGATCGGCCAGCTCATTGACCATGGTGCCGACACCGGGAAAGTTGGGTGGCCAGGTGGTGACCATTTTCCAGCGAAACCTGCGCGCCGGGCCCGGACCCTCGCCGGCGCTGACACTGTCCCTGTTGCTGCAGCCACTGATAGCGCCGGCACCCAGCGCAGTGACGCCCAGGGCGCCGACAAAATCTCTTCTTTTCATGGCATGGCTCCCATCAGGGGCCCATTAGACGAGATACCTGCGCGCCAGCGCAAGCGGCCCGAATTCGCCGCCACTTGTGGCTGTGATTGGGTGTTTCTAATCAACAGTGGAAAAGCATGGGCATAATTGTTCTGTTCTTGGGCTGTAAGTGGTAAAACTATCCGGTTCATTGTAAAAAGTTTTCTCAGATAATCAGCAATATTCGGCAATAAATACAACTGGTGGGAAAAATGACATTAACAAGCACCATATCAAGCATCTTAGTGGGAAAAAGGCCCATTCATAGGGTGATTGCCAGCAAAGGTGCACGCGGTAGACTGCGGATATGATTGGTTTGCTACAACGAGTCAGCTCTGCAAGCGTCACGGTTGCAGATCAAACAATCGGGTCCATCGGTAGCGGCATCCTGGTGCTGGCAGCGGTACAGCGCGATGACACACCGGCAGAGGCCGCCCGACTTGCCGAGCGGCTGGTCAATTACCGGGTGTTTCCTGACGCGTCCGGGCGCATGAACCTGAGCGTCAAGGATACGGGTGGCGGCATTTTGCTGGTGCCCCAGTTCACGCTGGCCGCCAATACCCGTAAAGGCACGCGCGCCAGTTTTGCGCGGGCAGCGGAACCACAACAGGGACAGTCGCTGTTCGAATGCCTGCTTGGCGAGGTTCGGCAGCTGCACATGCCGGTGGCCAGCGGGGTGTTCGGCGCCCATATGCAGGTGGCGCTGGTTAACGACGGTCCGGTAACGTTCTGGCTGCAAACGGGCCCTGCGGTCGCCCCTTGAATCCGGGCAGCGGCATCGGCTGATATAATCGATTCTGGTCGAGTAATCGGCCGCCAACCGGCAGCATATGGCGCCACGGAGTTTGACTATGGGTTTCGGCAATATCAGCATCTGGCAGCTTCTCATTGTGCTGCTCATCGTGGTCGTGATTTTCGGCACCAAGAAGCTGCGTAATATGGGTGGCGACGTCGGCGGTGCGGTCAAAAACTTCCGCAAGGCGATGAACGAGGATTCCGAAGACCTCACACCCGAAGCGCTCAACCACAAGCGAGAGGCTGAGGAACCCAGCAGCCAGTCGCAAACCGAAAAAACCCACTCCGACTGACCCCTCGGGCGTCGACGCCGCATGTTTGATATCGGATTTCTGGAGCTCCTGCTCATCGGTGTGCTGGCCCTGCTGGTGCTGGGACCTGAGCGCTTGCCGGGTGCCGCGCGCACGGCGGGGCGATTTGTGGCCCGGGCTCGCAGCCTGGCGCGGGGCCTGCAGAACCAGCTCAGGGAGGAAATGGCGCGCGAGGAAGCCCGCTTGAAGGAAGGCCTCGGCGTATCAGCTCCAGACGATACCGCCGAGGGCGAGCCGGAAATGACGGCGCGCAAAAAACCCCATGACTGAGCCCACCCAGGATGCGGAGCTGCCCGGAAATTCGCTGATTTCCCATCTCATCGAGCTTCGCTCTCGCCTGCTGCGCATGGTGCTGGCGGTCATGCTGGTTTTTATAGCCATGGCACCCTTCGCTGGCGATATTTTCGGCTGGATTGCAGCGCCGCTCATTGAGCGCTTGCCGGGCGCCACTTCCATGATCGCCACCGAGGTGGCCTCACCGTTTCTGACGCCCTTCAAGCTGACCTTTGTAATGGCGGTGTTTGTCGCCATGCCCTATATGCTGTACCAGGTATGGGCCTTCGTCGCCCCTGGCCTGTACAGCCAGGAGAAGCGCTTTGGCATTCCCTTGGTGGTCTCCAGCGTATTCCTGTTTTACGCCGGCGTGGCCTTTGCCTACTTCGTGGTGTTTCCGCTGATATTCGGTTTCTTTGCGTCCATCGAGATCAGCGGCGTATCCATGATGACGGACATCGCCCGTTACCTGGATTTCGTGATGGCGTTGTTCCTGGCCTTCGGTCTCGCTTTCGAGGTGCCCATCGCCACCATACTCATGGTGTGGGCGGGATTCACCACGCCCCAGAAGCTGGCCAGCAAGAGGCCCTACGTGTTTCTGGGCGCATTCGTGCTGGGCATGCTGCTGACGCCGCCCGACATGATTTCGCAGACCCTGCTGGCGGTCCCCATGTACGCCCTGTTCGAAATCGGCATCTTCATGTCCAAGGTCCTGGTGCCGGGGCATCGTGAAGTAGAAGCCCAGCAGCGCGAACGGTCCTGATGCCGTAGGGACCTGGGGCCGGGCCCGCCCTTTGGTCCCGGGGAACATTCGGCCTCGAAGGGCCTCCAAAGTACATAACTACCTCTATCCAGGCGCCGGCCGTGCTCAGGCCGGCGGGGATGATAAAGTGGGCGGCCTTGATGACCGGATAATTGGACATCTCGGGGAGCAGAGTCCAGGGGGGATTCGCCCTGAGATGCCTGTGGGGAGGGAGCAATGAAACGATTGATGAGCCTGGTCGCCTTGCTGGCGCTACCAGTTCTGGCGGCGTGGGCAGAACAGCTGCCCGTCGATTACTTTTTCAAGAACCCGGAGTTTACCCAGATAGCGGTGTCGCCTGACGGCAAGCACATCGGTGCGGTAGCGCCGGTAAACGGTCGACGCAACCTTGTGGTTCTGGACCTGGACACCATGCAGGCGGTGGCCGTTACCAATCTCAGGCCCAAGCAGACAGATATCGCAGGTTATACCTGGGCGACCAACGACCGTCTCTTGTTTTTTGTCGACGCCGACGGCAACGAGGCGTTCAGCGTTTTTGCGGTGGATCGCGACGGCAAAAATGGCCGCACGCTGTTCGAGGGCGCCAAGGGAGTGACGTTTTTCCCGACCACCATGAACATCCTCAACCTGCTGGAGGACGAGCCAGATTACATCCTTGTCGCCATAAACGAAAAGCGCAAGGCGTATCCGGATGTTTACAGGATGAACATCAATACGGGCCGCAAAAGCACCGTGGTCTCAAATCCAGGTTACGTGCAAGGCTGGCTTGCCGACAACGATGGCGTGGTGCGTGCTGGCTTGAGTGATACGGGCGAACCGGACAAGCTCATCTCACGCATCATTTATCGTGCGGATGAAGATGCAGAGTGGGTAGCCCTGGACGAATTCGGCTTCGATGATCATGGCTGGCAGCCCGTGGGTTTCACCGCTGACAACCAGAAGATGTATGTGCTGTCCAACCTCGGGCGGGACACGGTCGCAATGTATCTCTACGATCCCGCAACCCGCGAATTTGGAGAAATGATCTACGGCCGTGATGACGTGGACGTGGGCGGGCCCGTAATGACCCGCGGCAGCCACGAGCTGGTGGGCGTCAGATACACGACAGACCGCCCCCGTATTCACTATATCGATGAGGAATGGGCCGCCATCCAGGCGGGTATTGACCAGGCCTTTCCTGACACCGTCAACACTTTTTCCAGCATCGACCGGGCGGATAATCGCCTGGTTATGGTGTCGACAGCCGACCGGGTGCCGCCCACTTATTACCTGTACGATCGCGATTCCAACAAACTGCGATTTTTGGTCAAGAGCATGCCCTGGGTAGATCCGGGCAAGATGGCCGAGGTCAAGTATGTCAGTTATCAGGCCCGGGACGGCGAGACCATTTATGGCTATCTGACGCTCCCGCCCGGCAAAGAGGCAAAAGACCTGCCATTGATCATACATCCCCACGGCGGACCTTACGGCGTGCGAGATAACTGGGGATTCAATCGGGAATTACAATTTCTCGCCAACCGTGGTTATGCAGTGCTGCAGATGAACTACCGCGGCTCAGGTGGTTACGGCAAGCGCTTTATGGACATAGCCTGGGGCAAGTGGGGCCTGGAGATGCAGGATGACGTAACCGATGGAGTGCGCTGGGCAATCTCTGAAGGCATTGCCGATCCGAAGCGCGTCTGTATATACGGCGCCAGTTACGGCGGTTACGCGACCATGGCGGGCATAACCATGACGCCCGACCTGTACAAATGTGCGGTTAACTATGTAGGCGTGGTGGACCTGGCCATGCTGCATGAATGGGATTCCAGGGTGGAGGGGGTCAAGGCCTGGTTTGAACGTGCCGTCGGTGATCCCAAGAAAGACAAGGCCAGGTTTGAGCAGACATCGCCCATCAACCTGGTGGAGCGCATCCAGGCGCCGTTATTCGTGGTTCACGGTGAGCGCGATCCACGAGTCGAGATCAAGCAGGCGCGAGTCCTGATCAAGGAACTGAAAAAACACGACAAGCAGTTCGAAGTGCTGATCAAGGAAAAAGAAGGGCATGGCTTTCGCAAGGAAGAAAACAATCTTGAGCTCTACGCGCTCATGGATGAATTCTTCAAGCGGCACCTGGGCACTTGAATCCACGCAAGGAGCAGGACGGGCGGCCCCGCGGCCGCCCGTTTTTTTTTGTTCGCCGAAAACTGCCCTGTTGATCCTCAGGGACTTAACCGCCGACTCCGCCCAGCCACCGGCCGTGGACTAAACTTGCAGACAGATGCCTGTGTGTCACCGGAGTGCCCGATGTCTGCAACAAAATACCCCAATGAGAGCGCCGAGTATCGCGCGGCGCGGGATGCCCTGCTAAAAGAGGAGGAAGCACTCATCGCCCGGGTCAAAGCAGTGGCGGCGCAGCGCCGCCAGCTACCCGCCGGCGGCAGGATTCGCGAAGACTATGTGTTTGTTGGTGCCAACCAGGATAACCTGGGGCAGGACATCCACTTGTCGGAACTGTTCGGCGATAAAGACACGCTGCTGCTATACAGCTACATGTTCGGACCCGAATGGGACAAACCCTGCCTGTCTTGTACCTCCCTGGTGGACGGCTTTGATCGTTCGGCGCTGTCGGTCACCCACGACGTGGCCTTTGCGGTGGTGACCCTGGCGTCCGCCAGGCAGCTGCACGATTGGGCGCAAAGCCGGGGCTGGAATCATATCCGGCTGATTTCTGCGCAAAAGAATCGTTACCTGCGGGACTATCACAGCCAGAGCGCGGATGATGACAAGTCACTGTGGCCCGCCATGCATGTATTTACCAGGCACGAGGGCGAGATTCGTCATTTCTGGGGTACCGAGATGATGGGCAACTCGCTCGACATGGTATGGGTGTATTGGAACCTCATGGACATGACGCCGGCGGGCCGCCCGGATCGCATGACGCCACCCCAGGATTTTCGTTCGCAATACCTGGAAGAGCATTACCTGCCCAAAGACTGACTACCGCCGCAACACCGGCACGAGGTCAACAAAAACCCCGCCGCAGCGGGGTTTTGTTTGCCATCAGAAAAGTCTGCTATCAGTTGCGATCCTTGCGACGGCCGTCACGCAACATTCTGCGCTCGGCGCGGCGGGTCGTCATCAGTTCTCCCAGCTCGGCGGCATCGAGTTCACCATCGCCGTCACGGTCGGCGGCGGCAAAGGTCTCGGCATCCGGTGCAAAACGCCGGCCCTGGAATTCATCCAGCGACACGCTGCCGCTGCCATCGGTGTCCAGGTGCTCGACGATGTGCTCGGGATCACGGCGCAGCTCGCGGCGGTGCTGGCGCCGCTCCATGTGGCGTTCGCGGCGTGACTCGTGCGCGGCCTTGCGTTCCGCTTCGCTTAGCAGTCCGTCACCGTTACTGTCCATGGCAGCAAAGTGCGCTTCGATATGGGCGCTATGCGCCGCTTTCATTTCATCCAAAGAAACATAGCCGTCGCCATCGGTATCGGCTTTTTTCATGGGCCCGGCCGCAAAGACGGCACCTGCGCCCAGCGCGGCTACGGCGGCAATAATCAGTCTGGTCTTCATGTCTTGCTCCTTGAGGCAGGTGACTGTTCAGTAGGTATGACGGGATTTTGGCAGATAAGTTTACCCGGCAACAAAAAAGGGGCCGCAGCCCCTTTACTAGATGCTCAGAAAAATACGGTTCTCATGACGCAACTCCTGTCTCAAGGTTAAAACCAGCCTCAAAGATACGGGGGCGCCTGTGCAGGCAGCGTGAAAATTCCGGGTTGCCAGGGAACGCCTGTCAGAGATTCTGCGACACGCCGGCGCTGCACGGCCTTCCGGGCTTTAAGATAAAGTGGTGCCTGAGCATGCCGCTGCTGTTGCCGCGGCCCGAGTCTAGCGAGCCTGACCCATGTCCCAACCCGAGAAATTGCTGGTCTTGCTGGGTAACCAGCTGTTCCCGCGCCACGAGCTGCCGCCCGCCGATGCGGTGCAGGTGTTCATGTGCGAGGACCTGGGCCTGTGTACCTATGTGCGCCATCACCAGCAGAAGATTGTGCTGTTTCTCTCGGCCATGCGCAGCTATGCACAAGCACTGGAGGAGGCGGGCTACCGGGTGCATTACCGCGAGTTGGACGTGGTGTCGAAGCAGTCCTATGAAGACCGGCTGGCCGACGCATTGGAAGATCTCGGCCTGGAAACGCTGGTGCATTTCGAGGTGGAAGACAAGGCCATGGAGTCACGCCTCATCGACTTTGCCGATGACCATGGGCTCACGCGCGAGGAATTGACCTCCCCTATGTTCCTGAGTACCCGTGAGCAGTTCCGGGAATTCGCCGATGGCCGTTCGAAATTTTTGATGGCGGAATTTTACAAGGCGCAGCGCCGGCGTTTCGGTGTGCTGGTGGACGAAGACGGCAAACCCGTCGGTGGGCGCTGGAGCTTCGACGAGGAGAACCGCAAGAAGCTACCCAAAAAGCTCGAGCCGCCCGGGATTGGCCCGGAGAAACCCAGCGAGCACACTCAAGCGCTGGTTCCTCTGGTGCAAACAACTTTCAAAGATCACCCGGGCGACGCCGGGGACTTCTGGTGGCCCACCACCCGACGCGGCGCTTTGCGATGGCTGCGGGAATTCCTGGACCAGCGCTTCGAGCAGTTCGGACCTTACGAAGACGCTATGAGCACGCGCTCGGCGACAGTGTTTCACAGTGTGCTGTCGCCGCTGATCAATCTCGGGCTGATCACCCCGGCCGAAATTGTCGAACGGGCCCTGGACCACGCCCAGGAAAACGACATACCCATGCCCAGCCTCGAGGGATTTATCCGCCAGGTCATTGGCTGGCGCGAGTTCGTGCGCGGCGTTTACCGGGAATACAGTGAGGAGCAGGAAGCGGCCAATTTCTGGTCCCACCAGCGTCAGCCGGGCCCCTCATGGTACGAGGGCAGCACAAGTATCCTGCCTCTGGACGACACCATCAAGACGGCTCTCCAGCTTGGCTGGACCCACCATATTCCCAGGCTCATGGTGGTGGGCAACCTGATGACCCTTGCTGAAATTGAACCCACCCTGGCCCATCAATGGTTCATGGAGATGTATGTCGATTCATCGGAGTGGGTGATGGGGCCCAATGTTTACGGCATGGGCTTATTCAGCGATGGCGGCGTATTCGCTACCAAACCTTATATCTGTGGTTCCAATTACCTGCTGAAGATGAGCGACTACCCCAGGGGCGACTGGTGTGACACGGTGGATGGTCTTTACTGGCGCTTCATCCACAAGCATCGGGATTTTTTCGAATCCAACCCTCGACTCGCGCTGATGCCCAGGGCGCTGGATCGTCTTAAAAAGGATCGTCGCAAGCGCATCTTTGCTGCCGCAGAGGACTTCATCGAAAACCACACACGCTGATCCAGGCTTTTCATCGCCGGCACACCAGCGGCCTGGGGTGCTGCGCGCAGCCGGGGATCAAGAGGCAGGTCACTCGTCCGTCCAGCTGCCCGTAAGCAACGCGATCACCACGCCGATGATCGCGCCCACCGAGGGTCCCAATGCGGTTCCCATGGCAACATTACCGAACGCGGCGCCGAAGGCCGCCCCGAAAGTGATACCCAGCACCGCACAGACACCAATAATCATGGCTTTGTCAGCGGGTTTTTTCATGGGCAGCTCCCTCCCTTGTAGCTAATCCATTGAGCGGTAAAGATAAAGGCGTGCGGCCTGCGTCGCGCGGCTTGCTGTGGCGATTTATTGTGCAAGCCGGAAAATTGACAGCGCTGTCAAAGCGTGGTTCAATGCTCCGCGCAAATCCCATAGACCGCAACGCCCGTTGTTCAGTTACCGGCGCTTGTCTTGTCCATCTACGGTGCCCGGCATGCTGAATTATTGCAATTCTAAAGTCCTGTTGTCGCTGCTCGCAGCCTGTCTGTTGACTGCCTGTGGCGGTGGCGGCAGCGGCGGCGGCACGTCTCCGCCCATCACCCTGGATCAGACTGCTCCGGTGATCACCCTCACGGGTCCGGCCACCGTGAATCATGAGCAGGGCAGCTCATATTCGGATCAGGGCGCAACGGCGACGGATGCCGTGGACGGCTCCGTGTCGGTTGCCACCAGTGGAGCGGTGGGCGCTGCGGCGGGCACCTATACCATTACTTACAGCGCCACGGATGCCGCCGGCAACACGGCGACGGCCACCCGCACGGTCATCGTTGCCGATACCACTGCGCCCGCCATCACACTGCTGGGCGATGGGTCCATGACCCTCATGTTGGGAACGCCGTTTACCGAACCCGGCGTATCGGCTAACGATGTCGTGGACGGTTCGGTGAACGTGGTCACCATGGGCTCGGTGGAAGATGCGCCCGGCACCTATGTGCTGACCTATGTCGCCACGGATGCGGCCGGCAACTCCGCCAGCGAAACCCGGACGGTGATCGTCGAAGCGCCACCGGGCAACGAAGAGACAGATTTTCGCGTACTGAGCAATGGCGTTGTCGATCCCGTCTGGGACCGGGGCATCAATGCCTTTGATGCAGCGATTGGATTTTCTGAGTGCAACAATGACGGCGGCGCCGGCTGCCCGAGCATCAGCTGGGAAATGGTCAATGACGGTGAGCGCGGTGATGTGCTGCAGGTCACACACTCCAGCTCGGGCAATTTCGCAGGTCTGTTTATCGCCGCCAATCTGCCCATCGACGCCTCGGCGTATGCCAACGGCAGCGTTGCCTTCGATATCAAGGTAGTCAGTGGTGACAGCAACATCACCATGAAGCTCGACTGCCAATTCCCCTGTACCTCCGGCGACCAGGCGCTGGGCAGCAAAGGTGCATCGGGTTGGGAAACTGTCGAGGTGCCCTTTGCCACGCTGATCAACGGCGGGCTGGATATCACCCGGGTCGATACCGGCATTGTTATCTGGGCAACCCAGGCCACCAGCACCGTGTTTTTGCTCGACAACATCCGGTTTACCGGATTCGACGATACCGCGCCGCCACCCACCACTGGTTATACCCTTACAGCCTACGGTGCCGGCAGTGTTTCCGATACGATCAATCCGGCCAGCTATCGCTGCGTGGTCGACTTTGGTAACTGGATTTACAACGCCGGTGTCGTCGAGCCCGCCATACCGGCCTGCAATGCCCAGACCGGCATTCCCAGCGGCACGCCGACGCCACGCTTTCCGCAACTCACCGGCCCGGCCGCGGCCAGCCCGACGCCCACTCACAGGTGGTGGGGCTCGATTCCGTTCCTGGGCGAAATGACTTTGGGCGACGCCCATGATGCCGCCTACATCACACCGGATCCCATGACGGCGCGCATCACCGACAAGGGTGCGCGGATCATGGGCATCCCTTCGGGGCTTGGCCTCACCGGCGATGGCTTCATGTACCCCATACCGGATCCTTTCACCGAAGTGTTCGACGGCATTGCGGTGGGCAATACGAATTTCGACAATTTGCAGGCCTATCTCAAGGATCACAGCGACGCCTCCGTTACTGTGGAATGGCATAGCGGCGACCAGGCGGTGATGGAGGCGACCTTCGTGCATGGCTCGCCCTATGTGTACTTCAAGGCGGTACGAGGGCAGCTGGTGCTGCGCACGCTGCGTGTGGACGGCGGCGAGAAAGGCATTTTTTATAACCAGGGCAACAGCCTGGGTATCTGGACCAGCGTCGCCGGCAACCACAACAATTTCCTGGTCACAGGAGAGGGGAGCACGACCTTTGCCAACACCAGCGGCAACAGCATCACCGTTGCCAATGCTGCCAATGCCCTGACGCTCACCTGGCTCCCGCAAACAGGCGGTGTGCCGTCGGCGGCGATGACGAGTTTCTTTGAGTCACGGGCGCGCAACGTGGTGGCGTCGGTGGACATCGATTACTCAGTCAATCGTGCCAACAACAACGTCACGGTAAGCCATGTTTACCGCGACAGCGCCGGCGTGCCCGTGGACACCATCGTTGGCCTGCACCCGCTGCACTGGAAACACAGCGCGCAGACCACCTCGGCCTACCAGGTCCGAAGTGCTCGCGGCATCATAAAGTTTGCCCAGACCAATGGTTTCAGCTACCAGTTGCCGTCGGTGGGCGTGTTGCCGGCCCTGCCGTCCATCGCCGGCAGTTTCGACCAGGCGACCCTCGAGGGCCTGGTCAGCGATTTCGTGGCCCAGGGCCCGGCAGCCTGGAATGACCGCACCGATACCTACTGGGCCGGCAAGAACTACGGCAAGGTCGCCGAACTCATCGCCATTGCCGATTCCATCGGCATGCAGGTCGAGGCGACCCAGCTGCTCAACTGGCTGAAAGCCGAACTGGCCGACTGGTTTACTGCGGAAACCGACGGCCGGCTCGATGAAATGAAGTACTTCGTTTACGACGAAGACTGGAACACCTTGCTGGGCATGGAGGAAGCTTTCGCCTCACACCAGATGCTCAACGACCATCATTTTCATTACGGATACTTCGTACGCGCGGCGGCAGAAATCTGCCGGCTGGACGTGGCCTGGTGTGGCGACGACCAGTATGGCCCGATGATCGAATTGCTGATTCGCGATTACGCCGCTGACCCCGACGACCCGATGTTTCCATACCTGCGCAACTTCGATCCGGCCAACGGGTTTTCGTGGGCGTCCGGTCCCGCCAATTTCGTGCGCGGCAACAACAACGAGTCTACCTCCGAAGCGGCCAATGCATACGGCGCCATCGTCTTGTATGGCCTGGCCACCGGCAAAGACGAGCTGGTCGAGAAAGGCATGTACCTGCATGCGTCAACGGCAGCCGCATACTGGCAGTACTGGAACAATATCGACGGCTACACCAATCCCGGTTCCACGGGGGACAATTTCCCCGCCGGCTACAATCGCATCACGACTTCCATCATCTGGGGTGACGGGGCAGTGTTTGCCACCTGGTTCAGCGGCGCCTTCGCCCATATCCTGGGCATCCAGGGGCTGCCGTCGAACCCGCTGATTCTGCATGTGGGGCAATTCGCCGATTACATGGTTGATTACGTTGCGCTTGGCCTGAGCCAGTCGTCCAACAACAAGCCCTCCGGGCTGCCCGCAGACCAGTGGCGCGACTTGTGGTGGAATCTGTGGGCGATGACAGATGCCGACGCGGCCATCAGCGATTACAACACCGTTAGCAACTACACGCCCGAGGCCGGGGAAACCCGTGCCCATACCTACCACTGGATACATACCTTCAGGGAACTGGGCCAGATGGCGACCGGCACGGGTGCGCTCACTGCAAACTACCCGGCGGCGCTGGCTTTCGACAAAAACGGCCAGATAAGCTACGTGGTGTATAACTTCTCCAGCCAGGTGCTGGCAGTGACCTTCAGTGATGGCCAGGTGGTGAACGCCGCGCCCCGCGGTTTTACGGTGCTCACCAACTGAGCGCTACCTGAATTCGCTGCAGCCGGCCTGGCTGCGTTCTCTGCGCACGCCGCACCTGCAATACCGCCAACCGGAAGCGGCAGAATTTGGGCGGCCACGATGCTGGCCTTGACCGATTCCATCCATTTTGCCCAGCGCTGGCCGGATCTTTTTCCATCCGGGGACGGTATTTATGCTGCAAGCAGCAAGTAACAGAACTATTCTTAGTTTCCAGGCAACAACAAATCGTTTGCACAGCGATGGGAGACGAACATGCCTAAATACGTGGATGGATGGGTGGTGCCGGTTCCAAAGAAGAATCTGGACGCCTACCGGCGCCTGGCCCGCAAGGCAGGCAAGGTCTGGATCAAGCACGGTGCGCTTGAATACCTGGAAAGCGTTGCCGACGATGTGACCAAGGGCAAGATCACGTCTTTCCCCCAGGCCGTGAAACTCAAGCGCGGTGAGGTCGTGGTTTTTTCTTACATCGTTTACAAGTCGCGGGCGCACCGTGACCGGGTCAACAAGAAAGCCATGGCAGACCCGGCGTTCGCCGACATGAATCCCAAGAGCATGCCCTTTGACGGCATGCGCATGTTCTGGGGCGGGTTTAAACAACTGGTGTATTACCAGGCCGAGACCTGAGGGCAATTCCCGGAAACAAGACATGACGCCTTATTGCCAACTGAGGCGTCATGCCTCCCGGGTTGCGACGGGCCCGGGAATAATTGTTTACACCGGGGAGCCATTGTTTCTCGTACAATTATCGTCGATACCTGCACCAGGAGTCCCGTCATGGCCTTGATCATATCCCCCGCTGTCGCTCGTAACTCGCGCTATTCCCTCAGCCTCTTGCTCGGTTTTTTTCTGCTGGGCCTGAGTGCCGCGGCATCGGCAGGCTGGCTCGACAAGCTCAAGAGCAAAATCGGTGGCTCTGAAACCAAAGAGCAGGCGCTCAGCACTGAAGAAGTGGGCAGTGGTCTCAAGGAGGCCTTGCGGGTGGGGGCGGACAACGTAGTTGGCCTGCTGGGTAAGGAAGATGGATTTAACCTGGACCCGGCCGTGCACATCCCGTTGCCGGGCCAGCTGGAGCAGGTCAGGAAGGTCCTCGGTAAAGTTGGTATGGACTCGTCGCTCACGGACCTGGAATTGAGACTCAACCGTGCGGCCGAAATCGCGACCCCCAGGGCCAAGGCCCTGTTCATCAGCGCCATCAACGACATGACGCTGGACGATGTCATGCAGATTTACAAGGGGCCGAATGACGCCGCCACGCAATATTTCAGAGCCAGGATGTCGGCGCCGCTGGCACTGGAGATGAAGCCGGTGGTGGACGAGAGCCTGGCTGACGCCGGAGCGGTCAAAGTTTTTGATGCCGTCATGGATCGCTATGACGCCGTGCCCTTCGCTCCGAAAGTCGATGCCAACCTGAGTGATTACGTGGTGGAAAAAGGCATGGACGGCATTTTTTATTACCTCGCCAAAGAAGAGGCAGCCATCCGCGAAAACCCGGCCAAACGCACCACCGATTTGTTGAAGCGCGTTTTCGGGGGCTAAGGCGAAGCGGGGCGTCTGTCGCTAGTCGCCGCGTTTCGCAAGCCATGCCGGGTCTGTGTTGACCCTGGCGAGATCACCGTCCACGAGGCTCAGCACGCGGTGGTCCATCACCCGGTACCAAAGCGGTGGCACGTAAGCCAGCAGGAACATCCCGAAATACCCGCTGGGCAATTGGGGCACGTCATCGTAGTGTCGCAGGGACTGGTAGCGGCGCGCCGCATAGGCATGGTGATCCGAGTGACGCTCCAGGTGAAACAGCACCAGGTTGGAGGCGAGGTGATTGGCATTCCATGAGTGCTGAGGCTGGCAACGCTCGTAACGGCCATCCGGTCCTTTTTGCCGCAGCAGCCCGTAATGCTCCACATAGTTGGCGCTGGTGAGCTGCCACCAGGCGTAGGCCATCTGGATTAGCAGAAACGGCAGCACCACGAGCCCGAAAACAACCACCAGCCCGCCGTACAGCACAATGGAGGCCGCATAGGACTGCAGGATTTCGTTGCGCCAGCTCCAGGGGCCATAGCCCAGACGTTGCAGTCGTTCGCGCTCCAGCCGCCAGCCGCGTCTGAGTCCGCCGGGAATCTCTCGCAGGCAAAAGCGGTAGATGTTCTCGCCGAAGCGCGCGCTGGCGGTGTCTTCAGGAGTAGCCACCTCGGTGTGGTGGCCGGCGTTGTGTTCCATGGAGAAATGACCATAAAACGGCACAGCCAGAGCGAGCTTGGCCGCCAGCCGATCGATGCGCGATTTCTTGTGACCGAGTTCATGCCCGATGTTAATGGCGAAGCCGCCAATGGCGCCCACCACCAGGCTGTGGCCCAGCAGTCCGAACCAGCTGAGTGGGTAATTGGCGACGAACCAGGCGCCACCGATCAGCACCGCAAAGTGCAGCGGCACGGTGAGATGATTCAGCAGTTGGTAGTAACGGTCCGCTTCCAGCTGGGGTACAACCTGTTCGGGCGGGTTGCTGGCGTCATTGGGAAACAGGTAATCCAGCAGCGGGATGGTGGTGTAGACAACCGCCAGCGTTACCCACAGAGTCCAATCCTGTCCGATGGCCGCATACAGACCCATACCAACGAATGGCACCAGGGGAAACAGCACTGCCAGCAACCACAGGTAACGTTTGTTATCTGCATAACTGATTTGCCCCAGAACGGGATCGTCAAAGGTGTAGGTTTTCACTCCTACCTCACCGGCGCCACAGTGTCTCCTTCTAGCATACTCCAACAGCCGCCGGTCTGGCAGGGCCGAAAAAGGTGTCTGAAATCTTTTTCCGCGTGCGCACAGCGGGTTTGCCGGGCGAGTTTTGTGCGGTGTAACAAAAGCGGGCCAAGGTTCATTGATATTCATACCGACGTTTGGGCTACTATTGCATCATGCCTGGCGCCCGCATTACCGGCTGGGGCAAATGCCTGCCACCGGCCATCCTCACCAATGACGACCTCGCGGCCGTCACCGATACCAGCGATGAGTGGATCGTTGCGCGCACCGGCATACGCGAACGACGGATTTCTCACGTCGGTACCTGCGAGCTGGCACGGGTCGCATCCGAGCGCGCCCTCGCGGCCGCGGGACGCACGGCGGACGACATCGATCTGATTGTGTTTGCCAGCGCCAGCCCCGATCTGTTGGTGCCCAATACGGCCTCACGGCTGCAGCTTGCGCTGGGCAACAAAGATGCCGCGGTGTTCGATCTCAATTCCGGTTGCACCGGTTTTGTTTATGGACAAAAGATTGCCAGCGATCACATCAGCAACAACCCGGAGAGCGTGGTGCTGGTGGTGGGCTCTGAGCGCCTGACCTGGTACCTCGACTGGACCCAGCGTGAAAGCGCGGTGTTATTCGGTGATGGTGCGGGCGCAGCGATTTTCGAAGCGGGCGAAAAGGGCGAGGGCGTGTTGTGTTCGCATCTTGGCTGTGAACCCGAGGCAGGGGAGGCGCTGATGATCTCCGATTTCGGCACCGTCATGGATCGTTTCGGTGATGACCCGACGGTGTTCGATCTTTGTTTCGACGGGCGCGTGATCTTCGCCCATGCCGTGCGCGGCATGGCCACCGCCTGCCAGCAGGTACTCGAGCGTGCCGGGCTCACCGCAGACGATATCGAACTCGTGATCCCGCACCAGGCCAACGAGCGCATCATCGATGCGCTCAGCGATAAGCTGGGACTGGATCATGCCAGGGTGTTCAAGAATATCGCCGATTATGGCAACACCTCGGCCGCGACCATCCCGGTGGGACTTACCGAGGCGCTGGAGCAGGGCCTGGTGCGGCCTGGTTCCAACCTGCTGATGGCGTCCTTCGGGGCCGGGCTCACCTGGGGCGCGGCGATCGTACGCTGGGGCGAACGCACCGAACCACTGGGCACCAGCGACGCCGAGTTACCGGCATGCGACGAGACCGGACCCGAGCTCATAGCACGGGCGGTGGAGTTCTTCGAGCGTGCATCACATTAGCGTCAGGTGTTGTCCTGCTGGCGCCACTTGTTTACGCGCACGGGCTTTGGAGGGATCTGCACGATGAGCCAACTGAAACGAATGCTGCTGCTGTCAGCAGTGCTGCTGCTCACGGCCTGCGGTACCGGGTCTAAACTAATCAAGGAGCCCGAACCGGTGCAGACCAAGGCCGGGCCGCTCGCCAGCACTTCGCAATCCGGCATAAGCCTCACGCTGGACTGGGTCATCATCCGTGACGGACCCGGCAGCTGGGCCACCAATGCCGACTGGGACGAATACCTGTTACGGGTTCACAATCACAGCGATCATTCGCTCGAGCTGACGGGCGTTGCGATTTTTGATTCCCTTGGCAACCGGCTTGCGCCCGCCTCTGACCGCAAAAGCCTGATCGCCGCCAGCAGGCAGACCGAAAAAAGATACAAGGACGCCGGGGTAGAAGTGCGGGCGGGCCTTGGCGGAGTTGGTCTGTTCGCCACCGGTGCGGCGGTCGCCACTGTGGGTGCGGCGGCGGCTACTGCCGCGGCATATGGAGCGATACTCGGCGGTGGCAGCAGCGTCGGCGCGGCCGGCGCCGTGGCGGGCGGCCTGCTGGTTGCAGGCCCGGTGCTGGCGATAGGCGGCATTGTCCGCGGCGCCAACAATCGTAAGGTGGACGAAGAAATCCAGCAGCGCGGCACTCAGTTACCGATGACGGTGGCACCCGGTGAGCAGGCTACGCTGGACATTTTCTTTCCCCTGGCGCCTTCACCGACGCACCTGGAGCTGAGCTATGGTGACTCTGGCGCTGCGCAGGTGCTGACGCTGGACCTTGGCGCAGCGCTCAAAGGCCTGCATCTCGAATCGCTGCCACAGTAAAACAAGGGTCCGGCAAAGGGCGCCCGACAGCTTTTTGCATATCCTAAAGTTGTCTTGGACTCAAAGCAGATTGGCCAGCAATCCTTAAGCGCCAGCAGTTCCTGTCACTCACCCATGATTATCAGCGGTGCCAGCAGCTCATCCGGGTCATATTGCGCCAGCATTGCGCGAACTCTTTGTCCTTGCAGCGCAAGATCCGTCGCCATTCGATCGCATAAATCCACGATACGGGGATCCTCGTTAAGTTGGGCAAATGGCCAGTACCAGCCGAGGTCGCCCGGTTCTTCGCAGGGCATCCGCCAGTGGTAGTCGACGGCCCGGCGCAGCATGTTGATAGCCTCTTCCTGCCGGCCCTGATGCAAGTAGGCAAAAGACAGCATCGCCAGGGTCGTAGGATGACGAATACCGAGAGCCACTTCATTTTCAAGATAGGTCACCACGTTCTCCAGCAGCGCGCCGGCCTTTTCCGTCCGTCCGGCCTTTACGTATAGCGCCGCCAGCCGCAATGACGGCAGCATCTCTCTTTCGTGCCAGAATCCCGGTGCATGCCGAGTCTTTTCGATTAGCTCAATGGCTTGCTCTAGCTCGCCAGCGAGCGCCAGGCCATGACTCCAGATAAACAGCCATTCATAGTAAGAATTGTCTTTCTCATCAGCTTGCATCTGTGCGAGCTTCTTTTTACTCATGCGGACAAGTTCATCCTTTTGTTCTCGCGCCAGCCGATAATTGCGCAAGCCGATATCCCGCATCCAGGGTTCCAGCGGCATGTTTTCCAGGCGCTCCCGCCATGCTTCGGCTTCGTCTACCAGGCCCAAGTATGCGAGTTGGCTGAGAAACCACCAGATTTGCCAGCGGTTACCGACATTCTTGAAAGCGTCAGGGTCGTTTTGCAGCATCATGATCAGGGTTTCGCATTTCTCATCCATGTAGTTATTGAGGGTCATGAGCTCCAGTTGCCACCACCACGCGTCGCTGGGTACCTCGGGCAACTCGTTAAAGTTCTGCAGTATCTCAATGGCTTGCCGATACTGGCCACGCGCCGCAAGCCGCTTGGCCAGGCGGGCACTGATACTCAGGTTAAGCGGGTCCCTGGCCCAGCCGGTTTCCAGAATCTGCAGGGCCTCACCGCGCCGCTGCAAGCCCTGTTCTTCAATGGCGTTGGAGAGTTCGACATAGGTGACAGTTGTGCTTGGATTTAGGCTCAGGGCCGTGCGCAGGTAGCGCTCGGCCTCGGCATA
>JBFIQI010000019.1:0-23293 GCA_041609715.1 Gammaproteobacteria bacterium
CACCGGGCAACGCTGCGCCTGAACTATCGCAAGGCCTTCTTCGGCGACTACGAGACCAAGTTCACGGTGTTTGGCAGCCGCAACGAGGGCCGGCCGTTCAGCTACACCTTCTCAGAGCAGGAGATGTTCTTCACGGGCCGGTTCTTTAACCTGGACGATGACCGCCAGCTGCTTTACATGCCGCAAGGTGCGAACGATCCGAAGGTGCGCTTTGATCCGGGTTTCAACCAGGCGGCGTTCTTCGCCTTTGCCGATATCGCGGGCATCTCGCGCTATGCAGGAAACATCGTGCCGCGCAATGCGTTCAACAGTGCCTGGTGGACCAAGTTCGATGTGCGTGTTTCCCAGGAGCTCCCGGGCTTCAACGAGAATCATCGCGCGTCTGCATTCCTGGTCATTGAGAACTTCGGCAACTTCCTGAATGACGACTGGGGCGTCATGCGCGAAGCCAGCTTCCCGCGCACCCAGGGGATTGTGCAGGCGAGCATCGATGACGCGACCAACCAGTACGTGTTCGAAGAGTTCTTCGAGCCAGGCGGGCAGTCGATTCGCCAGGACGCCTCCTTGTGGGAAATCCGCGTGGGCGTCCGCTACAGTTTCTGATCAGGGCTGTAGACAAACCCATGATGAAGGGCGGTCTTCGGACCGCCCTTTTTTTGTATCCGTGTCAGCGGTTGGGCCAACACCCGGAATGGGCAGTAGCCGGCGTTTCTGTGAATCAGGCGGGGGGTTGGTGGCGCCGTAGCGCGTCAAGGCGTTGCACCAGTCCGGGCAGATCGATTGACCCACCGGTATCCACGGTGATGCTGCACTCCAGTTCATCACTGTCAAGCCGTGCACCGGTTTGCAGTTGCGCCGCCAGAATCTGCCGGTCAGCTTCGGAAGCATCGTTGTCCTGGCGTTGCCGGGCTTCAACTCTGCGGTGCAGGGTGTCGGTGTCCGCCTGGCAATCGAGGATCACAAACGCAAGACCCGCAGCCCGTGCCAGTCGCGCAAAGCGGGTTCGATGGTGCTTGTCGAGAAAAGTGGCGTCGGCGATGACCGGCAAGCCCGCGTTAAAAACCTCCTGCGTGATGCTCAGCAGATGCTCGTAGGTCTGTCGGTTGGCCGCTTCGCCGTACACCCGGGATTTCTGCCGCTCGCTGCTGCGATCCCTGGCCGCCATGCCAAACAGGCGTTTGCGCTCGACGTCGGAGCGCACGTGGACGGCACCCAGCTGATTGGCGAGCCGGCTGGCAAGCCAGGTCTTGCCCGACCCTGAGACCCCGTGGGTAATGATCAGCAGCGCCCCTGTGCCGCGCCGCAGCTGTGCCGCGAGGTCCAGGTGCCGATTGAGGTCCGCCAGGTGTTCATCCACGGCGGGGTCTGCCGTCCGGCTGGGCCAATCCTCCTGCACCAGTTCGATGCCGGCGATCTTGGCGCGCACCATGGCCCGATACACGGCATAGAAACGCAGCAATCCGAGGCCCGCGTAATCACCGCTGCTGCTTAACCAGGCGTTCAGAAAGATGTAAGCAAGCATGTCCCGTTCATGAAATAGCAGGTCCATGAACAGAAAGGCGACGTCACTCATGATGTCAATCCAGCGCAGCTCTGCACTGAACTCAATACAGTCGAAAGGCACGATGTGGTTGTCCAGGAGCACCAGGTTACGCAGGTGCAGATCGCCATGGCACTCACGTACAAAGCCGCCGGCTTTGCGGGCCCGCAAGGTCTCTTTAAGTTCCTTGCAGCGCTTGCGGGTCCACTCGTGCATGGTGCTTAGCTTTTGTGCAAGCTCGGCGGCCGCGCCGAGAGGCCCGAAGTGTGAGAAATTCCCCAGCGCTGCGGCGCATGCCGCTTGCGCACCGCCAAAGCTGCTTGCATTGTCGGCCGGCGGCAGTCCGGCATGAAAGCACGCCAGCCTTTCGCCAAACTGACTGAATGCAGCGCTCATCACATTGGCATCGTCAGATTGGGAATTCAGCAGCCGGTCCAGCTGGAGCTGCTGGGGGAATTCATGCATTTTCAGCGCGAATTCGATGGGCGGGCCTGCACCCCCCAGCAATGGCGCGGCGGCGGTGCCCGTGATGGCTATGACCTGCAGATACAATTCCGGCGCCAGTCGCATGTTCAAACCCAGTTCGTCTTCGCAGGCCCTGCGTCTTTTCTCCAGGGTGGAGAAATCAAGGAACCCCAGGTCGACGGGTCTTTTGACCTTATATGCGAATTGCCCTGTGAGTATGACCCAGGAAATATGGGTCTCGATCAACTCGATACGGCTGACTGGATGCGGATAAAAGCCAGGCCGCTGCATCCGTCTGATGAGTTCCGGGAGCTTTTGATGATTCAACATCCTGCCTTTAATCTCTTCGCGCAGCAGGTCCTGATGCCGTGGGTGTCGGCGCAGCCCGCTGTAATAATTCTAGGCAAAAGCACCAAGTGCCTCGTTGCGGAATGTACCTAGCGGCGAATCCGTAACGACCCCGGGGCATGCCCGGATGGGTCAGGGGGGCTGGCGAGGCCATGGTCAGGGATGTTGCTGTAGAAAAAAACGCGGGCCCAAGCCCGCGTTTTTGCTCTCGATCAAGAAGCTCTCAGAAGTCGTAACGCAGTCCCAGGGCCGCGGTTCGGGGCATGCCGGGACGGCTGCCGGCGGGCCTGCGGGCCACGTTATATACCTCGTCAAACAGATTTTCGATGCGACCGGTCAACTGCAGCCGCGAGCCGAGGCGCCAGGCGCCGGCCAGATCCACGACTACGCGACTGTCCGTGGACTCACTTTCCGGGATGGTGCCGCTGCCGGCTATCGTGCGGGTTTCATCCTGGTAATTGGCCTGCAGCATTACGCTCCAGTCACCCCGCTCCAGGCCAACACCCAGCTGCATCTGGTGTTCGGGTACATAAGGCATGCGGTCACCGGCTTGCACATCGCCCCAGGGCTCGAATCCGCTGCTGAAGCTGTTGTCAAAATCCGCAGTCGGGGTCCAGGTGTAATTGAAACTGAGCGGCATGCTGAAGCCGGAACCGCCGATGTCAGCTGCTCGATAGCGGCCGCCAAATTCAATCCCGCGTATTACCGCCTGACCGCCATCGAACTGATCACCAATACTGCAGTTGCCTCCGGTGGAAGCAGTACAGGTCCCAACCAGGTTGTCGTAATCGCTGATGAAGCCGATGGCTTCAAAGCTGACTCCACCGGCGTAGTAGCGGACGCCGGCTTCGAGATTGACACTTTTTTCAGCGCTGGCGCTGCTGCCCGGAGCCGGAGGGTTAAAGCCCCGGTTGACGCCGCCGATCAGCAATACGGACTCCGTGGCCTGCCAGGTCACGCCGATACCGGGCACCCAGATGTCCAGGGTATTGTCCCGCCTGTTGGTCGGGCCCGACAAGCGCTGCGGATCGTCTTTCGAAAAATCCAGCCTGGTCAGCTCTATGTTTTCATAGCGCAGACCGGGGGTCACCGACCAGCTGCCGAATTCAATGCGGTCACTGGCGTGGAACGCCAGGGCGCGGGCATCGCTGACGCGGTTCGCCTGGCTGCCCGCCGCCCCGTCCGTGGTGCGGATCATGGTGCTGTCCGTTATGCGGTAAAGGTCCTCGTCCTGCAGGCGATCCTCCTGGTCTTCATGCCAGCGCACGCCAAATTCCAGATTGTGGTCAAAGGCGGCCGTGCGCTGTTCGCGCCTGTAAATGGCCTGTAAACCCTGGGAGTAATACTCACGATTATTGTTGCGCAGGTTCAGGGCGTCATCCGGACTGTCGGCGTCGCCGCGCAACCAGGACAGCTCGGTGGCGAAGGTCTCGGGATCGTCCAGCACGCTGCTGATGGAGGTGCCGTCAATCTTGCCGAGCTTGTACCAGTTTCGATGGAAGTCATTGCGGTAGGCGGTCAGGCTGAGGTCCCAGTTGGCATCGACGGGCCCAATGCCCCAGTTAAGCTGGTACTGGCGATGGTGACCAAAATAGCGGTCCAGCTGCGAGCCCGCGTAGCGTCGGTAGGGGGTGACCCGGAAGTCCGCGTCGGTAAGGCCGACATAGGTTTCGTCACCATCCTGTTCCCAATAACCCAGCTTGAGCTCCAGGGTCTGTTCCCAGCGTGCGCCGGGGTCGGAGCGTAACTGCACCTTGGCGGTGTAATCCTGCAACTGGTAACCGGTTTCCTGGCCACTGTCGAGATTCTTGAAACCGTCGCTGCTTTGGTGATTGGCTTCCAGCAACCAGGCCAGCCTGTTGCCGGCATTCCCGACCCTGGCCAGGCCCTGGAACATGCCGTCCTCACCGGCGCGCAAATCCAGGCTGCCGCTGAAATAATCGGGTACTGGCGTGGACAGCATATTGACCGCACCCCCGGTGGTGCGCGGCCCCAGCGCAATGGCGGCGGGACCCTTGACCACTTCGATGGCGTGCATGCGCTGCACCCCTGGAAAGTAGTAGGCGGCCGGCGCGGCGTAGGGGGCGGGTGCAATCAAGACACCGTCTTCCAGCAGCGTGATGCGGCTGCTGCGATCCAGGCCGCTGCCCCGTATGCCGATGTTCGGGCGCAGGCCGAAGCCTTCTTCTTCCTGCAGGTACACGCCCGGTACGTCGCGCATCACGCGCAGCACGTCGCTGCGCAGAAAAGTCTGCAACTCTTCTGGGCCGATAAAGTGCGCAGAGCCGGCGACGGCGCGGGCACTGTCGGCATCACCGAGCACAGAAAAGCTCTTCAGCTTGGCAAAATCCTGGCTCTCCTCCTGGGTCGCGGCTGTCTGGCCCAGGGCGGAACCCAGGGGCAACAGCCCACAAATTAGCAGCGCAGCCCAGCTACGCAGCGGAATATGGAATCTCATCGTCATCACCTATGCTTTATTTTTCAACGGCTTGCGTGAACTGCTCAGCCATACTCTACAATGGGAAAAATGCTAACGTAAATGATAATGATTCGCAATAACGGTAAATACTTACCGCCCCGAGGGGCCATCAGCGCACAGCGGGCAGCAATGGACGGAGGTTTAGATAGGACTTACCGGGGCAGAAAGCTCAGTCGCTGACGTGTGGTGCCAAAACCATCCACCAGCTGGAAGCTGAGCACGCCCTCACCGTCTATGGCAATCAACCCGAAATTGAACCAACGTCGGGCGGTCGCGAAATCCTGTATCGCCGCAGCGTCCGGCGGGCCGTAAAAGAACAGCCGCTGCGGCGCAAAGGTTGTATCCACCGCCGGCGTTGGAAACAGGCCGGCGCTCAAGGGACCCGTCACCAGCTCATGGAACTCGAAACCGGGAAATTCCAGAAAAGGCTGGTAGCGAAAACCGGTGGCGAAATGCACGTCTGCCGTAATGAACAGCAGGTTGGTGACTCCGGCGCGCGCCAAATTGCGCAGTAATTCATCCAGCTCCCGTTCGAAGCCCGTGTCACCACTGCCACTGGCCCAGCCGTCACGGCTACCCTCGGGGGGCCAGCCTGTGGGAATCGACAAGGGCACGCTGCTGACCACCACCTTCCAGGTTGCAGCAGAGCCGCTTATGCCGGCAACCAGCCAGTCGAACTGAGTTTTACCCAGCATACTTTTGGCTGCCCCAGCGGTATCCGGCAAGTCGTTGCTGGAGCGATAGCTGCGCGTGTCCAGGAAAAACATTTCGAGGTGGCGGCCAAAGGCTCTTCGGTAGTACAGCGGGTCTGCGTCTGGCGGATGCAGGGCCGCGAACACCGCTCGTGAGCTCGCGATGAGTCCGGGGTCTGTGCCGTGGGGATGGGCGGCCGTTGCCGGCCAGAAGTCATTGCGAACTTCGTGATCGTCCCACACCGCGTAGTAAGGCAAGTCCTGCAGCAGGCGGGCGAAGCCGCGATCGCTTTGTACGTACCGCCAGTGGGCTCGAAAATCCTCGGTTGATGCGGCAATACCGATGGTGTGCGGCACCTGGGCATTGCCGTAACGGCCGACCGCCTGGCAAACATCGTCGGCGTAAATCATGTCGCCCAGAGCTACGAAGAACTGTGGCCGACGTGCCAGCACCGAGTTGAAAATGGGAAAACCCAGCTGACGATCCCGGCAGACATTTTGCCCGGCCAGGTCACCGGAAAAAGCGAAGCTGAGGGAGCCGGCGCCAGGATTGTTCCTGGGCGCTGGCCCGCTGCATGCCCACAAGCAGGCGTACGCCGCCAACAGCAGGGCCAGCACTGAGTACCTGGTGCGCAGCGCAGCGCTCATAGCCAGCCAAGGAAGACGCCGAGCAGATCGCCGAAACCCCACAACAGGGTACCCACCACCAGCATATAAACGCCGGAGCGCTCATATTCCCAGGTATCTTCCTCGCGTTGCCGGGCGCGGCTCAGTGCGCGCATGTCACTGGCCCAGTCATGCATGGATGGATTGGTATTTGCGGCGTCCCGCTGGGAGGTGTGGCGCAGGCGGTTTTCCCACTGGTTGCGCCGATGTCTGAGACGCTGGGCATTCTCCAGCACCTGGGTGGAGGTCAGTACGATGCCGATAACCACCACCAATGCCCCGGAGCGCGCCAGCCAGTTCCAGTCTCCTGCGAATACACTCAGCAGCACGCCGGCGGCAACGGTCAGGCTGGCCAGCGAAAAAGCGACTCGAGTGGTGCGGGAAATGCCTTTCACGCCAAATTCAGGTCCTGGCAGCATGGGGTGAGCTCATGGGGCAGTGTAGAGTAGATCGTCATTGTGATGAAACCACCGAATCCGCTGCAATGAGAGCCTCCGATCGCCATTTCACGGAGCTGATGCGCTGCTGGCTCAACCCCGGGGTGCGTGACCTCGCCTGGGCCATAGGCAGTCCCCCGCTGGCACGCCTGCCGGGGGACAGTGCCAGCTGGCCCGATGAGACCTGGTACAGCAAACAGCTGCAGCGCTGCACGGCGGTGCTGGATCGCCTGGATGCAGATGCCTCGTGGCCGGGTGAGGCTTTTTCACGCAGCAAGGACCAGCGGCTCGGCGCATACTTTGAGTTCCTGGTGGGCCAGTGGCTGGACCGCGATGAACGCTTCGAGTTGCTGGCCAGCAACCTGCCGGTGCGCAAGCGCCTGAAACGTGGCGGCAGGGAGACCCTGGGCGAGCTGGATTTCATCGTCAGAGACGCGCTCACCCAGCGCACGGAACACTGGGAAGTCGCCGTCAAGTT
Source organism: Gammaproteobacteria bacterium (assembly GCA_041609715.1). Taxonomy (GTDB): domain Bacteria; phylum Pseudomonadota; class Gammaproteobacteria; order Steroidobacterales; family JABDLF01; genus JABDLF01. The sequence goes on from JBFIQI010000019.1 coordinate 7,106, forward strand.
CTATCTGGGCGATGCGCCCGGTTCAGACCCCGCCCACTGGATCGGGCCAGGGCGCAAAGACCGGCTGGATGTGAAGCTGGCGCGACTTGTCGAGCACCAGCTTCGCCTGCCGACGCTGCCGGAGGCCCGGGCTGGTTTGCACCAGCGCGCCATTAAGATCGACGGCAGTCGCGTGCTCATAAAGGGCCGGTTGTTCTATCCGGCCGGGAATGCGCTTGAACCGCCCCCCGCGGCGGCCGCCGGGCACCTGCGCGGCTGGTGGGTCAGACATGGCCAGTTTACCCGGTACTTCGGCGCCAGTGGCTGGCGCTGGCGACGGCTGACCCGGGGGGAATGGCTGGCGCCAGTGCTGGCCGGAGAAGGCGGAGATGATCAACTCCCGGAAGCTTGCGAGTTTGCTGCGCGCAAAGATATCAGTGCTGCCAGCTGGCCGCGCATGGTTGTGGCTATGTGCGATGGAATTGAAACCAGCCGTGGATTTATCGTGCCGGACGGGTGGGGCCTGCCGCAATGATCTTTTCGGTGCTGGCCGACGTGATCCTTGTGCTGCACTTCGCGTTCATCCTGTTCGTTGTTTTGGGTGGGGCGCTGGTGATGCGCTGGTTGTGGTTGGCGATACTGCATATTCCGGCGGTCCTGTGGGGAGCAGCGACTGAATTCCTGGGACTGATTTGCCCGCTGACGCCGCTGGAAATCAGCCTGCGACAGCAAGCCGGCGAGGCAGGCTATGCGGGTAGTTTCGTCGGAGAATATCTTTTGCCGCTGGTGTATCCGGGTGCGCTGACCACCACAGTTCAAATTTGGTTGGGGATCCTGGTGATTGCAATCAACGCAGGTTTTTACCTGTTCATCTGGCGGCGCTACAAGTCCAGATTCTGATCAGAGCCTGAAGAAAAGTCCGGTCAAATCGCCCACGGGCGGCGTTGAATTCTCAGGCAGATCACGGTAGGAAGGCGCATGCCTGAGTGCTTTACAGCGAGCTTCGGTGCAGCCAGGTTACGGACTGCTTGCGCGATACTGGCGTGCTGTGCCGTGAGCAGCCAGGTACTGCTGGCAAGCGAAGACGATATCGAGGAGTTGCTGGTCACTGCTTCGCGGCTGCCCACGGCCGGCGCGGCGCTTGCGGCCGACCGTGTGGTAGTGGACGCAGTTCTGAACGCCTACCAGGGCACCGACTTTGCCGAGGCGCTGAAAGCGGTTCCGGGCCTGTTCGTTCAGAGCCGTTATAACGCAGCCCAGGATCTGCGTATCGACCTGCGGGGTTTTGGGGCGCGCGGGAATTTTGGCATTCGCGGCATCCGGGTGTTCGTAGACGGTATGCCGGCCGGGCTCCCGGATGGCCAGGTCCAGGTCGATAGCCTCGATCCCGCAGAAATAAGCAGTATCGAAATCCTGCGCGGACCGGCCGCAGCGCGATATGGTAATGGTGCGGGCGGCGTGATTCTCATTGAAACCCGCGATCCTGCTTCCGCACCCCCATGGCAACTGTCCTTTGGGCTGGGTGAGAATGGTTTCAGCCAGCAAAGTGGCAGCGCCGTCGCCCAGCAGCATGATGGTGCCCTGGCAGCGCGCCTTACTTATTCGCGTCTGTCGCTGGATGGTCATCGTCAACAGTCACGCAGCGATCACCGGCGCCTGGCAGCGCAAATGCAGGTTCGTATAAGCGAGAACAGCCATCTGCAAGTGCGGGCCAGGACCACCGACGCACCGATTTCTGAAGATCCGGGCGGATTACGGCTGGAAGATTTTCTTGGGAGTCCGCGCGCTGCCGCCGCCGGCAACCTGCGGTTCGACGCCGGAGAGCGGCTCGACCAGCAAAGCCTGGCCTGGCGCTGGCGTCATCGCGGCAAGGCCAACGGGAGGCTGGAGCTCAGCAATTATTTTAGCTGGCGTGATTTCGAGAACCGCCTGCCTTTCACCGACGGTGGTGCTGTAACCATCGATCGTCGTCTGGGCGGTATCGGCGCGCAATATCGATTCGACACGGCGGGGCGCGGCAGCTGGATACTCGGTACCGAATTCCACCGCCAGGCCGATCATCGTCGGCGTTTCGACAATCAACTGGGCAGGCGCGGACGGCTGCGCCTGGACCAGGATGAACGCGTTGCGGCGGCGGGCGCCTGGGTGGGTGCCGAGTTCTCCAGGGCGAGCTTCGCTTTGCAGACTGCACTGCGATTCGATAGCGTGAACTTCGACTTGCGCGACGCCTTTATGGCGGACGGCGATGATTCCGGGGACCGTCGCTTCAATCGCTGGAGTCAGGGTTTGGGCCTGCGCTGGGAGGGGCGTGAAGGGCTGCTAAGTTACCTGCGCTTCGCCACCGCTTTTGATACGCCCACCACCACGGAACTCGCCAATCCCCTGGGGGCCGGGTTCAACCAGCGGCTGGAGCCGCAGACCTCGACGGCCTGGGAGTTAGGGCTGCGATCCGGTAAAGCTTCTGGTCGGCGGCGTGCGGAGCTGGCGATCTACCAGATCGATACCCGTGACGAGTTGATCGCCTTCGAACTGCCTGCGAGTCCGGGGCGGAGTTTTTATACCAATGCGGGCAAATCGCGCCGCCGGGGCGCAGAGCTGGCGCTGGCCATGCGTGCCGCGGAGCACCTGGACCTGCGCTTCTCGGCAGCCTGGAGCGATGCGCTGTTCAGGCGCTTCGAAAGCGGCGCTGAAAACTTTGCCGGCAAGCAGTTGCCGGGCATGCCAGGACTGCGCATCGCCGGCAGCCTGGACTATCGTCTCGGTGATGCGTTGCGCCTGGGCTTGGACGCAGAGCGTGTCAGCGATGTGTATGCCGACAACGCCAATACCGTCGCCAGCCCCGCGTACGTCGACATGGGATTGCGAGCAGCATGGGCAACGACCACTCGCCGCGCACGTGTCGAGTGCTACCTGGGAGTGAAGAATCTGCTGGACGAGAAATATCCAGACAACCTGCGGATCAACGCCTTTGGCGGCCGTTATTACGAGCCCGCTCCGGGACGCTACTTTTACGGCGGTCTGCGATTATCAGGGCTGCCCTGATCAGGCCGGCTGTTTATATTTTTTGTAGTGCAGGACTTTGGCGTGACTGATCCACTTGTTGGATAAGAGTGCATCCGGAAGCGGATTGGCGACGTAATTCAGCCACTCGATATCGCGCTTGGTAAACTTGGCGATCTGCCGGTAGTGGAATAGCCCGGCATCATTCAGCAAGCCGGACAATTTCTCGTCGACCCCCGTCAGCTCGGTCAGGTCGTCCGGTTCGCCTTCCGGTGGATTATTCAGCCAGCTGGGCGCATCACCGCCGGGTTTTGGCACGGTGCCCGAGTCGATTTCTGCCAGTTCCGGATTAATCCCGCTGATTTCTGTGCTCTGATGAGGTTCGACCACGTCCGCGGACTTCAGCACCGGTTTCTCCACGGTGACTTCCAGATCCTCCACTGGCGCATCCTGGCCGTCCTTCAGCACGCGCTTGATCTTGGGGTCGGTACCGCGCAACTTGTTTTCGAGCATGGCGGCGCGGCGCTTCCAGCGCATCACGCGACGTTTGAGCTTCTCGATATTGCGCGAGTCATGCTTCAAGGCGGTAACCAGGGTGGTAATCGATTTGTCCTTGTCGTCGATGACCGACTGCAGGCTGCGTAGCTGCTCGATCTCCTCGCGTTGCTTGTCAATGATGCGCGCCTTCGTTTCCAGGTCATTCTTGTAGGTCTGCACCGTGGACTGCCAGGAGCCGAGCTTTTGTTCCAGTTCACCAAGGGAGTCGAGCCGTTCTTCGAGATCTTTGACGCGCTCGTTTCGATTCACCAGCTCGGCCTTGAGCTGGCCCAGTTGCGCCTCACGTTCGCGCACCTCGAATTTGGCCTTGCGCGCCTCTTCGACCTGCTTTTTCATTTCCCCGAAATGACTGGCCGTCTTGTTCATGTCGGCCTTCAGTTCGGCGATTTTTTCGGCTCGGCTTTCCGCCAGGCGTTCAAACTCTGAAAGCCGATCGATCTCCTGGTAAAGATCACGCAGGTTCTTACGCGCCTCGTCGAGCTCTTCTTCCTGCCGCGCAAGCTTCAAACCTTGCTTTTCGAGTTTGGGTTCGTATTGCTCCCGGGAAGACTCAGATTCATGCAGCCTGTCTTCCAGCTGCTTGATCTCCTCGTCACGACTCGCGACTTTTCTCTCCAGGTCCGCAAGCGCCTTTTGCTTGTCATTCAGCTCCGAGCGCACCACATGGAGCTGACCGGCAGCGTCGCCGGAATCGCTGCTGTCTCGCAGGTCGGCATATTGAGCGGCGAGTTCGCTCAATGCCCTGTTGCGCTCCTCCAGCTGCGACCGCAGCATCTCGTTGTCCACGGTCTCCTGAGTGACGCGCCCTTCCAGCTCCTTTATTCGAGCCTCGAGCTCTGGCGCCGTTTCCTGTTCGATTCGTTGCAGGCGCTGCAGATCAACCTGCTGGGTGTCGATAATATCCGTACGGCTGTTCAGCTCGGTTTCCAGCGCAAGTATCTTCTCGGCGCGGCTGGCAGCCAGCTGTTCCAGCTCGGCCAGTCGCTGCATTTCACGTAGCTGCGCTTTATTGGTTTCTTCCTGGATCTCCAGCTGCTGTTTCAGCTCATCAATTTGTTCAGCGCGGTCCTGTAGCTCCTTCAGTGCGCGGCCTGAATCATCGCTGGCCAGTCGAGCTTCCTGCTCGGCCTGGCGCGTGGCTTCAAGTTCGCCGCGCAGCGCCTCTATTTCGTTCTCGCGGTTCCCCAGTTTTTCTTGCAGGGACGCTACCGATTCTTCGCGGGCTTTGGCGAGATTCTCAAAGTCCCGCAGTCGCTCCAGGTCGGCTTCCAGGCTTTCGATCTGGTATTGCGCGCCCTGCAGCTTGGAGTCGAGCCGCGCAATAGTCGCGTCCTTTTCCTGGGCCAGGTTCTCGAAATCGGCCAGTCTTCCCTTGACCGAATCCAGTTCCTGTTCGCGCTGTTGCCCGGCCTCAACGCTGGCCTGCAGTTCCTCCAGCCGGGCTATTTGCTCAGCTGCCAGCGTTTCGGCATCAGCGACAGCCTGCTTGAGTGACTGCACTTCTTCCTTGAGTTCCACCACCTGGGCGTTTTTGGCAGACAAGCGGGTTTGCAGCTCGTGGGTGCGAGCGTCCTGGCCGCCGCGCAGGGCATCCAGTTCATTGCGGGCCGAGTCCGACTCGTTTTCCAGCTCGCGCAGCTGTTGCTGCAGGCTCTCGCGCTCCTGTTCCAGGTCTATGATTCTCGCGTCCCGATCGGCCGCCGCCTCGCGCAGGCGCAGTTCTTCGCCCTCTACCTGTGCGTTCAAGGCAGCAATTGCGTTGTCGCGCTCGCGCAGGTCCGCTTCGCGTCGATCCAGGGTTTCCCTGGCGCCAGTCAGCTCAATGCGTATCTGCTCGAGATCCGACTGGGCGTGACGATAGGCCTCCTGTACACCATCCAGCTCGGAGCGCAATGCCTGTTCGCTCCCTGCCAGTTGCTCCTCGAGCGCGGCAACTTCCTGGTCTTTGACCTCCTGCTGCTGTTCCAGCTCGCCAATCCGTTCATAGCGCTGTGCCAGCTCAGCCTTGTAGCGCTCGGCATCTCCCCGGGCGCTTTGCAGTTCCTGCTCAAGCTCGCCCAGGGCCTGGGTCGCCGTGCGGGCGGTTTCACTCTGTTCCTCGAGTTCGCCAACCCTGTCGGCAAGCATTTGCTTCTCTGCTTCCAGATTCTCGACGCCGGTCAGCGCATTGCGCAGGTTGATCGCCTGCTCTTCGCTGCCTTTTTGTAAAGCTTCGACCAGTTCGCGTAACTGCCGGGTCTCGTCATCCAGTTGTTCGTTGCGGCGTTCGAGTTCTTCCACCTGGCTGTGTGCGGCGTCCAATTCTTGCAGGCGTTCATTGGCCTCTGTTTCGGCAGCCGTCGCTGCAGCCAGCCGGTCGTGCAATTCATCGATCAGGCCTGATTTACTGTGAACCTCGGACTGCAGGGTTGCGAGGCTGTTCTGCCATTGCTGCAGACGCGATTCCTGATCGCTGTATTGTTGGATCGTAGCCTTGAGCTGGGCCACATGAGCGCTTTCGTCTGGCTGATGCCCGGAAACTTCCGGCGCCGCGGCCAGCTCGCTCTGCAGCTGTTCGATGAGAGCGGATTGATCAGACTGCCCGGCGCGCAACTCGCCGGCTTCGACGCGGGCTTCCTCGAGCTCTTCCCGCAGCGCCTCGATGACTGCTTCCTGCGCGCCCAGTTGGCTGCCGGCGTCGGCGGAGACTGCCCCGCCTGCGGGAGCACCGCGCAGCGCCCACGCGAGCCAGGCGCCCAGGGTTCCTGCCAACAACAGGAAAACGCCGCTGAACAACACGGTGGGCGGCAGGCGCTTGCCCAGCAGTGGCACAGTCAGGCCGGTGGGGGCCTTGGCGGCCGGCTCGCTGGTGACGGATGGAGCCCGTGGTCGTGGCGGGGGCACGAACGCCAGTGATGTCGTCAGCTTAAGATCCAGGCCCGGTGCACTGGTAGCGGATATTGCCGCCGCCGGCACTGATGGCTGCAACTCGGCGAGGGAATCGGCAGGTTCCAGCAGTCGCGCCTGGTAAACATAAAAAGCCAGGCCGAGAACAGCTGTCGCCAGCAGACCCAGCAGCGCGACAAAGATCCTGTTCATGAAAGGCACCCAAACCTGCCCATGACACATGGGGGACAATGCTGCGGATTATGACAATTATGGTCTCGCATACCAAGTAAGCGCTTGATCTTATTGTTGATGAATCCGCCGCGAGGCGGGCCTCGGCCGTACGGGCAGTGTACGAAGACAGGCTGGAAGGCGCCGGTTACACATCACATTTTCAAACATGGGCGGGCGCTGGGGTACGATGGCGACAGGCTCTGGCAGTGCATTGAAGGGGGCGAATATGGCCGGGAGACGTAAAAAGGGCGCCAACAAGCCCTCCGCAGAGTCCTTTAAATCCTTTTTTAATCCGCATGTTGCGGCATTGAGGCAAGCACTTGGGGCCTTTGGGCTGGGGACTACTGAAAACGGCGATCCGGGATCCGGGATCAGCTTCGATATGCACATGGCGCCGCTGGACGAAGCCGATCTGGCAAGGGGTTACGCTTCCGCCGATGTCACCATAACCGCCGCGAATTCCACTGACCCAGCCAGCGAAAGCATCCGCATTGTCCTGTGGTTTGTGCGCTTTAATACCGACAGTCCCTGGCTGCTGATTACCCGCAATGGCTATCTCGACTGGCTGTTGCTGGGCGAGGGCGATGCCACTCAGGGCATTCCACCGGGACTGCATGTTGCAATCCAACAGCTGTTTCCGGGCACTCTCGAGCACTACGACTGGTATGCCACCCGGGGCCGGCAAGGTCATTGACGGGCGCCGGTCGTGGGAGCAGCTGCAGGAGCGGTGAAGTGAGCGAGAGCAACCCGGACGCCGAGGTGCTGGCAGATCTGCTCGAGCTGATGCGTCTGGAGCGCCTCGAGGACAACCTGTTTAGGGGTCAAAGCAGGGACATTGGCAGCCCCCAGGTGTTCGGCGGCCAGGTGTTGGGTCAGGCGCTGTCCGCCGCCGGCAGGACCGTGGCTGAGCGAACCGTGCATTCCCTGCATGCTTATTTTTTACGCGCGGGCGATGTGGATGCGCCCATTGTTTACGAGGTAGACCGCGCCCGGGACGGCAAGAGTTTCAGTAACCGCCGTGTGGTGGCGATTCAGCATGGCCGGCCAATCCTGAACCTGGCAGCGTCTTTTCAAATCAGCGAGACGGGCATCGAGCACCAGGCGGAAATGCCGCCGGTACCGGGCCCCCAGCGACTGGCGGATTCCAGGCATTACAAGCAAGAAGTCCTCCGCAAAGTACCGGAAAAAATGCGTCGCTACCTGACTGAGCGCAGACCCTTCGAGTTTAGGCATGTGGAGCCCCCCGACCTGCTGGAACCGGGTGCGCGACCGCCGCGCCAGCAGATATGGTTTCGCGCCATCGGCGATCTGCCGGATGACCCTGATCTGCATCGGGTCCTGTTGGCCTACGTTTCCGACTACAATCTGATCGGCACGGCTACGCTGCCCCACGGTATTTCGTTTCTGCATGGTCATGTGCAGATGGCAAGCCTGGATCATGCCATGTGGTTCCACGCTCCGGCGCGTCTGGACCAGTGGCTCCTGTATGCTTTGGACAGCCCCAGCGCATCCGGGGCCCGCGGCCTTGCGCGCGGGCAGATCTTTACCCGCAGTGGCACGCTGATCGCGTCCACAGCCCAGGAAGGCCTGATCCGGCTCTGGTCTGAGAAACGCGGCAAGGGCTGAGGCCGCAGGGCAGTGTTGCCACGGTCGCCGCACTGCCGTCAGGGGCTGATTTGCCTTGTGATAACCGGGCACTTCCTTAACAATGCGGGCCCCGGGGAATTCTGAACTTATGGCCAATCTGATTACGCTGAGTCGTTTGCTGCTGCTGTTTGTGGTGATTTTCTTCGCCTATCAGCCGGCATCCTGGTGGCATCTCGCCAATGTCGCTTTGCTGATTTTCGTGTTCGTTACCGACGGGCTCGATGGCTATGTAGCGCGCAAGCGCAATGAAACCAGCGTGTTTGGTGCAATGTTCGACATTGCCGTGGACCGCATCGTGGAACTGTCCTTGTGGGTAGCCTACCTTCCGTTGGGACTGGTGCCGCTTTGGGCGCCCCTGGTGTTCGTGGTACGTGGCAGCATCGTGGATGCGATCCGCGCGCGCCAGACCGGCGCAACCGGTAAAGCCCCGTTTGAAATGATGCAGCACCCGCTGGCGAAATGGCTGGTGGCGGGACGCTTCATGCGGGGCTTTTACGCTGCAATCAAGGGCATCCTGTTCTGCTGGCTGCTGCTGATTCACCCATGGCCAGAGCTGCTGCCCACGTTCTGGGCAAGCTATGGCGACTGGTTGTTGCTCACCGGCGATATCCTGATCTGGCTGACTGTTTTGCTGTGCGTGGCTCGCGGTTTGCCCGTGATTATCGAATTCATCAGTGACAAGGAAGTGTTCGCCGGGCGGAGCGCCGGCTCCGAGTGAAACTGGTGCTGGTGGACATCGACGGGACCCTGGTCAGGAATCCCAGTTCGGAACGCCGCTTTTATCGGCATTTGCGGGATCAACAGCGCCTCGGCCTGCGGGAGGCCCTGGCTTTCGCAGGTTTCACGCTGCGCTACCTGCTGCGCTTTGGGTATGGCGTGTTTCGCAAGAACAAGGCCTACGTAGCTGGCATCAGCGAAACGGAGGTGCGGGAACTCGCCGATGAATTTGTCAGCACCAGGCTCGTGCATGCCTTTTTTGAGCCCGCTTGTGCACGCGTGCGCCGCCACCTGCAGGTGGGCGATGAAGTGTGGCTGTTGAGCGGCACCCTCGAATACATCGCGGACAGCGTGGCCCGGCATCTGCGGCTCGAACATGTGGTGGCGACCCAGTGCGTCATTGCAGATGGCAAGCTTTTGCCCCGGCCGCCGCGGGTTCATCCCTACGGCACAGAAAAACTGGAGCTGGCGAGGTCCCTGTGCCAGCAACGCGGATTCGAACTTTCCGACGTGGTCGCCTATGCGGATTCCTGGGCGGATCGTTTCCTGATGGAGGCGGTGGGCCGGCCGGTAGCGGTGATGCCGGATCGCAAGCTCAGGGAGCTGGCGCTCAAGCGCGGCTGGGAAACCATCGAGGCTGGCACTGAGCCTGTGGCCGCACCCAGCGAACGCGGCGCCTGACGGTAGATCACACATTTCTGCACAACGAAAATCTGCCCTGACCGTGCTGGTGATTGCATCACTGGGGCTGGGCTACCTGTTGTTGAATTACCCGGTTGCCGAGCTAATGGTGGACTATGCGGGCTGGGCGCGCGCCAATCCTCTGCAATCGGTGCCCCTGTTCATTCTGGTTTACATCATTGTGACGGTGCTGATGGCGCCAGGCTGGGTGCTGACAGTGTTTGGCGGTTACCTGTACGGCTGGCTGGCGGGCACGGCGGTAGTTTCCGTTGCCAGCCTGCTGGGGGCGGTGGCAGCTTTCTTGTCCGGGCGTTTGCTGGTACGAGGCTGGGTGAGCGCCCGAGCCGAAAAGTTTCCCCGCTTCAACGCGCTCGATAAAGCCTTTGCCCATCGTGGTTTCGAAGTAGTGCTGCTGACCGGGGTGTCGGCGGTGTTTCCATATAACCTGCTCAACTATCTTTACGGTATTACCCGCATCGATCTGGGACGTTATACCCTGGCCACCTGGTTGGGCATGCTGCCGGTCATCGCGATGTACGTATTTGCCGGGGCGACGGCTGAAGACATCCTGGCGCTGGCGCGGGGCGAAACCGACACCGGTAACACCGGTATCGTGGTTGCCATCCTGGCGGTGCTGGCGCTGATACTGGTGGTGGTAATCCTGACCCGCACCGCCACCCGCATGCTGGAAGCCGATCTCGCTGAAGAGGAAATGTCCGGCCAGGACTGAGCCAGCCTTGCCCCTGGCCCGGCCGGGGAACTGCAGACTGAATTCAGCTGCCGCCGGCGTTGCTGCGGCCATGGCGACGTTCGCTGCGCTGGCCACGACGATCGAGGCGCCGGTCGATGCGGTCGCCTTTGCGGTCCAGGCGCCGGTCGATGCGGTCGCCTTTGCGGTCCAGGCGCCGGTCAATCCGATCACCCTTGCGATCAAGTTTTCTGGCCAGTCGGTCGCGCCCCTGGGCCTCGGCCGCGGCGGCTTTCCGGTCCAGCCGCTGATCGATACGGTCGCCCTTGCGGTCGAGCCGGTAATTGATGCGGTCGCCTTGCCGATCAAGCCGCTGGTCCACGCGGTCGCCAAGCCGGTCGAGCCGGTGCTCCGTATCGGCCCGGGTCAGGGCCGGACTGACCAGCAGAACGGATAAACAGAACAGGCCGGTAAGTTTGCTGAATCGTTGCATCGCTTGCTCCCTCGTCAATTTCTGGTGCGTACTGCTGTAACGCTCCCGGCCCCTGTTGGTTGACAGGCATGGCCGCTACAGATTGCTTAGGTAGATGCCGCGATGGCGCAGCGCTCGGTGACCCTTTAGGCTGGGGAAAAGATGTGAGTTGTTAGAATGCAGCCAAAGGGCGCGGTGGCCCTGGGTGGGGGAAGCCCATGAAACGAGCGTTTGCGCTGGGATTGGTCGCGGTAATTGTCGGACTTGCAGTCTGGAATGCCCTGCGGGAAAAACCCATCAGTGTCTCTTTGGCCGAAGTGACCCGGGGGCAGGTTCGCGCGACGGTGGCCAACACCCGGGCGGGTACCGTGAAAGCTTGCAAGCGGGCAAGACTGGCACCGCAGATGGGTGGACAGATCGCCGTGCTCAAAGTAACGGAAGGTCAGAACGTAGTAGCCGGTGAACTTTTGCTGGAGCTTTGGAACGATGACCTGGCCGATCAGCTGACACTGGCCAGAAGAGATCTCGAAGCAACCCGGGCCAGCGCGCGCCAGGCGTGCATTCGGCGCGACGTGGCCCGCAAGGAATCCGAACGACTGCGGCGTCTCCGCAGCCAGGGCCTGGTGTCCGAGGAAGCTCTGGACAGGGCTGACGGGGAGGCCCGTGCTACGGGTGCCGCCTGCATTGCCGGCCGCAGCCTGGTCCCGGTCAAAGAAGCAGCGGTCGCCGTGGCGAAGGATGCACTGGAGCGCAGCCGTTTGCGAGCGCCTTTTGCCGGCACGGTTGCAGAAATAAACGGGGAGCTGGGAGAGTTCATCACGCCATCGCCTGTCGGGATTCCGACGCCCCCGGCTATCGATCTGGTGGATAACTCCTGTCTCTACATTGCGGCACCCATCGACGAGGTGGACGCGCCGGCAATCGTTACCGGCATGCCGGCGGAAATCACCATGGACGCATTCCCAGACCAGAGCTTCGCCGGGTACGTGCGGCGAATCGCGCCCTATGTCCTGGACATAGAAAAGCAGGCGCGCACGGTTGAGATCGAAGCGGAGTTCACTAACCCCACCGCCAAACTTCTGCCAGGTTACAGCGCCGACGTGGAGGTGATTCTGGCCGCTCAAGACGACGTGCCGCGGGTGCCGACGCAAGCGATCATCGAGGGTGCTTACGTCTGGCTTTATCAACCCGCGACGGAGGCGCTTGAAAAACGCGAGATTGCCACCGGCATTCGCAACTGGGAGTACACCGAGGTGACGTCCGGGCTGCAGGCCGGTGATCGGGTGGTGCTGTCGGTGGACCGTAAGGGAATCGCCGACGGCGTAGTGGTGCAAGCCGAGAGTTCGGCGGGCGACTGATCTTGCTGGCGCTCAGCGACATTCACCGGGTTTTTACGGTGGGCGATGAGAAAGTCCATGCGCTGGACGGGATTGACCTGGAAATCGAGCAAGGAGAATACCTGAGCCTGATGGGGCCTTCGGGTTCCGGCAAGTCGACCTTGCTGAACATCGTTGGCTTGCTGGACAAGCCGACTGCCGGACGGTACCTGCTGGATTCCCGGGATACCACCGCCATGTCCGACGAAGAGCAGGCGAGCACGCGCGGTGAGCACATCGGGTTCGTGTTCCAGTTCTTTCACCTGGTGGCACGCCTCAGTGCTTTCGAAAATATCGAGCTGCCGCTGGTGCTCGCGGGCGTCGCCGCCCGGGAGCGCCGCGCGAGGGTCAACCAGGTGCTCGAGGCGATGGGTCTGGCCGACCGCGCCCGGCACCGCCCGGACCAGCTTTCCGGCGGGCAGCGACAGCGGGTGGCCATAGGGCGCGCCACGGTGATGAACCCCCAGGTCATCCTGGCCGATGAGCCCACGGGAAACCTGGACAGCAGCTCCGGCGCTGAAGTGATTGCGGTGCTGGAGCGTCTGAACGCCGGCGGCATCACCCTGGTGGTGGTCACCCATGACCCCGGAGTGGGCAAGCGCGCCCGTCGCCGGCTGCGTCTGGTGGATGGTCGAATCGTTGCCGATGAGCGTGATGGCAATCCCGCTGCAAGCCATGTTGATCACTGACGTTTTCAGATTTGCGGGAGGATCGCTGAGCCGCAGCGGCATTCGCAGCCTGTTGATGCTGCTGGCTATGGCTATCGGCGTAGCGGCGGTTGTTGTCCTGACCTCACTGGGTGAAGGAGCGCGTCGTTACGTGACCGGCGAGTTTAGCTCGCTGGGCACCAATCTGCTTATCGTTATTCCCGGGCGCAGCGAAACCTCCGGGGCGGCGCCCACTATATTTGTCGGGCAGACACCCCGCGACCTGACCCTCGACGACGCCGTCGCGCTATTGCGCAGCAGCGCTGTGCAACGCATTGCCCCGGTAGTCGTCGGTTCGGCGCCGGTTTCCTATGGGGGCCTGGAGCGCGAAGTTCCGGTTTTCGGATCAAGCGCCGATTTGCTCAGCGTGCGCCGCTGGGCCATGCAGCGCGGCTCTTTCCTGCCAGCGGGGGAAATCGAGCGTGCCAGCTCGGTTTGCGTGATAGGGGAGAAGCTGCGCGCGGAATTGTTCGGTGAACAGCCGGCCATTGGTCAGTGGCTGCGAGTTGGCGACCGGCGTTTTCGGGTGATCGGCGTGTTGGCCTCGGAGGGCCGCTCCATTGGCATTGACGTGCAGGAGCTGGTGATCGTACCGGTGGCCTCGGCGCTGTCGCTGTTCAATTCGTCGTCGCTGTTTCGCATCCTTGTGGAGGCACGGGATCGCGAGGCCATTCCGGCGGCCCGGCAAGCCGTGCGCGAGATTATTACCAGCAGACATCAGGGGGAGGAAGATGTCACCGTCATTACGCAGGATGCGGTGCTGGCAACCTTTGATCGAATCTTCCTGGCATTGACCATGGCACTTGCCGGCATTGCTGCCATCAGCCTGTTGGTGGCGGGCGTGCTGATTATGAACGTGATGCTGGTGGCGGTAAGCCAGCGTACGGCCGAGATCGGGCTTCTCAAGGCCCTGGGGGCCCAGCAGCACCAGGTAGTACGTTTGTTCCTGGCCGAAGCGCTGCTGTTGTCGATGGCAGGCGCCCTGGTGGGGCTGGTGCTGGGGCAGGCTGGCAGCATGTTGATCGGCGAGCTGTATCCGGCGCTGCCCATGGGGCCACCTCTGTGGGCAATTGTGGCGGCAGTGTTGGTAGCGGTCGGTTGTGGACTGGTGTTCGGCTTGCTGCCCGCGCGCCGCGCCGCCAGATTGGACCCGGTGCTGGCGCTGGCCGGAAAATGATTACCAGCGACGTATTCAGATTTACCGGCCGGGCAGTCTTTGCCCATCGGCTGCGCAGCGGGCTGACCGTGCTGGGGATTGCGATCGGCATTGCGGCGGTGGTCTTGCTGACAGCCATCGGCGAGGGTATCAACCGTTTTGTCATTTCCGAGTTTACCCAGTTCGGCACCAACCTCATTGGCGTCAACCCGGGCCGCGCGACGACGCTTGGTGCCTCCATCGGTGTTTTTGGAACCGTGCGGCCGCTGTCGCTGGAAGATGCAGAGGCCCTTCGCCGGGTGCCTTTCGTGGAGTCGGTTGTGGTTTTCACCCAGGGCAATGCGGAGATCGAGGGCAACGGCAGGCAGCGGCGCACCACCATTTACGGCACCGATGCCCAAATGCCTGCGACTTTCAGGTTTGATGTCGCCCAGGGCGAATTCCTGCCGGCGGATGATCCCCGTGCCCCGCGCGCCCTGGCCGTATTGGGCAGCAAGGTTCGGCAGGAACTTTTTGACGCGGCCAATCCCATCGGCGAGCGCATTCGCGTTGGTGGCGAACGCTACCGGGTGATCGGTGTCATGCAAGCGAAAGGCCAGATGTTGGGTTTCGACCTGGACGACACGGTGTATATACCGGCCGCGCGGGCTTTGGACATGTTCAATCGGGAAAGCCTGATGGAAATCGATGTTCTGTATGCCGAGGGGGCACCGGTGGAGGAGGTGGTTGCAGGTATCCGGCGCATACTGATCGCCCGCCACGGCGGCGAGGATTTCACGATCACCACGCAGCAGCAGATGATGGATGTGCTGGGTTCCATACTGGGGGTGCTGACATTTGCGGTGGCCGCCCTGGGCGGTATTTCCCTGCTGGTGGGCGGTGTGGGCATATTTACCATTATGACCATCGCAGTGCGGGAGCGACGAAATGAAATCGGATTGTTGAGGGCCCTGGGCGGTCGGCATTCGCAGGTGCTGTCGTTGTTTCTGACGGAAGCCGTGTTGCTCTCGGGTTTGGGCGGTGCCCTTGGCCTGCTGGGTGGACTAGGCGGCGCATTCTTGCTCCATGCAGCCGTGCCCGCACTGCCGGTACATGCGAGTCTCGGCTATGGCCTGCTGGCGCTGGGGGTTGCCTCCCTCATCGGGCTGATCGCAGGCGTCGTACCCGCGCGCCACGCTGCAGGGCTTGAGCCGGTTGCCGCATTGCGGGCCGAATGACTCGCTAAGCTATTGAATTCGAATCGAGGAACCCGAGTTTTTGCCCAAAGGGCAAAACGGGTTTATGCTGGAGGCATCGACCTTTGGGGGAATTCTCCGTTTTCCCAGAGGTTTCAGCACACACAACCCCAGGGGAGCCACGCTATGAATGGGCTTGTCCTTAAAAGATTAACCGGTGGCGCGCTCATCGCGCTCGCGGCTGTGGCCTGTACCGCTTCGCCCTACTTACCAGAGGAGAAATTCGCAGAAGCCTCCGAGGCGCGGCTGGTCATAGTGACGGGCTCGCGCATTCCTCAGATGGTGGACATGAGCGATGCCAGCCCCGCCACGCGCTCGCCGGTGCGCATCATCACGAGCAATGAAATTGCAGCCCAGGGAGCCAGTAGCTTGACCGATGTCCTGGGCTTTTACAGCTTTCCCAGCTCCGGGGGGCACTGAGAGGCGGGCCTGATTAGCGCGTTGTCAAGCCGGGCCCGGCCGCGTTAATTCAACAGTTCAGCAGCCAGCGTTTCATGGCCGGCGCGTCGCGCCAGGTCGGCCGGCGTGTAAGCGCCACGATTGGTCAATGTCCTGTCGGCGCCTTCCGCATCAAGCGGCCTGGATATTTCATCGTGACCGTAATAAGCCGCATAATGTAACGGCGTGTCACCGTCGACGTCGGGCGCGTTGGGATGCAGGCCGTGCCCCAGCAGCATTTCAACCATAGGGAAACTTCCCGCTATGACGCCCCGTGCAGGGTGGTCTGACCTTCCTCGTGAATCCTTGCCAGGCGCGGCGCGCGCCAGAATCAGAGGTGTTTCTTCCCGCGGGCCGCGTTTTTCGATGTCGGCGCCCGCTGCAATAAGCTGCCGAACAATTTCAATATCGCCCAGCGTGGCGGCCCAGTGCAGC
>JBFIQI010000020.1:0-22938 GCA_041609715.1 Gammaproteobacteria bacterium
AGGTAGCGCTCGGCCTCGGCATATTTCTGTCTTATGGCATCTTTGCGCGCGCCAACTTTGGTTTCGCCGAGTCCATCGGACTGTCGCCACAACAACTCCCGTTCCCAGCGAGCCATTGCCGCCGTTATCTTGCCGGCGACGAAGTAGGTGCGGGCCGTTGCATCGCCATTTTCGAGCTTGTCCAGCGCCAGGGTCAGCGCTTGGGAGGCGTAGGGCATGGCTTGCTTGATGCCGCTCTCCTGTCGATAGCCGACGGCATCGATGCTCAACAGACCTAGTTCCAGCAGGGCTTCTGCGAAGTCTGGCTGATACTGGAGTGCGCGCTCGAATGCGGCCTTGGCCTTGGTCTTGTCGCCGTGCTGGCCCCACTGCAAACCGACCAGAAGTTGTTCGTAAGCCAGTGGCTGAACCTGGCTAAAGCCACCGTAAATCACCGTGCTGCCAAGTCTGCGCGCGATGCCACTGGCAGCGCTACTGGCCAGGCTGACTATGGACTGGCCATCGGATTGCAAGATGTTGTCATGAGTATCGTGCCAGAGCGCTTTGCCCTGCTCGTTTGACAAAGTGGTTTTCAGAATCAGGCCACTACCCTGGCGGCAAACTTCGCCGTCAAGAATATACCTGTTGATAGCATTCACTCCGCCTGACCGCATTTGGTGCTCATTGTGCAAGGGCCCCAAGGATAAGTTCTGGACAGTTGTGGTGCGGATTCCTTGATATTCACCGAGACGACCGATCAATTCCAATGCCAGGCCACCTGCCATCAGCTTGTCTTTTGGCTGGCCGGCACAAGCGGTGAAGGGCATGACTACGATCTGGGATTCACCGAGGGTGGCGCGGGTTGCGGGCAGCGCAGCGATCTTGGCGGTGGTGAACACGATGATGCCGCCTGTAATAGTCATCAATACCACGATGGTCAGGTAATCGGTGCGATGTAATGATCTACCCGGATCATGTGCAAGCCGCGAAAACGAAGGCGTACGCAGGATGCCTTCTTCGGTCAGGTCATAAAACCAGCTGAAAATAGCGGCTACCGGGAACAGCAAGAATGCTGCAACGAATACGTAGCGCATTGCCGCTTCGGGATCGGGCACAAATTGCGGCAAGAAAATATCCATGGCCGCCACTACGCCCCAGGCGACAATTACATACAGGAGAATTGTCCGGAAAAGGCGCCGCCGCTTTAGTTCGCGATAAAGTGCAATGATGCTGCCGCTGTTCATGGCCGTAGTCTTTTCTGCTCCTGCAAAATAATGGCGTCCATAAACAGCACAACAAACGCTCGGCTCGCAATAGTGAGCCGGCTACTGGTCGCATGCCGGCCCGATCCGCGCGCGCACCGAGGTTGATCGCAATTTTGGCTTGCCTTTTGTTCTATAGCCTTGCGCCGTGGCAGCAACCATACGTAATTGCCGAGGAACAGGAGGAGCAATGGTGTCAGGCACCCGTTTTTTGGCAAAGGGCGCCCGACACCTTGTTCAGGTGGCCCCGGCGTTTGTCATCCGTGCCCGCGCGGGCAGTCAGGTCAGGTGAACGACCCTGGGCGACACGAGTTTCGCGAAGTCCTTGTAAGAGAGCCGCACCAGCTCGGTATGTGAACCCGAGTTGAATGCGATCTCCTCGTCCTCGGCCAGCTTGTCGGCGACGTATACCGGCATGTCGTAGAGGTTGCCAAAGGGTGGCATGGCGCCCACCTCGCAATCCGGGAACAGGCTCTTGAACTCGGCCTCGGAAGCGACTTCCACCTTGTCGGCTTTGACGCCTTGTTTCAGGTGATCCAGGTCGACCCGGTGGGAGGCGGGCAGCACCGTCATCGCATACTGGTCATCCACCTTTACGATGACCGTCTTCGCCAGTTCCTTACCCGGTATATGGGTCATTTCAGCGATCTGCTGCGCCGTGTAGGCCGGCGAGTGAGTAATCGTGACGTACTCGACTTTATTGCCGTCGAGGAATTCTTTCAGCTTCTGTGTAGGCATGGTTCTGACCTCCAGGAAAACCGCTCCTGATACTAGGAATATAGTTGACGGACAGGTGCCGGACACCTTTTTCCCTTGTCGCACCCGATCCCCCATGCAATGATCGTTTCATGCTCAGGAAAGGCATCCTTATCGCGGGCTTTCTGCTCATCCTGTTTGGCCCCGTAATCGCCAACCTGCTCATGCCAGGCGAAGGACGCCGGCTGACGGGGGTGCCCCTGGAGGACCTGGCTTACACCGAAATCAGCTTCCGAAACACGCAGCAGGGCATCGACCTGGCCGGCATGCTGTTCCTCCCCGAAGCTGAGGGGCCATACACCGCCGTTGTCATGGTTCACGGCTCCGGCACCAGCGCGCGTGCCAGCGGCTGGTACACCACGCTGGTCAGCGACCTGCTGGAAGGTGGCATTGCCGTGCTGCTGCCCGACAAGCGCGGATCGGTCAAGTCAGGCGGCAACTGGCGCACTTCATCATTCCAGGACCTTGCGACCGATACTGTCGCGGCTGTCGTTTACCTCAAATCCCGCGAGGATCTTCCCATTCAAAGCATTGGATTAGTCGGCATGAGCCAGGGTGGCTGGATCGCACCGGTGGCGGCGAGTCAGTCGGAGGATATCGATTTCGTCGTGAGCTTCTCCGGTGCTACCGTCACGCCGCCGCGCCAGCTTTACTATGAAGAGGTGCACAACCTCAGGCAGATGGGCTTTTTGCCCGGCATCACCCACGCAATCGCGCTGCTGTCCACCACTTACCTCAAGCAGATCGGGCAACGGGATTTCTGGAACCAGATAGGCGACTTCGATCCTTTGCCCTACTGGCAAGCACTGACTGTCGACGGATTGTTAGTGTTCGGATCCGATGACACCAACGTGCCGGTGGCAGAGAGTGCCGATCAAATCAATGCTCTGCAGAAAACCGGGCTCAGAGTTGCAATATTCGAAGGTTCCGGTCATGCGCTGGAGGAACCGGCGGAACACGGTAATCGCGTCATCCGCCGGGACGCGTCAAAGGCCGTGGCCGACTTCGTCCTGGCAGCCGGCTCCAGGTGATCCGGTGCCAGCATGCTGGCGGCCAATTCGCCGATATCGCGACGCCGGGCAGGCCTCAATCTGCTAGCATGCAATCTGCGTGAGGGGGGGAGCAGCCGTTGCCGGGCTTTTTTGAAGAACTGAAAAGAAGAAACGTCGTCCGAGTAGGCATCGCTTACGTGGTGATCGCATGGGTGATTGCCCAGGTTGCCGAACTCGCTCTGGACAGCTTCGCAGCGCCGGACTGGGTGATGAAAACCCTGTTGTTGCTGCTCGCGCTTGGGCTGCCCCTGGCGCTGTTCTTTGCCTGGGCTTTCGAGCTGACTCCCGAAGGCATCAAGAAAGAAAAGGACGTGGATCGCAGCCAGTCCATCACTCAAAGCACCGGGCGCAAGCTGGATCGGGTAATCATCGGGGTGTTGGTTGTGGCCCTGGGATATTTTGCGGTCGATAAGTTTCTGCTCGACAGTGATGATGCGTCCTCAACGCCGGAGGACGAAAAACCGGAACTGGCCATCACAAGTAGTGTCGCCCCGCCTGCGGCCTCGGATGCCGTCAGCACAGTAGACGACAAGTCCCTCGCGGTACTGCCCTTTGCGCACCGCAGCCCGAATCCCGAAGACCAGTACTTTACCGATGGCATTCACGATGACCTGCTGACCCAACTGGCCAAGCAAGACGCCTTCAAGGTGATCTCACGCACCTCGGTGATGGAATACCGCAGCACCACCAAGAACCTCAAGCAGGTGGGTGAAGAATTGGGCGTGCGCCACATCCTGGAGGGCGGCGTGCAGCGCTCAGGCAAGCGCGTGCGCATCAACGTGCAGTTGATCGACGCGCAGACCGATGAACACCTGTGGGCCGAAACCTATGACCGGGAACTGACTGCTGATAACCTGTTCGACATCCAGTCGGAGATTACCCGGGCCATCGCCCAGGGGCTCAAGGCGAAACTTAATGACAGCCCGGTAGCTTCCGGGCGCAAAGCGCCCACCTCTAGCCTCGCAGCCTACGAACTATATCTAAAGGCCAAGCAGCTGACGCTGGGCAATACCCAGGCCGAGTGGGAGGCTGCCGTAGGCACATACCGGGAGGCGATCTCGCTGGACGCGGACTTCGCCCTGGCTTTCGTGGGCCTGTCGGAGGCTCATCTCACAATGTATTGGTCATACGGAGGTGACCCTGTGCATCGCGAGGCCTCGCGGCGGGCGCTGGACCGGGCCATTGCCCTGGACCCGGAAGTACCCGAAATCCAGATGGCCGAGGGGTTCTACCATTACTGGGGCAAGCTGGATTATCAAAGCGCCCTGGAATACCTCACCCGCGCCATCGAGCTGATGCCCAACAACGCAGAAGCTTATATGTGGCGCGGCTGGACCCTCAGGCGAGCGGGCCGCTGGAACGAGGCGCTTGAATCCATGCACCATTCCCTGCAGCTGGACCCACGGGCAGCCTTTAACTGGCTGGAATATGGCCAGACCCTGTCCTACGTGCACCGGTTTGACGAAGCACTGCAAACCATCGAGAAAGCCAGGGAACTGGGCGGTTTGGAGCTTTGGGCGCAAGGCTACATGAGCGATATTTATCTGCAGCAGGGCAGTGTGCAGGCCGCGTTGGACATCGTGGAAGATTCATTGCGCTCCAATGATCCCCAGTTCCGATTGTCGGGCTGGGACCCGCTGTTGCTGGCCCGCGAATACTCTCGCCTGCAGAAGTTTGGACAAGATTGGAAGCCAGACTGGGAAATCTGGCGGCAACGTTTTTATCCAAAAGAAATTTTTAGCGCCATCGCCTACCGGCTGGCAGGCGATGCCGACCTGGCAAGGGTGAACGCCGAGCAAGGCATCGCGCGCCTCACGGCCGATGGCAGCAAGTTTTCTGATGATTACAGAAAACAGTATGCGCTGGCATTGGCTTATGCTGCGGCAGGAGATCGCAGGAATACCGTCAAGCATGTCCAATCGGGCATTAAGCAGGCACCCAGGGATGCGGTGGAGAACATGACCGACCAGTACTACATGGCGCGCGCCCTGGCCATGGTGGGCGAAAAGCTCGGGGCGCTGGAACTTCTGAAACCCTTGTTGCCAGGGCCGAGCAGGGCCTCGGTGCGCTATATTGAAACCGATCCGCATTGGGATGCGTATCGTGAAGACCCGGATTTTCGCGCCTTGCTGGACCGATACCGCGAGAATGGAAGCTAGACCGTGAATCTATTTGCCGAGCTTAAGCGTCGCAACGTCATCCGGGTGGGCATCGCCTATGTGGTGATTGCCTGGGTGGTGGCGCAGGTTGCAGAACTTGCGCTGGATAGCTTCGAAGCCCCCGCCTGGGTAATGAAGAGCGTGCTGTTGCTGATGGCCCTGGGTCTGCCTTTCGCGCTTTTTTTTGCCTGGGCCTTCGAACTTACGCCTGAGGGCATCAAGAAGGAAGAGGAAGTCGATCGCAGCCAGTCGATCACCCCGCAGACGGGTCGCAAGCTGGACTTTCTCATTATCGGCGTATTGTCGGTGGCACTGGCCTGGTTTGCCTGGGACAAATTTTATGTCGGTCACGATGCCGCGGCGCCGGCTGCAAACGGCGAAACCGCGGCGCTCGAGGCTGACATTGCCCTGCCAGATGGCGACGAGGTCGCCGATAAGTCAGTGGCCGTATTGCCGTTCGTCGCCATGAGCAGTGGTGAGGATGACGAATATTTCGCTGACGGGCTGACCGAAGAGATCCTGAATGCGCTGGCGCAGCTGCCGGAACTGCTGGTGACGGCAAGGACTTCAGCCTTTTCATTCAAAGGCCAGGAACTGCCGGTGCAGGAGATTGCCAAGGCCTTGCGGGTCAAGCATGTGGTCGAGGGCTCGGTACGCCGCTCCGGGGAGCGCTTGCGGGTCACGGCCCAGCTCATTCGCGCCGACGATGGCTTTCACCTGTGGTCCGAGAATTACGACAGCACCTCGGGAGACGCCATCGCGGTTCAGGAAGACATCGCCGAGAAAATTGCCAGGGCGCTGGATATTTTTCTGGATAAAGAAAAACGTCGGGCCATGCGCTCGGCCGGGTTGCGGGACGTAGTGGCCTTTACCGAATTTCAGAAAGGCCTTGATCTTTACAATCGGGCGCATGGCGAAATTGACCTGTTCGAGGGTCTCGTCCGCGCCAACCAGCATCTGGAGCGCGTCATTGCCCGGGCCCCGGACTTTTCTATGGCTTATATATTGCACTCGGACCTGTTCATTCACCTGTTGGATTCCGAAGCCTACGGATCTACAGAAGTGCCACCCGGCATGCCGGATGCCGATGCGGCTTATGATGCAGCGATCGCGGATTATCAGGCGGCCGTGCGCCATGCGTCCTCCGATGCCCAACGCAGCGATGCGGAGTTTAACTTCGCATTCGTCAGCGGAGATTGGCGCGGCCTGATGGGTCGTCTCGAGCGCGCCTTGCAATTCGATAATTGCAACCTGGGTAACTGGATGGGGAATTTTTCGGTCCTGTTTGGTTACACCGAAGCGTACGCCAAACGCATGAAGCGGGTATTGGCATGTGACCCGCGCCGCAGCCTGATCTGGTTTAACGCGGCGCGTACGGCCTTCTGGTCGGGCGATCTCGATGAGGCGCTGCGACTTGCCCAGGAAGGCTCCGCGGTGGCTCCGGGCAACTGGTTGAGCGCCTTTCTCGCACAGATTTTTATTGCCAAAGGCGACTTCGAGGAGGCCACGCGGGTCATTGAAAACCGCATCCAGGTAGCCAGTCGCCAACTGGTGTTCAAGGCGTTGATCGCCAGCCAGCAGCGTGACCGCGAGCGTTTTGAGGCGTTGGTGAAAGAGCATGAAAACGTTGCCGGTACCACGGTGTGGTCATTGCCGATGCAGGCCTGGGGCGGCAATCGCGAGGCGGCGAACCGGCTCGCCGCCCGAATCGACGCCAAGGAATTCAGTCACTTCACGCTGGTTGTGACGGCGGTGCAGTGCGCATGTGGCGCACCCTGGGACATAGAAGCGACGCCCCGCTTCGCCGCCAAGATCAGCGAAGCCGGGTTGCCCTGGCCGCCGCCATCGCCCTTGCAACATCCGTTCAAAGATTGGTGACGCAAGAGCAAAGTATCGGCACAAAAACGCAAAGGTGGATTTAACGTTTTTTCGTAACGGCGCATGCTGAAAGATAAATCAGACACCTTTTAAAATTTGTACGCAAAACAATAAAAAAGAGGGGCACATGAGTCGCGCTATTATCCTGGCCCACAGCCCGGCGGCCCGTTACACGACGGGCGCAGTCATGTATTTCGCCCAGGGTATTCCCCAGGGCTTACTCTCCATTGCGATTCCTGCCTGGCTTGCCAGCCAGGGCGTCGGCGCTTCGGCCATCGGCTCTTACCTCGCGGTCATCGTGCTGCCCTGGGCCTTGAAACTGATCACCGGCCCGTTCATGGACCGCTACGAGTTCCTGCCCATGGGCCGACGGCGGCCCTGGGTGCTGGGTGCACAGCTGGGGCTCACGCTTTCCCTGCTGGCGCTGATGCTGATCGAAAACCCGGCTGAGCAGATGGGGCTGCTGATGCTGGTGGGCGCGCTCATCAACAGTTTCGCCGCCACCCAGGACGTAGCGGTGGACGGCATGGCCATCGATCTCACGCCGACCCGGGAGCAGGGGCGTCTTAATGCCTTCATGAGCTTCGGCAAGGCCATCGGCTGGAGCGCCACCTCGGCGGTCTCGGGCCTGATGCTGGTAACCGTCGGCCTCAAGATCACCGCGGTGGTGGCATCCGTCGTGGCGGGACTGATCCTGATCGCGTTTGTTTTTGTCATCGAGCGCGACGGTGAGCGGACCCTGCCCTGGACAGCGGGGGAGGCCGCTTCGACCCACAAACCGGGCAACACCTTCAAGGACGTGTTCCGCGGTATCAACCAGGTGCTCTGGCTGCGTGCCAGCCTGGTGGTCATGATCATCATGTTTTTTGATGGCCTGGTGGTCGGCTACGGGCAGGCGCTGATGCCCATCGCCGCCGTCAACCTCTTCGGCTATACGACCCCGCAGTGGTCCCAGCTGGTCGCCATCATGGGCTTGTCAGGCGCGCTGCTGTCCCTTGTTTTCGGCCCGCTCATCGATCGCTTCGGTTCCAAGCGCATCATGCTGCTGACGGTCTCCCTGGTGGCCGTGCATGCGTTTCTGATTGCCCAAACCCAGCACCTGTGGCAGGACACGACTTACGTGCGGGTTATGCTGTCGGCATGGATTCTGATGCTGCCGATCGTGATGGTGTGCGTCATCGCCCTGGCCATGGCGATCTGTTCACAGACGATCTCGGCGACGCAGTTCGCCATTTACATGTCGGTGTCGAATCTCGGTCATTCGGCCGGCTCCAAGATATACGGCATGTACTCGGAAGGCTCCAACTTTGCTGAGTCCTACACTTTGCTTGGACTGTTCGTCATTACACTCATTGTGGTGCTGGTCTTTCATCGCGACCCCAACGCAAAAACAGGGGCTGCCGGCGGCAAAATACGCAAGCTGCCTTCACACACCATCGCCATGGCGGGCGGCGAGTCCGGTCACTTCTGGTCCGGCGCCATGCGCTGTCCCAAGTGCCGGGCGGACATGGAGCAGATCAATTACCAGGATACGGAAATTGATCGCTGCGTTTACTGCAAGGGCATCTGGTTCGACGCCGGCGAAATCGAGATGCTCAAGGACAAGGCAGCAGCACAAGCAATCGATGTTGGCAGTGCGCGTGAAGGCAGGCAACAGAATGCGGTGGACGACTATCCCTGCCCGCGCTGCAGCGGCGAGATGTTACGCAAGGTGGACGAGCAGCAGCGTCATATCTGGTACGAGACCTGCGGCGACTGCGGGGGTTCGTTTTTCGACGCCGGCGAGTTCAAGGACCTGGCAGAAGTGACTATCTCGGACTTTTTCAAGCGCCTGTCGATCACGGACCGCGAGCAGACGTAGCGCCTGAGCCTATTCGAAACCGTCATGCGCACCGCCGGGCAACGCGGTGCACCGGCTCTTGCAAAACAATCAAACGCCGTCTTTGCGCAGCGTGTATTTCCGCTGCAAGGCCTTGATGGCGGGATCCTCGCGATGGCGGTCAAACACCGGGTCCAGCAACAGGAAATCGATGTAGTAGGTTTTGGCTGGCAGCGCCAGGTAATCATCCAGCAGTCCGGCAACCTCTGCTGTTTCGGCGAATAACGCAATCGCTTTGATGCCGTCGGCTATAAAATTGGGTGCCTCGGCAACGTCGCGCTCGATCGGGTAGACCGCGGTCGCTTTTTGCGCGTCGGCGCGCGTGGCTGCCTCGTCACCCAGTATTGCATGCATGAATGCGCGGGCCACATACAGGCGTGGGTCCTCCGGGCGCTCACCCAGCAAGCGGTCAAGCACCGCTATCGCGCGTCGCGCTTCCGCCTCGGCGTCTTCTTGCTTGCCTTGCTCCCTGAATACGCGCGCCCGCACCCAGCTCTTGGGCCATACGGCAAACTGTGAGGTAATCACCTCGTCGGGCATGGCAGCCGTGCGCTCCAGCACGTCATCGTAGCGCCGTTCTAAAAACGGCAGCTCCAGCCAGACGTAGTTCAGCGGGCCAAACAGGTCTCCGCGAGCCGCAGTATAGTTCGCCATCGGCCGGGTATCGGCGAGCATGTAGTAATCGACCATGAGGCCGAAACTGATGTGCACGGGCGTGGCGTCGGGAAACCCGGCCACGCGGCGTGCCCAGCGGCGTGCGCCCTCCAGATCGCCGATGAATACGTAGGTGAATATGTGGTGAGCGATAGCTTGCACGGCGCGCGGATTCAACTGGATCGCCTTGTCCATTGCTTTGATGGCGCCGTCGAAATCACCCCTGCGCCTCAGAATCCAGGATCGATGCTGATAGATTTCTGCACCATTGGGCAGGCCTTGTTCTGCCCTCTTCAGTGCCTCCAGCGCCTCGTCGTAGGCCAGGTAACCATGATAAAGATGGTCGGCCCACAAAAAATGCAAACGCGGTTCGTCCGGCGCCAGGGCCAGCGCGCGCTCCAGCCATTTACGCCCTTCGGCACGATCCTTGGGGTCGCTGGTGGTGTACCAGTAGGCATTGGTATAGCCGTAACCCACTTCGCCCATCGCCAGCGCGAATTCCGGGTCCAGCTCGACGGCCTGTTTGGCAAGGCCGATCGCACGGCGCACGTCTTCCAGCGTACCGTCGTTGGGTATCGCCCGGGCCCGCAGGTACAAATCGTAGGCATCGAGGTTGCTGGTTGGTGCATCCAAAGCACCACGCGCAGGGGTGCCAGTCAAGGTCGAGGCCAGTGCCCGGGCAATAGCGCCGGCAATGTCCGACTGAATATCGAAAATGTTTTCGGTGGTCAGCTCTCGATCGAAGCTCTGGGCCCACAGGTGCTCATCGGTATCGGCATCGATCAGCTGAGCATTGATGCGCACCCGGTCGCCGGCGCGCTGTACCGCACCCTCCAGCAAGGTTGCCACTCCCAACTCGTTACCGATCTGGCGCAGATTCTTGGTGGTGTCGCGATACTCCATTACCGAGGTGCGCGAGATCACCTTGAGATCACCGATGCGCGCCAGCTGTGTCAGCAGGTCATCATGTACGCCGTCAACGAAAAACTGAGTGTCCGCTTCTGCACTTCTGTTGGCGAAGGGCAATACGGCGATGGAGTTCTCGGGAATTTCGTTCGCTGGTCGCCCGGCTTCCGCCATGCCTTCGGCGGACGGGGCGACCGCTTCCTCAACCGCAACAATTTGCGATGCTGGCTCTGCTGGCTGCCGCCCCGGCCTGAGTTGCTGCCAGAAAGTCATGACCGCCAGGATGACGACGGCCGCGATGGTGATGTAGTCCAGGCGCTTCGCCTGGGCGCCGTTATGTACCTGACCGTCGTCGCGCTGGATACCGTCGGGCGTGACCTCGAATATCCAGGCCACCGCCAGCGATGGAATAAACGCGAGTACCATCAGCGCGATGATGGCTTTGCCCACCCACTCGGGCGCGCCCACCCAGTCCAGCACGATGTCCGCCACCTGCAGGAACAGCCAGCCCACCACGATATAGGCTGCAGCCACGCGGAACACGTTGCGCCGCTTGAGTTCCGAGTACAGGCTCACCAGTCACACTCCAGCCGCGGCTGCGGCTTGTCCCGGTAGATGCAGCGATCCGGATAGCCCCTGGTCCGCCAGTAGTCCAGCATGCCGCGACGCCTGGCATACTCCATAAACACCGGGCTTTCCACGGCCTGGCGCAGTTTCGGCAGCCAGAACTGCCAATGGAAGTAACTGGCAGAAACCACCGGTCGATCCAACTCATGGCGCAAGCCGGCGTCGAATTCGCCCAGCCAAAGAAACTGCAGGCCCCAGCGATTTTCCGGATTGTCGGCAACGTCCGCCACCACCGCATCCTTGAAGGCGGGAATTTTTTTGGCGTCCTGTAGCGCTGCGATCCACGCATCGCTGACGGCTTCGCTGCTTGGACTGCCGGTCGCGCTGGCGCGCCGGTTTTGCAAGAGATATTCAAACTCCTGCTCCGGTTGTCCGCGCCGGTATGCAAGGGCCGCGAGCCCGAAATAAACCACCGGTCCCCAGCCCAGTTCCACGGTGCGCTTGAGATAGGTTTCTGCCTCATCGAGATCGCCCCGCATCACCTTGACGATACCCAGCCAGCCGTTGTTGATGCCCACCAGCGGATCCAGCGAGTAGGCGCGCTGAATGTCCTGTTCGGCGGCAGCAAAGTGACCGATTCCGAGATGCAGGAGCCCGCGCCATAGCCAGGGTGTCGAATTGTCGGGGTCGAGCTCGATGGCCTGGTCGAACAAATCCTCGGAGGCAATAAAGTCACGATTAAAGTCTTCCAGCAAACCCAGGACGGCATAAGGGATGGGCAGCGAAGCATTCAAAGCCAGCGCCCGCTCCGCTGCCAGCCGGGCCGATTTGATGGCCTGTTCCGATGACATTGGAATGTAGGACGGCGTCACGATGATAGTGGCCGCCAGCACCGCCCAGGCCTCGGCAAATTCCGGGTCCTGCGCCACCGCCTGCTCCAGCAGCTCGCGGGCGGGGATCAGGCTCTGGCCGCGCTGATAAAACAGCGTCCGTCCTCTCAGGAAATTTTGATAGGCATCGAGGTTCCCGGTGGGCGCAGTTACCGAGACCGAGGTGATGCCCAGGGTGTCACTCAGCGCCTGGGTAATGGATTGCGCTATTTCCTCCTGCACGGCAAAAATGTCGTCGAGATCGCGGTCGTAACTCTCGGACCAACGGTGCACGTCGGTTTGGGCGTCAATCAGCTGCGCCGTGATGCGCACGCGGTTGCCCTGCTTGCGCACCGAGCCCTCCAGGATATTGGCCACGCCCAGCGCGGCAGCTATCTCTGCAACAGAGCTGTTACTGTCGCGGAAGGTAAAAGCCGAAGTGCGCGAGGCCACCTTGAGTCCGTCCACGCTTGCCAGCACATTCAAAATCTCTTCGGAAATGCCGTCGGCAAAATACTCGTTGTCGGGATCGGGGCTCATGTTGGCAAACGGGAGCACGGCGATGGATGGGCCCTGCGGAATGTTTTCTGGCTTGGCCGCGCTGGTGACCGCTTGACCGGCAGTCGCCGGCGTGGCTTGCTCGGTCAAGGCGGGCCGCACGCGCTCGGGTATCACGAACCGGTTAACCGCCACCACACCAAGTGCAATCAGGATCATGGCAATAGTGACCTGGTCGAGGCGCCGAGCAGTATTGCGGTGCTCCGGGTTTTCCCGGCCTGAACCCGTGTCACGTACCACGCCCTCGGGCGTGAGCTCATAGGCCCAGGCGAGAACCAGCACGGGCAAAAGGCCCAGCGCGAGACCTGCGATCAGCAGTTTGATGGCGAAGTCGGGAAAACCGAATGCATCGAACATCACGCTGCCGACCTCGATCAGCACCCAGCTGGCAACCAGGTAGGCAGCGCCCACGCGAATTACGTTGCGGCGTTTGAGCTCCGACCAGATATTCAAGTTCTCGTTGCCCCCGTTCTTGTTATCGGTTGCCTTATCGAGGCTGGCTTAAACGCTGGCGCGCCCGTCGCCTGCCGCAGGGATGACTCGGATACCGATCTTAACGCAAAAAACACCGGAATTAGGGTCGCGAAAGTGACCATGTTGACTTTTTGATCCCGCAATTCAGCGTAATCGGGACTTCTTCACGCGGCTTTCATGTCGATCCGGTTAGTCTTCAAAAGATCAATGTCATACGCAACAGCTTGATGAAGAGATTCATTATAAGGTTTTTGCAATGGGATTGATGAGAAACCTGGGGGCACGGCTCTCGACAGAGAGAAATTCAGGTAAAGATTAATGGAGAAACATCAAATGTTGAAATCGATGAAATTGAAGAGCGCGGTCCTTTCTGTTGCCGGCGCCCTGGGCTTGTCACTGGCCGCCTATGCCGGCCATACCAACTCGGTTCTGGTGGCGCAGCTCGACGGCCGGCAGGAAGTGTCGTCCAGCGCAACCGACCGGCGCATCGTCGGCGACCCTAACGGACGCGGCGAAGCCTATGTGTTTGGAATTGATGGTGATCCCACCACCCTGTGCTATGTGCTGACGGTGGAGAAAATCCAGCTGGTGCCGGTAGGCCCGGTGGGGCAGGGCATGGCGGCCCATATTCACGAGGGTCAGCCGGGCGAAAATGGCCCCGTGGTAGCGGTGCTGGCGGGACCGGAAGACGGTAACGCGGCCGATTGCCTCTCTGAAAGCGAAGTGGGCAAGTTCCCCCTGGGCACTACGGTGGCCGAGATTCTATCCAGTCCCTCGGACTACTACATCAATGTGCACAACGTTGATTACCCCGGAGGCGCGATCCGCGGCCAGCTGGCTTACCAGGGCAGCGACTGATCAAGGCTCAATTGGAGCAAAACGGACCGGCCTGCACTGCAGGCCGGTTTTTTTTGCCTATTTTCTTGTGTAGGTGCCGCCCATCTGCTTCTGCAGGCCCTCGGGCGTTTCCTGCAGCAGCGTCCATTCGATCCGGCCCTCTTCAGAGAATTCCCAGGTTTCCATGTAGTTGGACTCATCTCCCTTGGCGCCGTAAGCGCGGAGCTCATTGACCATCCTGTCAGGCTCGAATCGCGTCGTGTATTCAAACAGCACCACCGGCATGTCTATGGCCGTGAAATAGCCCTTGATCTGCTGTTCGCCCGGATGCCAGAACCAGCCGCCTTCGGAAACGAGCTTTGGCTTTCCATCGACAAGGAAATAACCTCTCGCCCTCACCGACCGCCGCCCGATACCCCACTCAAATTCCTGGTAGCTGTTATCCAGGTGCCATTGCCCACCAATCAGTTGCCCGAACGGAGCCAGGGGATCGGGGTCCGGCGGCGCCTCGCCGGCCTCTTGTGATCGCAGGTGAATTGAAACCAGTGCCAGCAAGGCGATGGTCGCCGATATCAGTAGCAATCGAAGGTTCATTGCCAATCCTCCTTATTGCTCAAATCCTAACTTGAGAAGCGATACCTTGACCATTGGCGGTTGATTTCTTGAGCCAGTCAGCATGCATTGCATGAGCGGGCTTAATAGGCGTCCTCAGGAAGGTAGCGCCTCCTGCGCAACATCAGGTAGACGCTGTACGCGCCTGCCGCGGCAAGCAGGTGTTTCAGGGTATGACCGCTGACAATACCGGCGGTGGCATCCAGGATGGCTCCGTCCAGCGCTTCGGTAAACTTTGCGAGCACATACCAACCGAGAGCAACGACGAGCATCCAGTTATGCGAATAATTGCTCTTGAAGAGCAAAAGCAGCATCGGTATCACCAGCAACGGTACGAACTGAACCCAGACATAAAGCCGCAGATCATCTGTCCAGTGCCAATGCAGCACGCTGCCCAGGCCAACCAGCACCGCTGGCCACAGCAAGCGCTTGCCGATTCGCTGATCCAGAAATTCGCCAAGCAGGGCTGCAAACAGGCTCATGAACCCCACCGTCATGGGCAGGCGGTCCCAGACCAGCGAGTCACTGTGCGGGTTCCAGTGATAGAAAGCCGATCCCACGCTCACCAGGGCCAGGCCAATAAAAAGCACCATCCATGCCTGGCGCGAGGGGGCAGGGCCTGAATTGAGGCAAAACTTAAAGCCCAACCCGCCGATTATCAGAAAAGGCAGATTTGAAATCACATTCAGCATATTGGGGATGCCAAGGAACACCCGGGTATCGGCAAAAGCGTGATAATTCAAATCTTGCGCCACCGGGGCCAGCGCCGGCAGTGCTGCCAGCGACCCAAAGACCACTATGGCCAGCAACAGGTAGCGCCAGGCGTCTTGCACCAGGGTGTTCGGCAACATTGGCTTACGATTGATACGCATGCATGTCAGCGCGGCGCGATTTCTGCGCCCTTATGCAGAATGACCAGTGTCTCGCCATAGGGCCGCCAGCATGTCGCCGGCAAGGGCCATCGCTTTACGCGACTGGCAGTGCCTCGCTCCAGGCTGACACCCTCGGACCAGAAGTAAGGTTGTGCCACAGACGAGCCGCTGTATGGAAAGTATGCGCCCATGCCAAACAACAAATTACTGCGCTCGCCACGGCGTAGTTCCGTAGCCACGGGTGGCTGGTAAAATAAGCCGGAAGCATCGGCGCTCACCGGCTTGTAGTCCCCTGCGGGCAGAATATAAGTGGCGCCATCGTCGCCAGCCACCGGGCACGGGGCTTTCATGCGCAGCGCTGTTTCAGTTGCGGGAAATTTCCCGAACATCAAGTCGCCCGGTGCAAGCGGACGGTCAGAGATTGAGGCACAAGCTGCCAACAGCAAGGCGAGAAAACAGGTCGCGAAGAAAGCCCCTGCCGAAAACAAATGCCTGGATTTGTTTTTGGCGACTTTTTTCATTAATCCTTGCACAGCTCACTCTCGAGATACGCCGCCAGTCGCGACACCGGGGTGACCGTGTCGCTATGAGAATTCACCACGCGGACCTCGCCCGGCAGGTGCTCAACGGCCCATGCTGCAAACCAGCATTCAGTCACCGCGCGATGTGCACCCGGCTCGTCGGCATCAGAGCGCGGCACATGCACGTCGGACACAAAAAAGTAATCTTTATCCAGCGCCCAGATGCCGAGCATGGCGTAGGCGTGCGGGCCTGCGCCCATGGGCATCAGCTTGACGCGGTTGGGCGGTTCGCCAATCACAATGGGCTGGGCAACCGCATTGACACTGGCGCGACCGCCTTGTTCGCTCAAGCGGTCAGCCGGCATTGCATCGAGATTGAACACGGTATCAAAAAAACGGGCCGATTCTCTGGTCGCATAAATCCCGGCACCCTCGGCCGCGAAGGCTCGGGCCCCGCCCGCATGGTCATCGTGAAAATGGGTAAGCGCTACCGCATGAATGGGAATGCCTGAAAAATGCTCATGCAGGAAATCGACCAACCGTTCCGATAAACCACTGATGCCCAGTCCGGGCACCAGCTCGGAGGGCGGCAGGTGATGAAACTCCACCCAGCCCGCAGGGGCATCGCCGATGACCAGGCCCGCACCGGTATGCACCACGAGATGTTGAAAGCCGGTTCGCACGCCCCGCACCAGGTAAACGCCATCGGCCAGGGTAATCAGGCGCATATTGATACGGGCCGGCCAGTTGTCTCCGGGGACCTGCACGGGCTCGGCCCCGGGGGTTGCCTGCCAAAGCGAGGACGCTTGGGTGGCCGGCAAACTGCGCCATCGACCGGTGGCTTTGAAGAGCAGGGCATCGTCGAGTATCAGCTCGAGTCGTGGCTGCTCGGGGTCGGTCCAGTCCCACAGCCACTCCACGCTGACCCGGCCACGCAGCGGCAGATGGGCGATGCTGGTCACCGAATGCACGCGCTGGCCCCGAAGCTCGACTTGCAAACCATCAAAGGCTTCTGGATGAGCGCGATACTCCGCGAGCAGCCTGCGCGGGTCCATACGTCGCATTCGCAAGGCCTCGTCGCGGTTATTGGTGCCGCGAAACTCGATATCCGGCGGGGCGTCGCGATTGACTATGCGCACCAGGTCGGGGGGCAGGTAGGCAACGGTCCAGTTCCCGTCCATATCAGGGTTTGACCTGCCCGCGCCGGAAAACATCACGCGCTCTGAGTCGTCTTCGCTTATTACACACCACGAGGTGGGATAAAACTCACCCGCCTCCGGGCGCATACCCTGGTAGCGCAAGCCCAGGTCCAGTTCGCCCTCCAGGCAAAACTCGGTGACACCGCTCGAGTTCACGCATGACCATGAACACAGGCCAAGCAACAAGACATAAAGATTCCTGTTCATAGTCTGTAAGGATACGGAAAAAGGGATCAAAAAAGGATCCAAAAATGGGTCAGATTCGGGTTAGGGAACTTTCCTGGCTGGCCAAGGAGTTGAGAGAAAAGGTGTCTGACCCCTTTTTCATTCACTCCAGATACTGATTACCCGCGCCAGAGAAAAACCTGCCCAGTGCTTCGCCCATCTCCTTGCAGGATTTTGTTTCCACATCGGGAGACCAGCTGATGGGAACCAGTGGAATGACGGTGATCACCGGCAGCACCCAGAACGCATCCTCGGTGAGGTCTGCACTGAGTTCCCCCGTGAGTTTTCCCGTGCGGGCGGAAAATACCCGGGTCTTGATTGCGGCAGTGTTGGTCCACTGTTGGCCAAAACCCCAGACAACGGTGGGGGGGATGATAATGGGCCCCGCCGCCGCGCCTGGATCGGCAGCGACAATTTCCGCCACAAACTCCTTGTCGCTGCTGCTTTTCTCAACGCCTATGCTGACGAGATAATCGAGCTCGAAACCGATTTCAGCAGGCGCCAGCCGGTCAGCGCTGACGGGTTTGCCCGCTGCCAGTTCAGCTATCAGCCTTTCGAGGTCTGCCGATTCTCCCCAGCGCGCATGCCGGACCAGCGTGACCTGGGGCGCGGTTCGGCCGAGACCACTGTCGATACAGGATTCAAACTCGGCCTGTAGCTTTGCAAGCACCGGCAATCTGTCACGGCATTCCCGGTCCTCGGGCGCGCAGCCACTGTAACTCCCGAGCACCAGCATTACGTTTTTTGGCTGTTCCGGGTTTTTTACGGCGACATACTGCCTGCCATCTATGCGGGTCTGCGGCCCTCCGCAAGCTACCAGCAAAACAACCCCAAGCAAGGCACCAAGGCGACAGACGTTCACTGAAGTATTCAATGGTAAACACACGCTTCGGCAAACGGGTTTTTGGGGCTTCGGACGGTAAAAAAATAGCTGCTGGGGTCGAATCTCGCGGCGAGCGTTCGCCTCAGGTTCCGCCTGCTGAACCAGGGTTTTTCCTGCATGGATTGATACAGATTAAAGGCGCCGGCCCACTCGGTCTGCCGCGGCACCCCGTTGAGCTCAAAAACGGCGCGCACCGTCCACATGTACTGCCGGCAAAAATCCAGCTTCTCTTGCAGCGTGTAGTGCGGCTCTGTGAGCCCGCTGGCCTCTTCTAAAGCGGATGCACGCACGCGATAACCGATGCCCTTTAAGTGCGCCGGATAAATGCGAAATTCGTAGCGGACATTCCTGAAGTCGTCCCTGCTCATGCCGGGCACTACATCCCACTCCCGGGGGAAGGCCTCCCAGCTGAAGCTGGGCGTGCGCGACGCCAGCTGGTGCCAGGACTGGTGTCCGATATTCATGTGCTCTACGTTGTCTTTCATCAAAGCAAAGAAGCTGTCCTTCTTCACCGCGTAGGACGTGGGTCGCAACGCGAACTCCGGCACCGGGCCACGCGGCTTTCTGCCCAGGTCCGGCGGATGCCACAAAAGCAGCATCTCATCGATGGCCCTTTGCGCGTCTGCCTCAGACAAGCCGGCCAGCCTGAGCTCATCAATCTGCACCCCGCTGCGGTAAAGGCCGGCGAGGTAAGCCCCGTCATCATCCGCGCTGACGACAATCCTGCTGTCTGCCGAGGGTTCGGCGCCCTTTACCTCTATACCTCGTGCCAGCGCGTAGTCTTGCGCCGCGGCGAGAAACTCTCTCACGTCTGTTGAACCCGAGAGCGTGGCCTCGGCCTCCAGCGCAACGAAACCATAACTTTCCACCGATTGATAACTCGCCAGAACGGGCAGTTCGATCTTGCTCGGGGCAGAACTGCATCCGCACATTGCGAGCGCGGGCAGCAATACCAGTGGTGCAACAGGATTTCTCATTATTTCATTCTATGTCAGGATGAGATGCATCGGAATAAGGGAAAAAGGCGTCCGGAAGCCAGTTCAGATCGAGCCCGGAGAAATATATCTGACATCTTTTCCACATTTTGCCGAATAATGAGCCGCTAGCGGGGGAGGGACTATGGACACAGAGATTCATCGGCAACGTCATGCCCAGCGATGGGAAGCAGCGGAATCCAGTGCACGAAAAATAGCCATCGGCGGGGTGATTTTTGCCGTGCTAATCCTGCTCAACGTGGTCGAGCCCTATTTCGAGATCGACGAACAGAAGAAATTGCTGCCAGATCTGCAATCCGAATTGCAGAGCCTGCAAAACCAAAAACAGGCGCTGGAAGCACGCCGCGCATCGCTCACCGAGATCAAGGTTGCATTGGACAATGTGGATAAGGCGGTGGCCTCTGCGCCCTGGAAGGCAGAGATTGAAAAACTGATCGAGATCTGTAAAAGGAACTGTTCCCTGCAGAAAGCCAATGAGACTGTAGAGAACATCGCCAGCCTGATGCGCCAGCAAACCGTAGCGCCCTTACGGCGGGCCATCAGCCAGACCGGCATGGCAAGCGAACTCGAAAGCGCGGCGGCCAGGATCGATGCGTCCATTGACGCCTGGCGTGAGCCACTCATTGATAATCCCGGCTGGTTTCAGTCGGTAGAACTCAAACATCGTACCGCCGCGGGCGTCGGGAGTGGCATCAGTGACGCTACCCGCGAGGCGGCCGAGGAGGTTGACGCCGTCAGTGCAGCGGCGACGCAGGAACTCGCGGCGCTTAACCAGGCGCTCGAGGCGCAGAAGCAGTCGCTGGAGACCGAAAAAGACACCCTGGACAAGGAAATCTCAGAAAAACAAAGCCGCATCGAGCAGGCCATGCAGGCAGCGCTGCCGGCATGGGCCACCGGCCTGTTTACGGTAGAGCGTATGGTCAATCTGTACCCGTGGATCCTGCTCATCGTCGGCATCTGGGTCGTCGTCAATGGCCTGACGGCAGGCCATCACTATCGGCGCATGGCCGATGCCGAAGGCTGGACCGCAGAGGAGCGCGGCGACCCCGTGTTGTCCACGCCCTGGACGCTGACCTGGCGAGGCGCAGCCGGGGGCGCGGTAACCATCATGAGCTACGGCGCGACGCTGGGGGTGTTGATCTACTGCATCTACCGCAGCGCCAATCCGGGCCAGGTGGACGCTTTCATGGCCAAAGCCGAAGCACAGATTGTGTCGGACCAGCCAGTTGAGCTGGCGATGGCGGTGTTGGCGCTGGCGCTTGTCACCGTTTCTGTGATTACCATGCGCCGCGGTAAATAGAAAAAAAGGGGTCAAAAAAGGGGTCAGAGTACATTTCCAAAAAAAGGGGTCAGAGTACATTTCCGGCATTGAATTAATTGAACAGGCCAGCCAGCGCAACGCTGGAATAAATTTCTGCCGCCTGAGAGGACACCCCCGAAAAATGTACTCTGACCCCTTTTTTCCAAAGGCGCTAACTGGCCCAGCAGGTTTCGACAAAATTAACGAAATCTTTTGTCAATGCGTCTTTGTGGTCAGGCCAGGTTGCACCACGCGCACTGGGGCTGCCCTGATCACCCTCTTTTCTGCAAATTATGCCTGCGTAAAATGCCCAGTCGTTGTCGTCAAGTGTGCCGCGGCGCCATTGCAGATACGCATTTTGGAAACGTATCCACTGAGCCCGATAGAGAAAAGTGAATCTACTCGCATCACCTTCGTTCAGTTTGCTCAAATCAGCAATGCCCTGGCGCCAGATTGCATTGAGCTCCGCGTCTGATGCAAGCAACAGAAGATAATCCTGCGATTGCTCAGTGATGCTCTGCAGAGTTTCGGCCCGCACTGCCTCGGTGTTGTGTCGAAGCTCAAGAGCTACGAAGATAAGGCCGACAAGTACCGCGATACCGCCGACGAACTCAAGGAGTGGATTGATTTTCGCAAGATTCACCTCAGACATGACAGGGCTCCCGTTCAGCTTCGGGTTTAAATAATAGAACAGCAGAAGCGGACCGCGGTCTTTTTCAGCGAAGGGGCTTTGCAATCCGCAGGTGCAGAGGCCCAGCGGGAGCTTTGCGCTGAGCGTGGAGAACAGGTATCAGACGCCTTTACCCGTGGCTACTCATCCTCGTACCCCCACGGCGCGGGCGGCGCATCAACCGGCCTGGTCAAATCGAAGTCCACCCTGAATTCCCGGCCCTGGCGGATCAGCCGGTAGGTAAATTTGTCAGGGTAGATATAGATCTGCCAGGTATTGCCAACGGACTGCGGAATAGCATTCTCGACAAACAGCTCTTTAGAGTATTGATCAGCAGGGAAAGACTGCACCTGTGCCCAGCCGCCATCGACGGTATGCCCGCCGTACTGAGTAAGAACATCCTCCGTGCCGTCGCTGTGCCGGTGGTCATGCTTGAGCGACAGGCCGGAACCCGTCTTGGTGATCACCCAGGTGCGCGACGCATCGTCACCAACGTGGAAAGGAATCTGTAATTGCGTCTCGCTACATCGCCTGACATGCATGATCAGTTTCTTGTTCGCAAAGCTGTCGCTGGGCTGGTTATCGACGGTCACCTTGCCGGAAAAAGCTTTGCCACACAGCGCACTGATCGCGTTGAAGAACGCGTCTTGCGACGCAATGGACGCAACGTCTGATCGTGCCAGAGCAGACAGAAAAAAAAGGCAAGACATTGCAATGAGAGTGGATGGTTTCATAGGCAGGGTTCACACTGAATTAAGGAGTAGCGGGTCAGAATACCCTAAACGCACGAACAAGGGATCGAGCCCCGAAAAATGGGGTCAGAGTACATTTTCAGCATTGAAGCTATTGCACAAGCCAGGCAGCGTAACGCTGGACTTAAATTCTGCCGTCTGAGAGTACATCCCTTAATAATGTACTCTGACCCCATTTTGCGCATTAAAAGTAGCAGTTTTCGGCGCAAAGCGGCCAGTGCCTGTCGGGTTCGCTCTGCCTGCTGGTAAAGACCGGTGCCAGCACGATCTGCTAGCATCTGAGTCTGGCCCTGGGTTCCGGCAGCATGCGTAATCTATTCGAGGAACTGAAACGAAGAAACGTGATTCGCGTAGGCATCGCTTACGTGGTGTCTGCGTGGGTGATTGCTCAGGTCGCAGAATTACTCCTTGCCAGCTTCGAGGCGCCGAGCTGGGTGATGAAATCGGTGCTGATCCTGTTGGCATTGGGCTTGCCGCTGGCGCTGTTCTTCGCCTGGGCGTTCGAGCTCACGCCCGATGGCCTCAAGCGCGAGGCCGAGGTCGATCGCAGCGTATCTAATACCGCTCAGACCGGTCGCAAACTGGATTTTGTCATTATCGCCCTGCTGACCCTGGCGCTGGGGTATTTCATTATCGACAAATTTATTCTTTCCGCCGCGCGGGAGGCTGAGCTGCTCGAGGCGGTTTCCCAAAGTGCTAACGCGGTGGCCGCTGATAACTCCATCGCGGTACTGCCCTTTGTCAACATGAGCGGCAACCCGGAGCAGGAATACTTTTCTGACGGTTTGTCAGAAGAGTTGCTGAACCTGTTGGCGCGCATTCCGGAGCTGCGCGTCATCGCCCGAACGTCGTCGTTTGCTTACAAGGGAAAAGACGCGAAAATTGCGGAGATTGCCGACGAACTCAACGTTGCCTATGTGCTGGAAGGCTCGGTTCGCAGCGGTGGTGAACTCGTGCGTATTACCGCGCAACTCATCAGCGCTGCCGACAGCTCGCACCTGTGGTCCTACACCTATGACCGCACGCTGGACGACATTTTCGCGGTACAGGATGAAATTGCCGCGGCGGTGGTGGAGGAG
>JBFIQI010000021.1:0-22072 GCA_041609715.1 Gammaproteobacteria bacterium
CGGGCAACGCCTGGGCCTCGACCCGGTGCGCCTTGACAGAAAACACTGCAGTCTTGCCCACCAGATTCTCGGCGTGATAGTCGTCGGGAAACCTGACGGTGATTTCACGCTCCTCGCCAGCCTTGATGCCTTCCAGGCCCGATTCGAAATCCGGCAACATTTTGCCCGCACCCAACTCCACGGGTGCCGCCTCGGCTACACCGCCCTCAAAAACCTCGCCATCCACGCGCCCCTCGAAATCAATAACCACCCGATCCGGCGCGGCAGCAGCCCGATCCACGGTTTCCCAGCTGGCCTTCTGACGCCGCAACTTCTCGATCATGTCGTCAATATCCGATTCGCTGACTTCAGCCACCGGCTTTTCAACTTTGATTTTGTCCAGCCCCTTGACCTCGATATCCGGATAGACTTCGAAAACTGCCGTGTACTCGAGATCCTGGCCCGATTGAAACTTGCTGGTTTCGATGCGCGGGCCGCCGGCCGGTCGCAGTTGCTCCTTGCTGATCGCCTCGGAGTAGCTGGACTGGATGACCTCGCTGAGCACTTCCTGCTGCACCTGCGACCCATACTGCTTGCGAATGACATTCATGGGCGCTTTGCCTGGGCGGAATCCCTTGAGCTTGGCGCGTTTACCCACCGAGCGCAGGCGCGAATCCACCTCGGTTTCTATCTTGTCTGCGGGCACCTGCACTTTCATGCGGCGCTCCAGCTTGTTAACGGTTTCCACCGACACCATCATTGTCTTTTATCCCCGACCTGCAAAAATTCCAGTGGCCCTGCGGCCCGCCCTGCGATTACCGCAAACTGGCAGCAAAGTGGTGCGAAAGGAGAGACTCGAACTCTCACGGGTTACCCCACAGGAACCTAAATCCTGCGCGTCTACCAATTCCGCCACTTTCGCTATCGTTGGCCGATTCGCAAAAATGCGACCTCGAAGCACGTATTATAACGGAGCGCGGGCAGCCCATGCAGCGCAAAATGGCTGCTCTCCCCGCTCAACTCCCTGCCAGCATAAAAAAAGGCTCGGCGCCAGCGCCAAGCCTTTTGCGACGATGTGGTGGGCCGTATAGGAATCGAACCTATAACCAATGGATTAAGAGTCCACTGCTCTGCCTGATTGAGCTAACGGCCCCTGCTGCTATCCCCGACAATTTCGGAGTCATAGAAACTGGGGTGGACGATGGGACTCGAACCCACGACGACCGGAATCACAATCCGGGGCTCTACCAACTGAGCTACGCCCACCATTATATAAATCTGGCCTGCCTGGCCGACACTGGCGCGCCCGGCAGGACTCGAACCTGCAACCCTCGGCTTAGAAGGCCGATGCTCTATCCGGTTGAGCTACGGGCGCGTGACCGGTTCGATTGCCTGGCGGCGACGCCGGGAATTGGTCGGGGCAGAGGGATTTGAACCCCCGACCCTCTGCTCCCAAAGCAGATGCGCTACCAGACTGCGCTATGCCCCGCCAGCTTCGACGCGCCTGACCAGCCCGCTGTCGCAGCCGGCCCGCAAGGCCGGGGGATGATACGATCCGCTTCCCGGACAGTCAATTTGCAAGCGACGGGATAATCTGGGAAAGCAATTGGTAAGGGCAGCCCGTCAATGCGAGAATCCAGCGCTTTCGAGCGTAGTGAATCCATGACCGCAAAACTCCTCGATGGCAAAAAACTGGCCGGGCGCATCCGCGATCAAGTCGCGAGCCAGGCCGAGCGCCTGACCAGTGCCGCCGAGCGCCCTCCCGGCCTGGCCGTGGTGCTGGTGGGCGACGATCCCGCCTCCGCCATCTACGTGCAGCACAAGCTCAGGGCATGTTCCCAGGCCGGCTTCCATTCGCTGTCTCACCACCTGCCCGAGGACACCCCGGAGGCGGCACTGCTGGAGCTTATCGCCGAGCTGAACGCCGATCACGCCGTGGACGGCATACTGGTGCAACTGCCGTTGCCCAAGCAAATCAGCGAAACGGCGGTGATCGAAGCCATAGATCATGAAAAAGACGTGGACGGTTTCCACCCCTATAACGTCGGCAGGCTGGCGCAGCGCCTGCCCGCCTTACGCCCATGCACCCCGGCCGGCATCATGGAACTGCTGGCCGACGCCGGTATCCCGCTGCGCGGACATCGCGCCCTGGTCGTCGGCGCCTCCAACATCGTGGGCCGCCCCATGGCCCTGGAGTTCCTGTTGGCGGGCAGCACCATAACGGTCTGTCATCGTTTCACCCGCGACCTGGAGCGGCATGTTCGCGATGCCGAGCTTATGGTGGTGGCGGTGGGCCGTCCCGGACTTATTCCGGGCGACTGGATTACGCCGGGGGCAGTGGTGGTGGATGTCGGCATCAACCGGCTGCCAGACGGCAGCATCGTGGGTGACGTGCAGTTCGAGGAAGCCAGTAAACGCGCCGCCTGGAATACCCCTGTGCCCGGCGGCGTCGGTCCCATGACCGTAGCGATACTCCTCAGGAATACCCTGGACGCGCGCATCGCACGCGGTGCCTGAAACCCGCCGTCAGCTCCGTCGCCAGGTGGTGCCGCCGGCACCGTCTTCCAGAATGATACCGGCCGCGGCCAGTTCATCCCGTATGCGGTCGGACTCTGCCCAGTCCCGATCCTCGCGGGCCTGGCTGCG
The DNA here is from genome assembly GCA_041609715.1 of Gammaproteobacteria bacterium. Taxonomy (GTDB): domain Bacteria; phylum Pseudomonadota; class Gammaproteobacteria; order Steroidobacterales; family JABDLF01; genus JABDLF01. The sequence continues at coordinate 2,626 of JBFIQI010000021.1, forward strand.
CCGCACTACCAGCGCTTCGACGGCCGCATCATCCAGCCCCGGCTCATCACCAGAACCGGCCTGTTTGAGGAAGGCGTCGGCATCATGATCCAGCAAACCCAGCGAGCCGGCCAGCTTGCGCAGTCCGCCGGCCAGTGAGCGAGCGCGCTCCAGGTCGCCGGCGCTGCGCGCCTGATTGACCTCGCCCGCCATTTCCTTGAGCACGGCAATGGCCCCCGCCGTATTGAAATCGTCGTCCATGGCGGCGGCAAACGCAGTGGCAAATCGTGCTTCGGGCGCTCGCTGCTCGACAGGCAGTCCGCGCAACGCAAGGTATAGCTTTTCCAGGGCATTGCGTGCCTGTACCAGGTTGTCCTCGGAATAATTGAGCGGACTGCGATAGTGGCTGCTGAGAATAAAATAGCGCACAACCTCCGGCGCAAACTTCTTGAGAACTTCGCGCACCGTGAAAAAATTACCCAGCGACTTGGACATTTTTTCTTCGTCGACCCGCACGAAACCATTGTGAATCCAGTAATTCACGAACTTTGCGTCGGTCGCTGCGCAGGATTGTGCTATCTCGTTTTCATGATGGGGAAACTTGAGATCCATGCCGCCCCCATGAATGTCAAAATGCTCGCCCAGCAGCGACGTTGACATAGCCGAGCACTCGATATGCCAGCCCGGGCGGCCAGCACCAAAGCGCGACGGCCAGCTGGGTTCATCGTCCCGCGAACGCTTCCAGAGCACAAAATCCAGCGGATCGCGTTTGGCGGCATCGACCTCCACCCTGGCACCCGCCCGCAAGTCTTCCAGCAGCTTTCCAGAAAGTTTGCCGTAGGGCGCGAAGGCCGCCACCGAGTAATACACGTCACCGTTGTCGCCCTGGTAGGCGTAACCCTTTTGCACCAGCGTTTCGATCATGGCGAGAATGGCATCCATGGTTTCGGTAGCGCGAGGTTCCTGGTCGGGCTTCTGAACCGACAGGGCTTCGCAGTCCTCGTCCATGGCCTGGATGAAACGGTCGGTGAGTGCGGCTATGGGTTCACCGTTTGCTGCGGCACGCTGGATAATCTTGTCATCGATATCGGTAATGTTGCGTACGTAGGTCAGGTCATAACCACTGGCCCGCAGGTAGCGGGCAATCACGTCGAATACCACCAGCATGCGGGCATGTCCCAGGTGCAGATAGTCATAAACGGTGATCCCGCAAACATACATCCGAACCTTGTTGGCCTCGATGGATTCGAATTTTTCTTTGCGGCCGCTCAGGCTGTTATGAATCTTCAGCACGTCATTGCCTCTCAGTTGCCGGCCCCGACCAGCGCCAGCGCCTGCTGCAGGCGTGCGCGCGCGCCGGGCATACCCAGAAACCCATAGACCCTGGCCATTTCCGGGCCGTGGGTATCCCCCGTCAGCGCGGCCCTCAAGGGCATGAAAAGATTTTTGCCCCCCTGCCCGGTGCGCTGGCGCACCGCGGCGGCCAGCGCCTTGAAATCATCCGGGTGCTGATCGAGCAATTCCAGGGCAGCGACGATCAGACTGCGATCGACGGCTTTCAACACCTCGGCGGCGGCGGCGGTAAAATTCATGGGTTCACTGCAAAGCTGCGCCGCCCAGTGCAATGCATCCCCGGAGATTTCCACGTTGTCCCTGACCAGCAAGGCAAACTCCTTCGCCTTTTTGGCCGGCACCAGATCCGACAATTCTTCGCGGACTGGTGACTCCTTGCCGAGCAACCAGTCCACAAAATCGTCCTCGCTGAACTGGTGCAGCGCCTCTTTCTGCCAGTGACGCAACTGCGCCATATCGTGACGCGCCGCTGACCGCCCCAGTTTCTCCAGGGAAAAATGTTTTGCCAGCATCTCCATGCTCATGAAGCCCGGATCTTCGTAAACATGACCCAGGCGCGCCAGGTGATTACAGATGGCCAGCGGCAGATAACCGAGGCTGCGCAGCTCCCGCAAACCGGTGCTGCCGTGGCGCTTGGACAGTGGCGCGCCATCGTCCGACACCACCATGGATATATGCCCATAACGCGGCACCGGCAATTCCAGCGCGGCCAGCAGTAGAATCTGGCGGGGTGTGTTGCTCAGATGGTCCTCGCCTCGCAGCACATGGGTGATGCCCATCAGGGCATCATCCACCGCATTGCTGAAAAAAAATGATGGCGTGCCATCAGCACGTCGAATAATAAAATCACCAATATCTGCCACCTGAAAGCGCTGGGAGCCACGCACCAGGTCCTGGAAGCGAACACTGTCTCCAGCGCCGACCTTGAAACGCACGGTAGCGAGGCGGCCCGACGCAGCCCGTTCGGCGCGGGCCTCGCCATCCAGGTCACGACAAGTCCCGAGATAACGCGGTGGTTTGCCTGCTGCCAGCTGCGCCTTACGGGCAACTGCCAGTTCTGCCGGGCTGCAAAAGCAGGGATAGGTATGCCCGCCCGCTTCCAGCTTGGCGAACTGTTCTGCGTACAAGGTGCCCCGCTGGGACTGTCGATAACTACCCTGCTGCGGCTCGCCCGCGTGCCCCGGGCCTGCCGACCAGCTGAGCCCCAGCCAGCTGAGGTCCGCCAGCAACGCCTCGAGATATTCTTCCCGGCTGCGTTCCGCATCCGTATCTTCGGAACGCAGTATGAACTCGCCGCCAAACTTGCGAGCGGCGAGATAATTAAACAGTGCCGTACGCACGTTGCCAAGGTGCAGGAACCCTGTTGGGCTGGGCGCAAAACGGGTGCGGGTGAGGGCCTGTGACATGGCCGGGATGTTAGCCGTTTTCGACTGGGCCCACAAAAGATCCTGGCCCAAGAACTTCTGGCGAGCGGTGCTTGTCAGTATCATGGTCGCCTGAGCTGATGATTGCTTGAACGAGGATTCCCGGATGTTGTTGAGATCCACTTTACTGACCGGCCTGTGGTGCGTGCTGCTGGCGCCCGCCCTGGCCCACCAGCCGACCCCGACAGTGGCCATGGAAACCAGTGCAGGTACCATCGTGCTGCAACTTGATCCCGAGCACGCGCCAGAATCGGTCAGAAACTTTCTTGACTACGTCGACAACGGCTTTTATGAGGGGCTGATCTTCCACCGGGTCATTCCGGGATTCATGGCCCAGGGGGGCGGCTTCGACACGCAATACAAGCAACGCGAACCCAAAGCGCCCATTACCAATGAATCGCGCAACGGCCTTTCGAATCTGCGCGGCACCATCGCCATGGCCCGCACCGGCGCGCCCCATTCAGCCACCAGCCAGTTCTTTATCAACCTGGCGGATAACCGGCGCCTGGACGCCAGCGAATATCGCTGGGGTTACACAGTTTTTGGCCGGGTGGTCGAGGGTATGGAGGTCGTGGACGCCATCGCGGAAATACCCACCGGCCCGGCCGGCCCGTTTCGCCAGGATGCGCCACAGTTCGCCGTGATAATCAACAAAATGCGCCGCGTAAAACCAGTTGAGAGCGCCGAGACCACTCAATCGACCGGACAGTCGGACGACCAATGACCAACCTTTTTATCTCGGACCTGCACCTGGACCCTGCGCGGCCTGAAATCACCAGCCAGTTCCTCAGCTTCCTGCAGCAAGATGCGGCGGGCGTGGAATCCCTGTATATCCTCGGTGATTTTTTCGAGGCCTGGGTGGGTGACGACGATCCGGAGCCCGAGAAGCGCCGCGCAATCGCCGGTCTCAGGCAGCTTGCCGATACCGGCGTCCAGCTGTTTTTCATGCATGGCAATCGCGACTTTCTGGTCGGAGAAGGATTTGCTGCTGCCAGTGGCTGCAAGCTGCTGCCTGACCCCACCGTTATCCGACTCTACGGCAAGCCAGTGTTGCTCATGCATGGCGACACCCTGTGCACCGATGACCACGAATATCAGGCCTTTAGGAAAATGACGCGCGATCCCCAGTGGCAGGCCCAGTTCCTGGCCCTGCCCCTGGAGCAACGCCTGCAGATGGCAGATGAGGCCCGCGCGGCCAGCATTGCCAGCAGCCAGGGTAAGCCTGAGTCAATTATGGACGTGAATCAGGCTGCCGTTGAGCAGGCCATGGGAGAGCATGAGGTGAATCTGCTGTTGCACGGCCACACGCACCGGCCGAATGTGCATGAGTTCAAGCTGGGTGGAACGCCCGCCACTCGCATCGTGCTGGGGGACTGGTATACCCAGGGCAGTGCCCTGGTGTGGGACGAAACCGGCTTCAAGCTGCGGAGTTTGCCGCGTGGTCAATGATCTATGAGTGGCCTGGCGGGCCGCTGTGAAAACGCAGACGGGTGTCAGGCGACACGGCCAGCTGGCCTTCCAGCTCGCCAAACTCCTTGATGCGCAAGTCGGCTGATGTGGGGTCATGCTGGCGCGCCATTGCCAGGTAATGCTCAAAATGCCTGGCCTCAGAGGCCAGCAGCCCGCTGTAAAAGCGCCCGAGCTCCTCATCCAGCAAGGGCGCAAGCAAGGCAAAACGCTCGCAGGAACGCGCCTCGATATAAGCGCCGATGATTAGCGTATCGACACGCCGTCCGGGTTCGTCCGTGCGCATTGCGTCCCGCAGACTGCGCGCATAACGGCCCGCGCCCAGCGTCTGATGCGGGATATGACGATGGCGCATCACCCGCATTACCTGCTCGTAATGGCGCAGCTCTTCGCGCGCCAGCCGCGACATACGTTCGCAGAGGGCGGCGTCTTCCCCGTACCGAAAGGTCAGGCTAAGCGCCGTGGCTGCCGCTTTTTTTTCACAGTTGGCGTGATCGTTTAACAAGAGCGGTAAATCGGCTGCGATGGCCCGGGCCCATGCCAGCGGCGTTGAGGTGTGCAGAAAATCGTCGATTGACGCGGGCACCGAATCAGTCATCTTCGAGCATCCGCTCCAGGGTGCTCAGCAAATGAGGCATTTGCACGGGCTTGCTCAGAAACTCATCGAAACCTGCATCCAGCGCGGCCTGGCGATGATCGGCACCGCGGGTTGCGGTCAGGGCCAGCAAGCGCCCCTCGAAACCGGCCGCGCGCAGCTTTTCGGCCACCCGCATGCCGTCGAGACCCGGCATGTTCATGTCCAGGATCGCCAGCCGCGGCCGCTCGGCCAGGGCGCGCTGCACGGCCTCCAGGCCATCGCTCACCTTGCTCAGGGCGTAACCCGCAGGCGTCAGAAAGGCCTCCAACAACTGCATGATGTCGGGGTTGTCCTCTGCCACCAGCAGCGGCACGGGCGTACCCGAGCGGCGCTGCAGCTGCACGCTGAGCTGTTCCCGGGAGCGCGTACGTTCGCGCAGACGCCCGGGACGCGCCGGCACGTGCACAATAAATGCACTGCCGTCGCCCGGCTGTGACGTCAGGGCAATTTCGCCACCCATCAGTTGCGCGAGGCGCATGGAAATATTAAGTCCCAGCCCTGCGCCGGGCTTCAACTCGGTGTTTTCGAGACGTGCAAAGGCCTCGAAAATTCGCACCTGGGCATGTTCCGGTATCCCCGGCCCGGTATCGTGCACCTCGCAATCAAGCCAGTCGTCGTGCCAGCTGACGTGCAGATTGACACTGCCCTCGTCGGTAAACTTGATGGCGTTGCTCAGCAAATTGACCAGCACCTGCCGCAGGCGCACCTCGTCAAGCCAGAGCACAGCCGGCACTTCGTTAGCCACGTAGGCGCCAAAAGACAAGCCTTTGTCTGCCGCCAGGGGCGCCATGATCACCGTGAGATCGTCCACCAGGTCTCGCAACCGCGCATCGGCGGGATGCACGACCAGGGTGCCTGCTTCCAGTCGCGCCTGGTCGAGATTGTTTTCCACCAGGGACAGCAGATGGCGTGCAGCGCGCTCGATGGCCGCAAGTTGCGTAACGGCTGCCGGTAGCGCAGCAACGCGTTCCGACAAAAGCTGCGTGTAGCCAAGTACCGAAGTCAGCGGCGTACGAAACTCGTGTGCCATGCCGGCGATAAACTCGCTTTTCTGACGACTGGCCTCCTCCGCCTCCTGCTGCCGCAAAGCAAGCTCAGCGCGCGAATCGATTAGCTGATCCATTAATCTTCTCTGCTCGGCATTGACCAGGCGCGTTTCGTTGACGGCTTGCTGCAAGCGGCTGCGCGTGGCCACCTCGGCGCTCCGATCCACCAGAACCAGCCAGGCAGGTTCACCGGGCAGTACATGCAGGTCCACGGTATGCGAGTCCAGGTTTATGGCGCTGATGGTTGCCGGCGTGGCCAGGTCCAGGCCCACCAGAAAGGGCAGCGCCTCCTCCAGCGACTCTGCCGGGCCTGGCAGTTGCAATCCGAAGGCCGCCGAATCACCAAATGACTCCGTCAGCCGGCCGCTGGCATCGACGCCCAGGCACAGGCAACTGAATGAATCTGCCAGCAGCGACATAACATGTTCGCGCAACTGTGGCGGCAGCTCTTCCAGCAGTTCGCTCATGTCGCGCCGCCCAGCAGCGATTGCGCGAGTTCTGAAAACGCACGCTCGACGCACTTTCCGGTTCTGGCACTGGTGCACAGTATCGTGGCGCCATCTCCCCGTAACGCATCGAGATCACTGTCGGCAATCTGCCAGTCGTCTTCCAGGTCGAACTTGTTAACCAGCAGGACATGGGGCAATTTGCCGTAGCGTTGCTCCACCGCGTTACGCAAAGCCAGTGCGTTTTCAAGCGTCTCGGGCCGCGTACCATCGGCAACCAGCAAGTACGCCTGGGCACCGCGCATGTAGGCAAATTCGGCCGCTGAAAACCGATCGGAGCCAGCGATATCCCAAATCACCATGCGCAGCTCGCGGCCGTCCGCAAGAGCTACGTCCTTGGTATCGATTTTTACGCCAACCGTCGTGAGGTATTTTTCCGAAAATACGTTGTTGACGTAGCGCGCCACGGTGCTGGTCTTGCCCACCGCGAAATCGCCGATGATGCAGACTTTTCTGGCGATCCGGCTCATCGACCGGCGGTGGAATCCAGCAGCTGCACGCGCAGCACCGCTTTGCGCAAACGCGCGTCGACTACCGGCCGCAGCGGCAGTTCGGCCACGGTGATCGAGAACTGCTCCGGACTCAGCCCCTGGGCGACAAATCCGGCCTGCAAGGCCTGTGCACGCCGACGCATGAGCGCCTGATTGGTGGCACTTCCGCCCACACCGTCGGCATGGCCAACGATGGTTGCGGCCACGCGTTGCCCCGTCAGCTCGGCCAGAGCAAACGCCCGGCGCAGCTGTCCCGCGGTGGATATCAGGGCCGTGTTGCGGTCATCCAGCAGACTGGCTCCCGATTCGAAATAAAAAGTCCGCCCGTCAAGCTGCCCGGTCAGTTCACGCAATTGCTGATATTCCGTAGCTTCGAGGGCATTGGTATTGGCGCCGCTTAACCCCTGCAGCGCGGCCAGTTTTTCGGGCAGCGCCGCGATCCATGCCTGGTTCGCCAGGCCCGATATACTCAGAACCTGGTCAGTAACATCCAGCCTCACACCCGTGGGCGGCTGCAAGGCGTTGCGGGCCTGGCGCAACAGTTCGGCATCGCTCTGCAGGGTTGCGCTGGCATCTGCCCGGGCCACACCTGCCAGCAACGGCGCTTTGGCGAGGAAGTCCTGACGCCACCGGGCATCGGCGCGGCCACTGGCCACCAGGGTATCGCCCTCCAGAGCCAGCTGTACGCCGGGCGGCGGCGCCAGCAGCAATTGCGCGCGGCGCAAGACTATGGACGGATCCAGGGATTGATAGGGCGCCAGCTCTGCCTGTACTTCCACGGCGTCGAGACCGGCCCGCTGCAAGACGGCATCCAGGTCGTCCGCCAGGGGATCGGCAAGGCCCCGCAAACTCAGCGAGCGTCCGTCCACCGCCAGTTCGGTAGCCACCAGACCCGGTGTATCGGCCACTGCCTGCTTGAAGGCATCAAGTCTGCGCCCTTCGAGGTAATCATTGACCAGCAGCCAACCCAGTCCTGCGGCCAGCACCAGCAGCAGGATGATCAGCGGCGCTGAAAGACCGCCGCTTTTTTTCTCATTCCCGTCCTGCCGCTGTTCCAGCAACAAGCACTCCTCCAGCAGTTGTTCGACACCTTCCAGCTCGTCGCTGTCGCCGGAAAATTTTTCGAGCGCGTCACCATACTGCAAGTTGATGCGCTCAAGAATTTCTGCCAGTTCGTCGCGCACGCCTCTGGGCGGTACGCCCCGAATTACGCAGGCCATCATCGAGTGCGGGCCGTGCAATACCCAGACGGTAAATTCACCAATATCGGCGGTTTCCAGTCGCTGGCTGTGATCCGGGGAGAAGGAATCGGTCACGAAGTCCTGGATGGCTGTAAACATGGCCGAAACCGCATCCGCATCCTGGGCCACCGCACTCTCGTTTTGCACATGCCCGGCCATCAATCCACGTTCGCGCTGGATGAGATACACCTGCTCGATTCGATATACCAAAGTCTTACGCAGGATGTACTCACCCAGCGGTATACCGGCGCGCGCCGCTTCAATGCGCCATTTGAATCCGCGCGGCGACAGGCTGTACTCCATGGTCTGGTTCAGGGACTGGATCAGGCTCTTGAAGGTCTCGGCGATGGATTTGCGAATCGCAGGACCGATCACCGGAAACAGGGCATTCGCAAAAGCGCGCGGATTCGTGTTGACGGCATATTCGAAGCTCTCCCGGACGGGTTCGCGCAAAGCCTTGGACAAAGCAGGGTTCTGGCGGTGACTCAGACCAATGGCGCCGGGTAGCACCTCTGCCACATCGCGAGTGCGCGGACCTGGAGATTCGGTCCGGGCCTTGATGGAGGCCAGCGCTTCCTGTTCCTTGGAGAACAGGATTTCACGCAGTTTCTCGAGTTCACTCACTGCGGTATTGCACGTCGGCGCGGGCGCGACGGATCAGTCTCCGTTACCAGCTTGACGCAACTGCCCGGCCAGTTCTGTCAGCAGCGCAGCCAGGTCGTCCCGGGCCACTTTGTCGTGCTGCAGTTTGTCGCTGGATTGACCGAGGCGCGTTTCCAGGCCTTCACGGGTTGTCTTGATGAGTTCGGCGAGTTCATTGTACTGCTCGCCCAGATCATTGCGTAATGCGCGACCCTCGCGGCTGACCGCTTCATCCAGATCGTTGATGCGCTCGCTGATCTCATGGTTCAGGCTGCCCAATGTCTGCCGATTCTCTTCCTGGCTGCTGGCAAGGCGTTGCTTTTGAGCTTCGATCTGCTCCGCGAGACCGGCGAGCTCGCGCTGGGTTGCCGTAGCTATGCCCGTGAGACGCTTCTCGATAAACTGGCCCAGCTTTTCATTGTCTGCCGCCAGTCTTTGCTCGAGCTCTGCAAAACGCTTGTCATAATCGCGAATCTGGTTGCCGAACAAAATTTCGCGAATTTTGTCTACATTCTGCTCGCCACCTGCCTCGTCCGTTATTTTTTCTGATTTCTCACTCATGTTCTTCATTCCGGGAGCGCTACAACGCTCCGTATCAGTCCAGCTTTTCGAGGCGATAGCCATGCTGGTAAATCGCGGTCAGCTTCCACCCGGTTTCCTCGCCAATTTTCAGTTTCTTGCGCAGTCGGCTGACATGGGTATCTACGGTTCGGGTGTTCAGCTGCTGACCATGCATACCCCAGATTGCTTCCAGAATATGATCTCGCGAAACAACCCGGCCCGCATTGCGGAACAGGAACACCGCGAGTTCATATTCCCGGTGTGTCAATTCGATGCTCGTCTCCCCCAGGCCGATGCTTTCACGTCCGGTGTCGATTTCATAGGGAGTAGTATCGGGCAGTTCGTCGGCCTTGCGCCCACCGCGTGCGCGTCGGCCCAGGGCCCTGATGCGCGCCCGCAGCTCCATGTCCCGCACCGGCTTGCTCATGTAGTCATCAGCTCCTGCCTCCAGGGCTTCGACTATGTCTGACTCACGATCCTTGCCGGTAACAAACAGGACTGGCGTGTAGCCCTGCTCGCTTTCCCGGAAGCGCCGCAGCACTTCGATGCCCGGCATGTCGGGCACCACCCAGTCCATAATCAGCAGGTCAAAACTGTCCCTCAGCGCGGCCCGCAAGAACCCCTTGCCATCGCTCGCGTGATGGCATTGGTGGCCGGCGTCTGTCAGCCACGCCTCGATCAGTCGGGCCTGATCGAGATCATCCTCCAGCAAGGCAATTCTCATCCGTGGCCCTTCACTTGTGCTGCCCCCGAATTTCCGGGTGGAGTCTCATTATGTAAAAAAGCGGTTCTTATTACTCTTTATTATCTTACGTCAGTTACCTTAGCCCTACGCAGCCAATTTTACAATTTCCCCGGTCTATCAAAGACTTCCGGCGACGCGGGCGGCGGTGGATCGACCTTGCCGGGGAAGGCCAGCGCCAGTTGCTCCGTGAGCATTCGTGCACTTTGTAATCGTTCCGCCGGATTCTTGGCCAGCAAGCTGTCGATAAAGCCCTGGTACCTCTGCAGCGACTCGGGCAACTGGGGTACGGGCGCGTGACTGTGCTTGTAGATAACCGCCAGCGGCGTCGCCGCCACAAAGGGCTTGCGGCCGGTGAGCATTTCAAAAAACATCACGCCCAGGCTGTACAGATCCCCCCGCTCGTCCACACGTTCGCCCTGGCCTTGCTCCGGGCTCATGTAATAGGGCGTGCCAAACACTTCCCCGGTATCGGTCAGGGCTGCGTGCAGGCTCAGCTCCTTGGCCAGCCCGAAGTCGATCAGGGCAATGCTGCCATCCTCGCGGAGCATGACGTTGGCGGGCTTGAGATCGCGATGCAGTACGTCCACCTCGTGAATCTTCATCAGGGCCTGCGCCACCTGCGCGGTAATAGCCAGCGCCTCATCCTCCGCAAGTGCCCGACCACCCATACGCTGCTTGAGATTCCCGGCTGAAAAATACTCCATGGCGATGTAGGCATGATCATCTGCAATGCCGTGCCCGTGAATTTTGACCACGTTGCGATGTTTGATCCGCGAAATCACTTCGTATTCCTGGATGAAGCGCTCCAGGGCACTGGTACCGTCCGAAGCATCACCGACCTGGCGTAGCACCTTCAGGGCCACGTCTTCGTCCAGTGCCTCACTACGGGCAAGGTAAACCCAGGACCAGCCGCGGTTGGAAATTTCCCGGATCAGTTCATAGCCCCGGATTTTAATGGGCACGTCACCAAAGCTAGCCGGGTCGGCAATGGATTTCGCCAGCGCCATTGCCCGTCGGCGCGAACGCACTGCTTCCTTGATGGCGGTTACCAGGAAGCGGTGAGTCAGCCTGGCCTTGGGAATGTAGTCAGCCGCGCCGGCCTTGATCGCCTGCACCGCCAGCAACTCGTCGCCCTCGCCGGTCAGAAATATTACCGGTGGGAAACCCGGGCGCGCCCGAAAATCACGCAGCCAGGCGAGGCCGTTTTCGGTGTCCTTGTCAAAACCCGGGCCCAGGTTGTAATCCAGCAGCACCACATCGATGCCTTTACCCTTGAAGCTGCGCTCAAACCTGCCCCGCTCCGCGGGGTCATGGTGGATGACGACTGCGTCAGACCATTGCGTAGTGATGTGATGGGCCAGTAAATCCCGGTACTCGGCGTGGTCGTCGATGATCAGGATTCGCAGAGGCATGGAATCGGACCGCGCTCAGCCCAGCTGTTCCCGGACCTGCTGGAGAAACGACCGCAATGCATCCACCTGGCTGGAAATGGCGCCGGCGTCGCCTTCGCCCGCCGCCGCCTCGAGCTGCCTGCCAATGGTGGTCAGCCCCGGCAAACCGTAAGCGCCCCCGGAACCGCTGAGGTTGTGGCCCAGGGTGCGGATCTGCTCGAACTGCCCCTCGGCAAGCAGGGCCTGCAGTCGCTTGAGTTCTTCCTCACGACGCACCAGGTATCCCGGCAGCAGGCTGCGCACTATGGGGTCGATGGAATCGATGGGTGATTCAGTCTCGCTCATTTGGGGTGTCATCGAGGTGCCTGGTCACCGAGTATACAGCGCAGCCTCTGGAATCCCGAGGGCATCCCGGCTTCTGCGTCAACCGGTACCGAATAGCTCACCCTGCCCGTCCGGGTCTTCCTGCACCCGGGCCAGTATGCGTTCGCGCCGGGCCTTGGCGGCATCGCTGCGGTTCAGCTCCAGCTCGGCCAGGTAAGCCGCGTCGACGTCGCCGCTCACGTAGTGGCCCGAGAACACCGAGGTATCGAATTCGCGGATGGCGGCATTGTGATAGATCACCGCCTCCACCAGGTCGTCCAGATCCTGGTAAATCAATCCGTCTGCGCCAATCAGGTCTCGAACCTCGGCTTCCGTGCGCCCGTGAGCAATCAGCTCCGAAGCGACCGGCATATCGATACCGTAGACGTTGGGATAGCGGACTGGCGGCGCGGCCGAAGCGAAGTAAACCTTCCTGGCGCCTGCTTCCCGCGCCATTTCGATAATCTGCCTGGAAGTGGTGCCGCGCACTATCGAATCGTCAACCAGCAGTACATTCTTGCCGCGAAACTCCAGGTCGATCGCATTGAGCTTGCGACGCACGGACTTAACCCGGTCCTGCTGCCCGGGCATGATGAAAGTACGACCTATATAGCGATTCTTGATGAAGCCCTCGCGATTTTTTGCGCCCAATGCAAAGGCAACCTGCACGGCTGCCGTGCGGCTGGTATCCGGGATGGGAATGACCACATCAATTTTCTTGTCCGGCCATTCGCGCAGTATTTTTTCGGCCAACCGGTCACCCATGCGCAGGCGGGCCTTGTAAACCGATATGCCATCGATAATCGAATCGGGGCGGGCAAAATAAACGTATTCGAAAATGCACGGCGCCTGCTTCGGAGATGCAGCGCACTGGTGCGCATGCAGTCGTCCGTCGAGATCGATGAATACGGCCTCACCCGGGCGCACGTCACGCAATAATTCGAAGCCCAGGAGATCCAGCGCCACGCTCTCCGAGGCAACCATGTGTTTCGGTCCGGCATCGGTTTCGCGGCGCCCTAAAACCAGTGGACGGATACCGAAAGGGTCGCGGAATGCCAGTACGCCCTTACCCACTATCAGGGCAACGACGGCATAGGCGCCCCTGCAACGGCGGTGCACCGCACGCACCGCTTCAAATATCTCAGCGGCGCCGGCGCCCGGTCCCGCTCGCTGCTGCAGTTCGTAGGCAAATACATTGAGCAGCAGTTCGGAATCAGACTCAGTATTCAGGTGCCTGAGGTTGTCGCCGATTAACATGGACTCCAGTTCAGCGGAATTCGTCAGATTGCCGTTATGGGCCATGCTGATGCCGAACGGCGAGTTCACGTACAAAGGCTGGGCCTGCTGGACCTCTGAACTGCCGGCCGTGGGATAGCGGCAATGCCCGATGCCGACATTCCCGGTCAGTCGCAACATATGCTGACGCCGGAAAACATCGCGCACCAGTCCGTTGCCCTTGCGCATTTGTATGCGACCGCCATCCAGCGTGCAGATACCCGCAGCATCCTGTCCACGATGCTGCAGCATGGTTAAGACATCGTAGAGCGCCTGATTGACAGGGCTGTTTGCGACCAGCCCGACTATTCCACACATAGCGCTTCAGTTTGCAGTTTCAGTAGGCGTGTCATCAGGAATCTCGGGGTTATAGTCCAGATACTCGGCCAGTTCGGGCGGCAGCAGGTCACGCAACCAGACCACCACTTTTTCCACGTATGGAATCAGGCGTGAATCGCCCCACCAGCCTTCCTGCTCTACCGGCAACAGACCTACCGCAAGCACCAGCAGCAGCGCCAGCAGGATAACGCCGCGCACGCCGCCAAAAACCATCCCCAGTGTGCGGTCCGTTCCGCTGAGTCCTGTAGAGCGCACCATGACCGACGCGACGTAACCCAGCACGGCACCCAGCAGAAGCACGGCTATAAAAAGTGCCGCGCCGGCGATCAGCAGACGCACCACCGGAGACTCGACTTTGTCACTGAGGATCACAGCCACGTCACCGGCATAAACGTAAACCACCCAGATAGCGACAATCCAGGTGCCCAGAGAAATGGCTTCCCGAAAAAATCCCCGCACCAGTCCGACGATGGCCGACACCAAAACCACGGCGATGATGATCAGGTCGATAACCGGCATGGCGTTCAGGCAAGTCCCGCTGCAGCGACGGCCCGCATTTTATCAGAGCCAACCAGTCTCTGTGCCCTGGATTTGTTCAAGGGTGCCTGAGGACCGCTGTCGTCTGGCCATCCTTTTGCAGGCGTCTGGCAAGCGCCTCGGCGCGATCCTTGTCCTGCTCCGGTCCCACCCTCACGCGGAAAAATGTCCGTCCTTTGTCTCTGGTCCGGGTTACAAAGGCGCGGTAGCCCTGTTGCTTGAGCGCTTCAGCGAGACGTTCAGCATTGTCCTGGCTGGTAAAACTGCCAACCTGCACGGCCCAGGCGCTGAGTGGATCGCTGGGCACATCGGCAACCGGCACGCTTTCCGGAGCCCTGGTACCCGCAGTCGCCTGGCGCGGATCGTCCTCTTCTGCCGCAGCATCAGAAGCCCGGCCGAGCCCGGGTTCCGCTGCTGCCGGGACCGGCAGCGACTGTTTTGCAGGCAGCTCGAGGCTGTGTTCGGTACTGGGCGGGACCGGATTATCCGGGCCATCCAGCAACAGCGGAATGAAAATCACGCCCAACACCATCAGCACCACGGCGCCGGTAAGACGTTCTTTAAGACCCTGGTCGATCAAGGCGGACTCCGCTGACTATGGCGCCTGTTTTTGGAGGAGCCGCATTATAGCCCATGGGCCAGCGCCGCCCCGACGGTGTGAAAAGAACCACAGACTACGATGCGATCGCCGAGCCCCGTGCGCGACTTCAAAAAATCCATCGCGGCCATAACGTCCGGATAGATGGAACAGTCTCTGGCGTTCAGTTCGTCGGCAATACGCTCACGCAGCGCCTCGCCCGTGAGTCCGCGCTCGCCCGCCAGAGAGACCAGGTGCCAGGCGTTAACATGCGGTGCCAGCTCGCGCGCCACCCCGGCAACATCCTTGTCGCGCAGCATGCCGAAGAGCAAGTGACAATCACCGGCCACCGGGTGATCAGCAAGCCAGGCAGACAGGGCCGCCGCCGCATCTGGATTGTGGGCCACATCCAAAACCCATTGCGGTGCGACGCCGATGCATTCGATGCGCCCGCGCAGCCGCGCGCGCTCGAGACCTTGCCGCACAGGCTCAGCTGCGATGGAAAAATTCGGGCCGGGCGCCTGCAAGGCTGCTATGGCCAGCGCTGCATTATCCAGCTGCATGGCGCCGGCCAGCGCCGGCAGCGGCAGATCGGTCAAAGTTGCTGCTTCGCTCACCCATCGCCAGCTATCGCTGTCCTGGTACCAGTCGAAGTCGCGTCCCAGACAGCTCAATGGCGCGCCAACTCGACGGGCCCGCTCCAGCAGGCTTTGGGGAGGATCGCGATCACCACAAACAGCGGGCTTGCCGGGGCGCATGATGCCGGCTTTTTCCCGGGCGATCTGGCTGCGTTGCTCCCCCAGCCACTGCTGGTGATCCAGACCTATATTGGTAATCACCGCGACATCCGCATCCAGGACATTCACTGCGTCTAGGCGCCCGCCCAGACCCACCTCCAGTACCGCGCAATCCAGGTCGGCCTGCTGAAAAACCAGCAGGGCCGCCAGGGTGCCGAATTCAAAATAGGTCAGGCTGGTGTCACCGCGTGCCGCGTCGATGCGTGCGAACGCGTCGACCAGTTGCGCGTCGCTCACCGGTTGCCCACCGATCAACACCCGCTCGTTGTAGCGCACCAGGTGCGGTGAAGTGTAAACCCCCACATGCAGCCCGGCGGCCGTCAGCATGGCGTCAAGGTAAGCGCAAACCGAACCTTTGCCGTTCGTACCCGCGACGGTGATGACCGGGTACCCAGGCGTGCGTTTCAGCAACCGGCGCGCCACCTGCCTGACGCGGGCAAGCCCGAGATCAATTTCACTGGGGTGGAGCGTTTCCTGCCAGGCCAGCCAGTCTGCCAGGGTAGCGCGGCGAGCTTGCGGCATCTTCAGCTTGTCAGGGCTTTCTCGACGGTTTGTTCTTGGCCCGGTTCTTGTCCTGCTTGTAGCACAGCATGTCCAGCAGGTTACCGAGTTCTTCGCGCATCTCGCGACGGTCGATAATCAAATCCAGCGCGCCGTGCTCCAGGAGAAACTCGCTGCGCTGAAAACCTTCCGGCAGCGTTTCACCCACCGTTTGCTGGATTACCCTGGGTCCGGCAAATCCGATCAGGGCATTGGGCTCTGCCACGTTGATATCACCAAGCATGGCCAGGCTGGCGGACACGCCACCGGTGGTGGGATCAGTCATGACCGAAATATAAGGCAAACCCTGTTCGGCGAGGCGAGCAAGAGCCGCAGATGTTTTGGCCATTTGCATCAATGAAAGCAGCGCTTCCTGCATGCGCGCGCCACCGCTTGCCGAAAAACACACCAGTGGGCATTTATCGTTAATGGCTGCCTCCACGGCCCGCACAAAACGTTCGCCCACAACCGAGCCCATGGAACCACCCATGAACTTGAATTCGAATGCGCAGGCGACCAATTTTCTTTCGTTCAGACGGCCACGCACCGCAATCAACGCGTCTTTTTCACCGGTGACTTTCTGCGCCTGGATTATGCGGTCGCGATATTTCTTGGAATCCCTGAAACGCAGCACGTCCAGGGGTTCCAGATCCGCACCAATTTCTTTCATCGAGTCTTCGTCCAGGAACAGCTCCAGCCGCTGGCGAGCACTGATGCGCAGGTGGTGAGCGCACTTCGGACAAACGAAAACATTGCGCTCGAGTTCCGCCCGGTACAAGACCGCATCGCAGGACGGGCACTTACTCCAGATACCTTCCGGCACCGAGCGGGTGCGTCGCTCTGTCTTGATGCGCGATGGAATGAGTTTTCCGAACCAGCTCATAAATTATTTTCTGTAGTTATCCGGTGCGGCCGGGTGAAGTGACCGATTCTAGCTGCCCAGAGCTGCATTTACACCCCGGGCCAGGCCTGGTTCCCTGGCAGCAGTCCCAGTTCATGGCCAGCACCGTCGGTCATGGGCAGTTCAAAATCCGGCCTGTATTCAACATGATAAAGATACAGACCCTGGGCTGGCGCGGTAATGCCCGCCTCGCGTCGGTCCCGGCTGGCAAGGACCCGGTCAGCCCAGTCAGGCTCGGCATCGCCCTTGCCAACCAGCATCAACAGACCGGCAATGTTGCGTACCATGTGATGCAGGAAGGCATTGGCGCGCACATCAATGCTGAGCCAGTCGGCGCGGCGCCGGACATCAAGAGCCATTACGGTGCGCACCGGTGACTTGGCCTGGCAGCCGGCGGCACGCAGGGCAGAAAAATCACGCTCCCCCAGCATGCGGCTGGCGGCGGCCTGCATTTGCACTTCATCCAGCGGCGGATAAACCACCCACGCGCGCTGCCGGCAAATGGCACTGCGCACCGGGCGGTTCAGGATCAGGTAACGATAACTACGCGACAAAGCGCTGAAGCGCGCGTGAAAGTCACTGCTGACTTCCCGGGCCCAGCAGATATTGACATCATCAGGTAATTCGCTGTTGCTGCCCAAAACCCAGGAACGGTTACGGCGAGTAGCGCTGGTGTCAAAATGCACCACCTGAGCGCAGGCATGCACACCGGCATCCGTGCGTCCGGCGCAGATGGTCTTCACAGGGTGGTCAGCCACGCGACTCAGCGCCTGCTCGACGGTCGCCTGGACACTGCGCCCGTCCTTTTGCACCTGCCAGCCGGCAAACCCGCTGCCGTCGTATTCCACACCGAGGGCCACGCGGGGCATGTTCAGTCAGCCTCCTGGTATGAAACGAGGATTATCTGCGGCACAGACCAACATCGCTGCCTCAGGGGAGTCTGGATGCTCGGCCCCGGAGCGAGGCCCGGCGCAATCAACCCAGATTGTCGAGCAGGCTCTTGGCTTCCTGCTTCTGCGAGTCGTTGCCCTCGTCCAGAACCTCGTACAGGATATTGCGCGCGCCGTCAGGATCACCCATGTCGACAAAGGCCTTGGCAAGATCCAGCTTGGTGCCGACTTCGTCCGTCTGCTCTTCATCGGGAAGACCCAGCGCCTCGAGTTTTTGCGTCGACTCATCGTCTTCTTCATCGAAATCCGCGCCGTTGCCACCGTCTGCCGCGGGAATCTGGGCGGTGAGATCGCCATCAAGGTCGCCGTAGCTGACCTGCACGGTCTGATCGTCGTCATCGCCGCCCAGATCATCCCGGGAGATTTGCACCGTTTCGTCACCGCCATCTTCTGCCTTCACTTGCTCGATCTGGCGTGTGGCGTCGTCGTCGGCTGCGGGCTGGGCTGCCAGGGCATCGGCATCGCCCACCTCATCATCGCCAAGATCGATCCTGGGCATCTGCATCGTGGCGCCGTAGTCTTCCGCATCGTCACCACCGGCCAGCGGCGTTTCCACGGTTTTATCGTCACCATCCGCAAACGGATCGAAATCCGCTGATTCCGCCAACAAGGTGTCGTCGGAGCCGGTCGCCGCGCCGCCCGCCGAGAGGTCATGCACCCGGGTCGCCTCTTCATCATCGTCATCCGACCCCAGTATTTCTTCAACCTCTTCGTCCCGGGCTTCTTCCATGACGGCGGTGGGCTCATCATCCGAGACATCTTCGAATTCAAAGTCCAGATCGATGTCCAGATCCTCGTCCAGTACATCGTCTGCTGCTGCGGCACCGACGGCCGTCTCCGGATCAGCCTGTTGGTCTGCAGCCACGCCGATGCCGGTGCTTTCCAACTGCCCGGCATCGTCACCATCGCTATCGAAATCCAGGTCGACATCAAGATCCGTTGAACCCAGATCCAGGGTTTCCTCAGAGGGCTCTAACTGCTTTTCAATCTGCGCCGCCAGGCTGTCCAGTTCGTCGTCGCCAGCCGCGTCCTCGGAAAGGTCAAAAGACAGTACATCGCCGGCATCATCGGCTTCCCCGCCGCCCAACACATCGAGGTCGGTTACCGTGCCTTCACCGTCATCTTCCTCGGCAAATTCGAGATCCGGCGCCGCCATCACACCGGCAGCAGCGCTGCTGTCGAACAAGGTCTCATCCGGAGCCAGCTGCTTGCCCATGATGGCAATTTTTTCCCATTCACCGGCATCGGCATCACCGATCTCGGCCTTGAAGGCGTGGGCCTCTTCAAGAAACCGGTCCTTGTTGCCCCAAACAAAAAATATCTCCAGCAACTTGGCTTTCAGATCGCTGCGGCCGGGTTCCTTTTCCACCGCGCGTTCCACCAGGGCGGCAGCCTGATCATAGAGGCCGTACGCCATATGGAAGTCTGCTTCCGCCACCGGATCGGATTCGTCGAGCTTCAGGGCATCGTGCCCGATCATCGTGTCCTCGAATGGAAAATCTCCGCCCTCTTCTTCCGCGATGCCGGCAATTTGCTCGGCTTTTTCGACTTCCAGCTCACCCGGCGTGAACGTGCCGGTGTCTTCGAAAGCGTCACCCAGCGCGGCTGCAAAATCGTCGGGTTCTGCAGCCGCTTCCGGCTTGACGGCTTCTTCCGAGATGGTGTCTTCCGCTTCGACAACCACA
>JBFIQI010000022.1:0-21586 GCA_041609715.1 Gammaproteobacteria bacterium
CCCTGCCGACCAGCTCCCCGTCGATCAAGGTTGCCATCGCCTCCAGCTCCAGGGCCAGAAAGGGATACTCGCGGTGCCGATAAAGAGCGCTGGCCCCGCCCGCCGTCGCGAAATCCGCGGACCGGTAATTGGGCTGGACGGCGCCAACCCGCACGCCCCAGTTCAGGGCATCGATCTGCTCGGCCGCCGCTGCAGGCAATGGCAACAGCAACAGCCAGAGAAATGCCAGGACTGAACCTCGCATCAAGGCGGACTCCCGTTTTGATTGCTCGGCACTATATGTCTGCCAGACCGGTTTTCGTCAAGCCCGCCGGGCTCAGCCCAGGGCAGCCAGGGTCATGCGCAAGCCGATCAATGCCAGCACGACGGCAAAGGCGCGACGCAGAGGGGTAACAGGCAATGCATGCGCCAGGCGTGCTCCCAGCGGGGCCGCCAGCACACTGGTGGCGGCGATACCAAGCACTGCTGGCCAGAATACAAAACCTGTCGCGCCTCGCGGCAGCAGTGACGAGTCCCAGCCGCTGAGCATGAAACCGAAGGTCCCGGCCAGCGCGATGGGCAGGCCGCAGGCTGCCGCGGTGGCCACCGAGTTGTGAATCCTGACGTTGCACCACAACAGGAACGGGTTACTGGCAGCCCCGCCACCGATACCGGCGAGCGCCGATACCAGACCTATAACGCTGCCCGCCGCGGTCATTCCCCCACTGCCGGGCAGGCTGCGGTGAGCGTCCGGTCTCAATTCGAGCCCTACCTGTACCGCTGCAGCGATGGCGAACAAACCAAAAAATGCCTGCAAGCCGTCGCTACTGATCACGCTTGCCAGCCAGGCACCCAGCAAGGTGCCCGCGACAATACCGGGCATCAGCCTGCGCACCACAGGCCACAACACCGCACCATGGCGGTGATGCGCCAACAAAGAAGATATCGAGGTAAACACGATACTGGCCAGCGACGAGCCAATGGCCAGGTGCATGACGATTTCCCGGGACAGGCCGTCAGCGGTAAATACGAAAGCAAGCGCGGCAACGATAATGAACCCGCCACCGATGCCAAACAATCCCGCACCCAGACCCGCAAACACGCCGATGAGCGGAAACAGCAACCAGACTGGCTGCATCCAGAACCCCTTGCTTTGCGCTCGTCCTGAAAGCAGCCCAGCATAGCACCGGCATCGCCTGACCGGTCGCAAATCCAGGCAAATATGAGTGATTTTTTAATAAGCTGCGGATATTTTATGAAGCATCTTCTTGCAGCCGCAGGAGCATCCCATTTATGCTAGCCGCTATGCGCGTCCTGATCCCAACGCTGATGCTTGTCCTGCCCATCACGGCTTTGGCGTCGGATTCTGCGGCGGAGTCTTCCGAATCGCGGCTTGAGGCACAGCGCCAGGCATTTCGCACCGCATACCGGCATGCAGAACGCGGTGAGGAACAACAAGTGGCCGAGCACCTCGACCTGCTCGCCGATTACATTTTGCTGCCGGACCTGGAAGCTGCCGTGATCCGCGCGCATTTACGCGACGCCAGTGACTATCGGGTGGAAACTTTTCTCGCCACTCACAAGCATTTGCCGCTGGCCGATGACATCAGGAAAAAATGGCTGGCTGAGCTGGCTCGCAAGCAGCGCTGGTCCAAATACCTTGAAATGTACGTGGCCGACGACAGTGTCGAGCGCAAGTGCCACATGTTTACCGCACGTATCGCAACTGGCAAGACCCGCGGCCTGGCGGACGAAATTCTGCCGCTATGGATGGTTGGAAAAAGTCAGCCCGATGCCTGCAACCTGGCCTTCAAATACCTGGGCGAGGTGGGTTACCTGACCGAAGCCCGCAAACGCAAGCGCCTCGCCATGGCTATCGAAGCCGGTAATCTGTCACTCGCTCGTTTCCTGGCGTCAGGTCTCGACTGGCAGGATCGTGACTGGGTTGCACGCTGGCAACGCATGCGCAACAACCCCCGGGGCGAACTGGCGCGGCCCGGTACGTTTAAAAACAACCAGGCAGAACGTGGGCTTGTTCTGTACGGCTTCAGCCGCCTGTCTCGTCAGGACCCGCTGTTTGCCGCCAGGGCATGGCTGGAATACCAGTCGCGTTTCGATTTCTCAGCGGGAGAGCGTGACCAGTTCAGTCGCAATGTGGCGCTGCGCGCTGCCCGCAAACACCTGCCGGAGTCCGCGGAGTTGCTGGCGGCAGTGCCGGCCCGCGCCCGCAATCTGGAAGTACGCCAGTGGCAAGTTCGCACGGCCCTGCGCAACCACGATTGGGCCGCCGTGTTTACTTACATCAGTGATTTGCCCGGCGCCGAGCGCGACCGGGCCATGTGGCGCTACTGGCGCGGCCGGGCCCTGGAGGAACAGGGCCAGATCGAAGCGGCCAATGCCGTGTTCCGCGGTTTGGCGCGCGAGCGTGATTACTACGGCTTCCTGGCTGCCGACAAGGTGGGCATGCCGTACCGTTTTGATCATCGCCCCATCGAAGCCGACCAGGAATTGATGCAAAGACTGGCACTGCAACCCGAGTTGCTGCGTGCCCGGGAACTGTTCATGGTGGGCCAGCACGGGCGGGCGCGCAGCGAATGGAATTCCGCCATCGGCCGCATGGATCACCGGGAGCGCTCCCAGGCCGCACTACTGGCCCATCGCTGGGGCTGGGCTTCGCGGGCAATCGCCACCGCGTCCTCCGGCACCATGTTGGACGACCTGGAGATACGCTTTCCCACGCCCTACCGGGAGACCTTCGAATCCAAAACCAACGAAGCCAACATCGCCTTTGCCTGGGCTTACGGTATCGCCCGCAGCGAAAGCCTGTTTATGCCCGACGTGTCTTCCCACGCGGGGGCCCTCGGCCTGATGCAGCTGATGCCGGCAACGGGACGCCAGGTGGCGAGGCGCGCGCGCCTGCCATACAGCAACAAATTCAGTCTGCTGGACCCGGACCTCAATATAACGCTGGGCACTCGCTATCTCGGCCGCATGTATGAGCGTTTTGGCAGCAACCAGGTGTTGGCAACCGCAGCTTACAATGCGGGCCCGCACCGGGTGGATCGCTGGCTGCCCGAGGACGGCCAGGTGATTGCCGATGTCTGGGTCGATACCATTCCCTTTACCGAAACCCGCCGCTACGTGCGCAGAGTTCTCACCAGCCAGGTTATATTCACCTGGCGGCTGACGGGGAGCCAGCAGCGCCTGGCCGAACTGATGCCGCCGGTAACCACTGCCGAACAGCTGGCCAAACTCACCAGCCTCTGATTCCAAGGTAGAATTCACCCGCGCAGCCGGTCCCCCGGGAGCCGGCTCGAAAGGCGGGGCAAGTGATGAAGCATAAGACTCTTACAATCTGCGTGCTCGGAGGTACCGGTTTTGTCGGTCATCACCTTTGCGCGCGCCTGGCCCGCGACGGCCACAGCCTGCGTGTGCTGACACGCTATCGCGAGCAACACCGGGACCTGCTGGTTTTGCCCACGGTGCAAATTGTTCAGGGTGATGTGCATGACCCGGCCTTCCTGGATTGGGCGCTGGAAGGTTGTGATGCGGTAATCAACCTGGTCGGGATTCTGAATGAGAAAGGTCGCGACGGCAGTGGCTTTGAGCGCGCTCATGTGGATCTCACCCGCAAGGTGGTGGACACCTGCAAAGCGAACGGGATCCGACGCTTTCTGCAGATGAGTGGGCTGAAGGCCGATGCCGACAACGGGCCCTCCCACTATCTGCGCAGCAAGGGCAAGGCGGAGGCATTGGTACGGCGCGCGGAAGGCGACGATTTTCACGCCACCATTTTTCAGCCCTCGGTGATCTTCGGGCCCGGGGATTCTTTTATCAACCGGTTTGCCGGATTGGTCAGCCTGCCCAATTACTTTTTCATTCTTCCTACACCCAATGCGCGTTTCGCACCTGTATACGTGGCCGACGTAGCCGAAGCCTTTGCACTTGCGCTGAATGACAGCAGCACCTGGGGCAAGACTCTCCAGCTATGCGGCCCCAAGGTGGTATCCCTGCGTGAGGTGATTCGTTTTATTGCCCAAACGCTGGGTCTCAAGCGCAGAATTATCGGGCTGGGAGACAGCATTTCCCGGAGCCTGGCGAGAGTGCTGGAGTTCGTACCCGGCAAGCCCCTGTCGATGGATAACTATCGTTCCCTGAAGATACACAGTATTTGCGACAGCGACGGATTCGCTGCTTTGGGTATAAAACCCGCCAGCATGCAGGCCGTGGTACCCCGTTACCTCGCCAAACGTTATGAAAGAGCCCGGCTCTCGGTCCTGCGTGAGCAGGCGCGGCATTGACCGGGAAATCGAGCGCCAAAATCGCATCAAAACTCTAGTCTGGGTTAAGCCCCTGCAAGGCGTCGACACGCTCTGCAGGCGACAGCTGGGCCAGGCGCTCGGCAGCCGCGTAAAAATGCCCGAGATCACCACCGCTTTGTTGGAGCAGCTTGCGCAGGGCCGGTAACCATTGCTGATAGACGCCGACGGCAGCGATGTGAGCGTTGTTCAGATCCTGGCGGAACCAGGCGGTATAGCCATCATGAATAGCGCCGCTGGCGCGCAGCGCCTCGTAGGCAGCCACCAGATCGGCAAATACCCGGGATTTGTCCTGCCGCATTTCCGGCGCTGCCTTCTGCGATGCATAAACATCCGCCAGCCGGGTACGGGCGCTGGCAACGAGCTGGCTGAAAGCCTCTTCGGCATCACGACCTTGCAGATAGTGCCGCAATTCCCCCGGCTCGCCGTGGGTTGCGGTCCAGCGCGCCATGCCGGCTTCCTCGACAACCCGGGCAAATGATTCATTGAAGGGCGTGTCGTTCTTGACGTACAGGCGTTGGTGCGCCAGCTCGTGGAAAATGATTGCCACGAGCCGGGCATCGTCCCAATGCAGCATGGTGTTCAGCACCGGGTCGTCGAAATATCCCAGGGTCGAGTAGGCGGCAACGCCACGCACCGCCACATCCAGACCGCGGCGCCTTAGCCCCTCGGCAAATCGTCGGGCTTTACTCTCATCGAAGTATCCCCGGTAGCTGACGCAACCCGCGATTGGGAAGCACCAGCTCAATGGCGCCAGCGAGAATTCTTCGGTGGCCGTGACACTCCACACTGCAAACGGACGCTCCAGATCGGCATAGCTGCGGTAGCCTTTGTCTTGCGGCAGTCCCAGTTCATCACTGGCGAATTCACGGGCTGCGCGGACCCGCAGCAGCCGCTGCCGCAGCTCAGCGGGTGTCCCCGGATCGGCCACCAGCTCTGCGATGGCCGTGCGACGCGCCATCAGGTCGGCCTGGCCCCGGGCACTGTGCAGGTAATAACCGATACTGCAGCCGGATACGCTCCAGGCAGCTGTCAGCAGCAGCAGTCGATTCCCGCAACTAAGGATGGCTTTGAAAGACACCGCAAAACCTTAGCATGCCGGTGGTTGGGGCCGAACAGCGCGCCTGGCAGGACTGTTAATATGCGCGACATGGATGCTTACCTGGTGGGTGGTGCTGTACGCGACGAATTACTCGGGCTCGAGCCCGGCGAGCGCGACTGGGTGGTGGTTGGCAGCACACCCGAAGCAATGCTTGGTCAGGGTTATCGTCAGGTAGGCAAGGACTTCCCAGTATTCCTGCATCCCGACACCAAGGAGGAATATGCGCTCGCCCGCACCGAACGTAAAAGCGGGCGCGGTTACAAGGGTTTCACCGTGCATGCTGCTCCTGATGTCAGCCTGGAAGACGACCTGCGGCGGCGCGACCTGACCATCAATGCCATGGCGCGAGACGCGGCCGGCCAATTGATCGACCCCTTCCAGGGTAAAGCCGATATCGATGCCCGTTGCTTGCGGCATGTTTCCCCGGCGTTCGCGGAAGACCCGGTGCGTATTCTGCGCGTGGCGCGGTTTGCGGCGCGTTTCAAACATCTGGGCTTTGAAGTACATGCAGACACCATGCTGCTGATGCGCACCATGGTAGATGCGGGTGAAGCCCGGGACCTGGTTGCCGAGCGGGTCTGGCAGGAAACTGAAAAGGCACTGCGCACCAGGAACCCGGAGGTTTTTTTCGCAATCCTGCATGAATGCGGTGCACTCGAAGTGATATTCCCGGAGATTGCGCGGCTGTTTGGCATACCCCAACCCGAGCGCTGGCATCCGGAAATCGATACCGGTGTTCATACGCTGATGGTACTGGCCGAGGCAGCCGCGCTCAGCCCGATCCCGGCCGTGCGGTTCGCAGCCCTGACTCACGACCTGGGGAAAGGCATGACACCCCCGAAGCATTGGCCCCGCCATCGGGGTCACGAAGAACTGAGCGTTGCGCTGGTGCTGGCGCTGTGTGAGCGCTTGCGGGTGCCCAATGATTTTCGTGATCTCGCGGTGCAGGTAGCCCGTTACCACACACACTGCCATCGGGCCCTGGAATTGCGGCCGCGCACTGTTCTCAAGTTGCTGGAGGGCGTCGATGCCCTGCGTCGACCCGAGCG
This sequence comes from Gammaproteobacteria bacterium, assembly GCA_041609715.1. Classification (GTDB taxonomy): domain Bacteria; phylum Pseudomonadota; class Gammaproteobacteria; order Steroidobacterales; family JABDLF01; genus JABDLF01. The sequence continues at coordinate 6,450 of JBFIQI010000022.1, forward strand.
CTTTGAACAATTCCTGCTGGCCTGCGAGGCGGATGCCCGTGGCCGCAAAGGCATGCAGTCGCGCGAATATCCCCAGGCCACCTACCTGCGCTCGGCACTGGCGGCCGCCAGTGCCGTGGACGCTGGCGGTCTCGATTTGGATAAGCTGAGCGGCGAGGCAATCCGGGACAAGCTGCGGGACGCTCGCATCGATGCCATACGCAAGCTCGCCGGGGGCGCAGAAGGCTGAAGTCTCAGCAGCTTGTGTGCATGTTTTTCCGCCGCCTTGTCTTTGCGCGCCTCCCATCGTCCGCCTCGCCCGGAGAAGGTCTCAGGAAAGGCAGCCCATGGACCCACTGTGCACCCTGCTCGGGATGACGCCCCGCTTGCTGCGCTCGCAACCCAACTCGGCGCTGCAGATTCGCTGACCGCAGCCAGGGGTCAGTCAGCTGGAATTACCCCGCACCCGGCCCGAGGAACACCGGCACGAGCAGCATGGTATCCAGGTAAGCATGGGCAATCACCAGGGGCCACAGATTGCGCCCAAGCAAGAGATATGAAACGGCCAGGGCCAGGCCCATGAAGGTGGTCTGCACGATGCCCACCGGACCCCAGCCAAAGTGAATCAGCCCAAAGACAATGGCACTGACCGCGACGGCAATGACCGAGGCTCGCTTGCCGACAGCAAACATTTCGCCAACCCGGGTAATTAAAAAACCCCGGTAAATGGCCTCTTCTCCGAATGACGAGGCAACAAAGACGCCCAGCAGGGCCAGCAGGAACACCGGCAGGTTGCCCACCAGGTACTCATAACTGCTCATGTCGGCCTGGGCCTGCTCACCGAAAATCATCACCGCCACTACCGACCCCAGCCCAAAAGCGATCAGCGCGACGATAAAAACTGCCAACGACTGCAGAAAAGTACGCAGCCAGCCACGCGCGCCCCCCGAAATGCCTGCCAGTCCCAGGCTGGCCCAGGTCTGCCCGCGACGGCGCAGACACGCCCAGATGGTGAGCAGCATCATGATATTCGCGACCCACACCACCAGTTGCCTGGCCAGCAGAGCGTCGCCCACTGCCCACCATCCGGCAATAATCACCAGCGCCGCAACGGCACTGACAGCCCCTATTTCCACAAGGTTTCTGAGCCTCACGTGAGATATGTCTGCTTGACCGGCTTGCATGGCGCCCCACCCTAAATCAATTTTCTCCCCAGGTTCCGCCGTTGCCTCGCGGCCGTGCTAATAGCCGCCGGCGACGCCCTGGTCGGAAGCGCCAACCCGCGCAAACTGTTGGCGGCATTGGCAAGCGTTAATCAACGTCCGAACCAGCTTAACGCGAGACCCGCGAACACGGCATTATCCAGGCCCTCGGAGTCGTTGCGGCCCAGGCTTACCTCCAGGTCCAGGCGCTCCGACAACGGCGTCACATAATACAAGGTGACGGTTCGCACCCGTGCATCGTCCACAGCCGAACGGCCTGCACTCAACTCGAATTCCAGCGAACGCAGGCCCCACTCGAATCCCAGGCTTGCTTCCGCCCGGTAGTCGAGAAAGCTGTTAGCCAGTGTCAGCGCTGAAAGACTCAACACCCTGAATGCCGTGCGCGAGCGAAAAACCTTCGGATCCCGGGAAAAATCGAACCACGCACCGCGCAGCCCCCCGAACCAGCTGTCACCGTAGAAACGCGCGCCAAAACCCAGCCCCGTGCTGTGCATGCCCAATTCCCGTTCATCCAGCAGGTTGCCCTCATCGTCCGGGATGCGTGCGGTCAGTTCGTAATCCCGGTAGATGCCCAGGAGGTCGAGCCGCGCAAATTCACCGCGGTGATAAACGCTCCCGCGGATCCCGGTACGCACCAGCTCTCCCGGATCCCCCCAGTAGTCCGCGCTCAGCTGCAAACCCATGCGCCCAAAATTGTGATCCAGGCCCAGGCCCAGCGCGCGCGACCTGAGCGTTGCCTCGCCCGGTGGCGTGGCCTGGCGGGTGACGCCGGCATCCAGGCTCACCCAACTCGCCGCTGACAGGGCATAGCTCAGCCCCGCCTGCACGGCCCGGGCATCTTCGTTATCCCCCTGCAGCGCCAACAGCAGGGCCCACTGGCCGCCGCTGTCTTGCTCCGCCGCGCCCGGGTGCAGGGGCAAGCATCCAAGCACCAGGCAGCAGACCAGTTGCGCGGCCTTACGCATAGACATAAATAATCACCGCGCCCAGCAGCAGGCGGTAGATTGCGAAGGGCAACATACCGATGCGCTCCACAAATCGAATGAACAGATCGATGGTCACATAGGCCGCACCGGCGGACAGCAGCGCGCCGAGTCCCAGGGTGCCCCACTGCACCGGCTCCGGATCACCCAGCAGGCCATAAGTGAGGTAGCCACCCGCCAGCAAAATAATGGGAATCGATAACAAAAAAGAAAAGCGCGCCGCCGCGCGGCGCTCCAGACCCAACATCAGGCCCGCAGTAATCGTGATGCCAGAACGCGAAGTGCCTGGAATGAGCGACAGAGCCTGGGCCATACCAATGAAAATCAGATCAGCCCAGCCAAGCGTGTGTTCATCGCGGCGATGACGCCCATACCGATCGGCGAGCCACAGCAGAATGCCGAAACCGATGGTGGTTCCCGCGATCACCATGGGAGTTCGCAGGTAGCCCTCGATGAGGCCCTTGCCCAACAGCCCGAACAGACCGGCGGGAATGGTGCTGAATAACACGGCCCAGGCGAGGCGCGCATCCGCATCCACTCCAGCGCCCCTCAGCGATCGCACCCAGGCGCGCGACATCAGCGCCAGTTCGTGACGAAAATAGACCAGCACGGCCGCCAGCGTGCCCACGTGCACGGCCACGTCGAAAGCCAGCCCCTGGTCATCCCAGCCGAGAAAAGCCGGCAGCAGCACCAGGTGCCCGGAACTGGATATGGGCAGAAACTCCGTTAGCCCCTGCAAGATGGCAAGAATTGCGGCTTCGATTGCGTCCATTCAGAGCTTGTCCCGCATGTCTTTGAACCCGAACCCGGCAAGTGGCCTGGAGAAATTCCTGCTCAGCGCCATGAACTTGAAGCGCTCCCCCATTTCCCCGGGCAGGGTGAGCGTCTTGATTTCACTGGCAAGTCGCAGCGAATCCCCCGAACCGTCGCCGACCTGCCTGCCCACCACGTCCTCAAGACCCGCACCAATGAGGAAATGTGCCTGGGTGGCGAAACCCGCCAGGTCGAAACCCAGGGCAACCGCCGCTTCGGCTACGGCAGTGAAGTCTACCCATGCAGACAGGTCCTGTAACCCCGGATACAGGAAAGGATTGTCGTGCGCCCGATGGCGATAGTGACAAATCAGGGTTCCGCTGTTGCGTTCCTCAAGGTAATAGCTCGCCCGCGGCAGACCGTAATCGGACAGCAGGACCACGCCACGCTCCAGACCTGCGAGCACTGCGCGCAGCCAGTCCCCCAGCCCCCAGCAAACCTCCGAGCAATATCCCGGCGGCAAGGGCCTGGCCAATCCGCTTTCGATATGAGCCACGGCAGCGCATAGTGCGTCATCCGCCGGGACGGCGTCCCAGGCCAGGCCTCGCTGTCCGGCGACCACGACCCGCTCCAGCACGCGCCCGGCTCGCCTGGCGGCGGTGATCTCGAAGCAGCGTATCGGCAGGGCATCCAGCACCTCGTTGGCCAGCAGTACTCCCTGCCAGCGGTCTGCCGGTGGCGCGTCCAGCCAGTCAAGGGACGTGCCACTCACCCGGGAGTGGTTACCCAGGGTTTCCGCCTGGCGAGCACGCAATGCCGCGCTCACTTCCAGGAGCCGATAGCGGGCAGGAGACATGTCCAGCGTTTTGAGTTCGGCGAGTAAATCAGCGGCCAGTCGACCGGTGCCCGGGCCAATTTCCAGAATGTCGCCCCCGGTCTCGGCCAGCACCTCGGCACATTGACGCGCCAGGCAACGGGCAAACACGCTGGAAATCTCCGGGGCGGTCGTGAAATCGCCGGCTGCGCCGAACTTGGTGCTACCCGCCGAGTAGTAACCCAGACCCGGTGCGTACAGCACTTCGCGCATGTAGCGATCAAAGCCGATACAGCCACCGGCTGCGTCGATGACCTCCTTCACATGGGCTACCACATGCTCCATGTGAGCACGGGCTTCGGCACCGGGCTTTGGTGGCGACTCGCTGGGCCGGGATGGTAGATTCAATCTGCACCGGGGACTGGGAACGCGCATGCAGAATAATACACGGCCTCTCACAGGCAAAACCGTGCTGATTACCGGTAGCGCCAAACGCATCGGTGCCGCCATGGCGCGCGGCTTTCATGAGGCCGGCGCCAATCTGGTAGTGCACTATCGCAGCTCAGCCGAGGCAGCCGAGGCGCTGGTACAAAACCTGAACGACCGCCGGGCGGACAGTGCTACTGTCGTGCAGGCCGACCTGTTAAAGACCGGACGCGCAGCCAAGCTCATCGACCATGCTTTGCAACAATTCGGGCGCCTGGATGTCCTGGTCAACAACGCCTCGAGTTTCTATCCGACGCCCATGGGCGCAATCAGCGAATCCGACTGGCACGAGCTGGTGGGCAGCAACCTGAAAGCGCCTTTATTCCTGACCCAGGCCGCCAGAGCCAGCCTGGCAGAACACCAGGGCTGCGTGATCAACATGATCGACATCCATGCGCGCCGACCATTGCAGGATCATGCAGTTTATTGCGCCGCCAAGGCGGGGCTGGAAGCGTTGACCCTGGCGCTGGCGCGGGACCTGGGACCAGAAATTCGAGTCAACGGGATCGCGCCCGGCGCCATCCTGTGGCCCGAGCAGGGCTCCGAACAAAATGAGCAGCAGGCCATCATCAGTCGCACACCGCTCAAGCGCAGCGGTGACCCCCAAGATATCGTGCGCACCGCCTTGTTCCTGGCTGCCGATGCGCCCTTCATTACGGGTCAGGTCATTGCCGTGGACGGCGGCCGCAGCGCCGGCTGGTAGACGGAGTCGACGCGGTCAGAAAACACCGCGCAGGTTTTGCCAGCCGTCACCCGTAACGGGTCGCGCCCGCGCCCGCTCCAGGCTCAGGGATCGGTTGGCGGTAACCGGGGCCGGACTGCAGGTACCGTTCTCCACGTAATACAGAGCCTCGGCCGTAGAAGCCTCGGCCGGGTCTCCAAATGGCTGATCAAGCTGGTCTTCGGCCAGGCAATCCACAGGCAGTCCGTCATAGTAATCGCCCTGATTGTCCGCATTACGCAGGTTGAAGGCGATGGGGTTGAAAACCTTCCCGCAAAACGGGAACCCATAGGACCCTACCGGCTTGCCAAATGACTGGTCGCCGATGATTACCACCTGCATGTAAGGCCGCAGAGCATTGATCACCAGTTCGCTGGCAGATGCCGTTGCGGCCGTGGTGATCACGAACAGTCGGCTGACCCCCAGCGAGGCGGACGGATTCGGGAAGAAAGAAGTGCGGTTGCGATCGGCATTGTTGGCGTTGTGCACCCAGTTGGAAAAAACTGAACCGCTGGTGGCTGCGCCACCGATCAGGCCACCGAGATGTTCAGCCACCGACACCAGCCCGCCGCCGTTGTAACGCATATCCAGAACAAGCTCCGTTACGCCCTGACTCCTGAAATCGCTGAAAGTAGCGTCCAATGCGGCGAACGATGGTTGCACGAAAGTGCGAAACATCATGTATCCGGTCTGCACACCATTGATGTTGAATACCGCGGCCCGCGGTACCGGCTGAATCGTCGCAATCGCTTTCGAGATTACAGTACTGAACTCGCTACCTTGCTTGTCCCGGTAACGCAGGCTGACCGGCTCGCCCACCTCATCGGGGCCGAAGGCTTCGCTTACGGTATCTGCCGCCACCAGGTCCGCCGCAGCCTGGCCGTTAATCTCCAGCAGCTCGAAACCGCGTTCGAATCCCGCCTGGTCAGCGGGGCTGTCGATAATTACCTGGCCGACGAATAACTGGCTGCCCACTGCTCTCAGAGTCAGGCCCACACCAATAAACTGGCCCTGCTCGAAGAACAGATCGTTCTCTTCTTCATCTCGAATACTACTGAACGTGCTGTCGAGCTCCTGGTAACGGATATCTTCCAGCAACGCTTCCGGAGATGGATAGGTATCCGGATTCACCGTTGGCAGAAAATTCACCCAGAAATAAATGTCCTGCATGACTTCGTATACAAACCGGTTCTGACCGATCGTGGAGCAGGCGGAGGTGTCCACCGCGTCGCCGACGGCATCACCAAGACCGCTGCTGGAGGATCCGCATGCAGCCAGGATTGGCAGCGCAGCCCATGCAAATATTTGTCTAGGAAACTTTTTCATCGCTGTTACCGGAGGCAAAAACTGTCGTGCTTTTAGACAACCCAACCGCATCGGGTTCCTTTAATTGTACTCTCTCCATGGGATCCCTTGGCCCCTGGAAACCGGCCCACAAGTCAGCATAGGCCTGGCCGTTTCCCGGGTGCCGATGAAGGGGTGCAATATCGGCCAGCGGGCGCAAAACAAAGGCCCGTTTCAGTATATCGCCGCGTGGCACCGGCGGGTCATCCATGGTCTCACTGCCGTAAAGTAACAGGTCCAGGTCCAGGGTTCGCGGACCCCATCGCTGTTCGCTGCGCCCGCGTCCGCAGTATTGCTCGAGTTTGTGCAACTCTGCTACCAGCTGTGCAGCGCTCAGCGCGGTTTCGAAGCCGACGGCGAGGTTGAGAAAGTCATCCCCCTCGAATCCCACTGCCGGGTTCCTGTAGACCGGCGATACGACCAGGGCGCGGAAATCCCGCGCCAGGGCATGCAGGGCTTTGACGATATGCCGCTCGGGTTCTACGTTACTGCCGATGCCAACAAACACCTCAGGCATTGGCGCTGCCCTCAGGACGCAATATTTCCACGCCCACATCGCGCGAGCCCCGCAGCGCCCCCGGCTTGCTCAGGCGCACCCGCACCCACGGCACGGCAAACTCCGACAGTACGATTTCTGCAACTCTTTCGGCCAGGGTTTCCACCAGTTGGAATTCCGATTCGCCGATAAAACCAATGAGGCGCTTGGCCACAGCCTTGTAATCCAGCGTGTCTTCGATGGCATCAGTGGCAGCCGCCTTGCTGATGCTGGCACCCATTTCCAGGTCGATACTCACCGGCTGACGAATCTTGCGTTCCCAGTCATAAATCCCGATTACCGTATCGACGCGCAGGTCGCTGATAAAAATCTTGTCCATGAACCCGAATCTCTCCTTTAGACGAGGGTTGCACTGTCCACCGGGGGCCGCAACTCCTCCAGTGGCCAGCGCGGCCGCGGGCGCCGCATGCGTGTCTCGCGCTCGCCGGCCGCAAGCCGCAGGTAACCCGCAAAAGCGATCATCGCACCGTTGTCAGTGCAGAATTCCGGACGAGGATAATAAACCTCCGCGCCCTGCGCCGCGGTCATTTCCGCCAACGCTTCGCGCAGCCGTCGGTTGGCGCTGACGCCGCCGGCCACCACCAGACGTGTTATCCCGGTCTGCTCCAGGGCTCGTCGACACTTGATCACCAGCGTTTCCACCACCGCATCCTGGAAATCCCTGGCGATGTTGGCGCGTCGCGACTCGTCCAGAGCGCCGTGGCCGGCTTCTTCCTGGTTGACGGCCGTGAGAACCGCCGTTTTCAGGCCGCTGAAACTGAAGTCAAGCCCGGGCTTGCGGGTCATGGGGCGAGGCAGGTCGTAATGGCCTGGCTGACCGGCGTCCGCCAGCCGGGCGAGGGCAGGACCACCGGGATAAGGCAGACCCAGCAGTTTGGCCGTCTTGTCGAAGGCTTCGCCGGCGGCATCGTCCAGGGTGTCTCCCAGCAGCTGGTAACGGCCAAGTTCCTCCACCGCCACCAACTGGGAGTGGCCGCCCGAGACCAGCAGCGCCACGAAGGGGAATTCCGGCGCCGGCTCTTCCAGCAACGGCGCCAGCAAATGGCCCTCCATGTGATGCACCCCGATCAGGGGCAGGCCCCTGGCGAAAGCCAGCCCGGCGGCGGTGGCGGCCCCCACCAGCAGCGCCCCCACCAGCCCGGGACCCCGGGTGTAGGCAATGCCGTCCAGGTCATCCAGCCTTATCCCGGCCTCCTGCAGACAGGCGCGCACCAGCGGTGTCAGCTTGCGAATATGGTCCCGGGAAGCCAGTTCCGGCACCACGCCCCCGAATTCACGATGCAGCCTGACCTGACTGTAAAGCTTGTGTGCCAGCAGACCGGCGCCGTCGGCATAAACCGCCACGCCGGTCTCGTCGCAGGACGTTTCAATTCCAAGCACTTTCAAGCCGGTTTGCTCCTCGTGGATTTCCCCGGGGTCAGGGCCTGCCGGGCTTTGCAATTCTACACTCAGACTAATAAAATGCCGGGTTCACCTGCCGGGCCTGCCCGGTTTTTTTGACGGCTTTGTGAATTTTCCGGAGTAGTGATCGACATGCCGAGCGTCCGTGTTAGAGAGAACGAATACTTTGATGCCGCCCTGAGGCGTTTCAAGCGCGCCTGTGAAAAAGCCGGCATTTTGACGGAATTGCGGCGCCGGGAGTACTACGAAAAGCCAACCCAGGAGCGCAAGCGGCGCAAGGCTGCGGCTGTCAAGCGTCACGCCAAGAAAATGGCACGTGACAACGCCCGGCGCCAGCGCCTTTATTAAAGGCTGGTCGGCGCGCGCCCTCTCCGGGACCCTCCCATGTCCCTGAGCGACCAAATCCAGGCAGATGTCAAAGACGCGATGCGGGCGCGTGACAAGCCGCGCCTCGGCATCCTGCGCATGGTTACCGCCGCCATCAAGCAGCGGGAAGTGGATGAACGCACCAGCCTGGACGATGCCCAGGTGATGGCGGTACTCGAGAAAATGGTAAAGCAGCGCCGCGAATCGATCAGCCAGTACGAACAGGGTGGCCGTGATGACCTGGCGGCCAACGAGCGCGCCGAGATTGCGGTGATCCAGGCCTACCTGCCGGAGAAGTTGTCGGCGCAGGAAACAGCTGCGCTGATCGAAAAGGCCGTGGCAGAAACCGGGGCCGACGGTCTGCGCGACATGGGTAAAGTCATGGCCTGGCTCAAACAGCAGGCGGGTCCCCAGCTGGACATGGGCGCGGCCAGCGCCGCCGTTAAAGCCCGCCTGGGTACCTGAGCCCGCCACCCGCGGGCAGCAAAATCCTGATGCTGGTCTATGCTCTGAGTGGCCGGCCAAAAAAATACAACGCGGCTCTCGGAAGCCACCTGCGCTAATTGGCGCTTGCTTTTCGGTTCGCGGCCCCTATAAACATCAAGTGCCCGGCTGCATTCATGGCAGGAAGAATTCCACAACATTTTATTGATGACCTGCTGGCCAGGGCTGATATCGTCGAGGTTATCAACAGCCGCGTGCCGCTGAAGAAAGCGGGGCGTGAGTACAAGGCCTGCTGCCCTTTCCACGATGAAAAAACGCCTTCTTTCACCGTGAGTCCCGGTAAGCAGTTCTATCACTGCTTCGGCTGCGGCGCCCATGGCACGCCGCTGGGCTTCCTGATGGATTTTGACCATATGAGCTTCGTGGAGGCAGTGGAGGAACTCGCGTCCATGCTGGGGCTGGAAGTGCCGCGGGAGGAAGGTGCCGCTCCCGCGCGCAGCAACGACGATCTGTATGCGGTGCTGCGCCAGGCCGGCAGCTTTTACCAGGAGCAGCTGAAGAACAGCCCCGCCGCTGTCGATTACCTCAAGGGACGCGGCCTGACCGGCCAGATTGCTGTGGATTTCGCCATGGGCTACGCCCCGGATGCCTGGGACCAGCTCTTGAAAGAGCTGGGCAATGATTCGCAGCAACAGCGTCAGCTGCTGATGACGGGCATGCTTATCGAGCGCGAAGGCGGCGGCTTTTATGATCGCTTTCGCGGTCGCATCATGTTCCCCATCCGCGACGCCCGCGGCCGCATCATCGGTTTTGGCGGACGGGTGCTGGGCGACGGAGAGCCCAAATACCTGAACTCGCCGGAAACACCGCTATTCAAAAAGGGCCAGGCCCTCTACGGTCTGTTTGAGGCACGACAGGCCTTGCGTGACATACCGCGCCTGTTGGTCGTGGAGGGCTACATGGATGTCGTCGGGCTGGCCCAGCATGGCATCGCCTACGCCGTGGCCACCTTGGGCACTGCCACCACCGTCCAGCATCTCAAGCAGCTGTTTCGAGTGACCAACCAGGTCATTTTTTGCTTCGACGGCGACCGGGCGGGACGCGTCGCAGCCTGGCGGGCATTGGAGAATGCGCTGCCGGAAATGCGTGAAGGCCGTGACATCCGGTTCCTGTTCCTGCCAGAAGGCGAAGATCCGGATTCCCTGGTGCGGCATGAAGGCCGGGAAACTTTCGAACAACGTTTTGACCATGCCACGCCGCTGTCGGAATACCTGGTGCAGCATCTCGCCGACCAGGTGGATATGGATAGCATCGAAGGTCGCGCTCGCATGGCAGAGTTGGCGCGTCCGCTGCTGGCCAGCATCCCGCCGGGCGTTTACCGGGAAATGCTGATGGGTCAGGTGGCACAAGCAGTAAGAATGGGCCACGAGGCACTGCGCAACACCCTGCAGGGCCCCATGGCCGCCCAGCGGCACTCGCGACCCGTTGCTGTGCCAGCGCCTCGAACCCGGAGCACCCTCCCACGCCGGGCCATCGGCCATTTGCTGGCCAACCCTCACCTGGCCGTGGAAATAGAAGTTCCGGAGCTGTTACGCGACTCGCCGGAGCGCGGCCACCGAATCCTCCTCGAGCTGATCGAGCAATGCCGGGAACGGCCTGGCCTGAACACGGCAGCACTGCTGGAACGGTGGCGCGAACGCCAGGAGGGGACTCATCTACAAAAGCTGCTGCACCAGCGTTTGCAGCAGCTCGGCCAGCGCAGTGGCTTCAGCCCCGCTGGCTTGAAACAGGAATTCCATGACCTCATTGAGAGGATTGAGCTGGAACTCAGGCCGCGGCGAGAGAAGATTCTGTTGCAGAAAATGGCCTCAGAAGGACTTTCCAGCGAGGAAAAAGAGGAGCTTAGGGCGCTGCACATTGCCAGAAGCGAGGCGCCCGACCGACCCGACAACGAGGCCGGAAACCCATGAATATTCTGGCTTGGGCAGCTATTTTTTAGTATGCTGGATCGTTTATTTTACCCTCCAAAGTGGATGAACTGTGAGCACGAGCGCCAACACCAAAATTGACCAGACCAAGTCCCAGCTGCAGTTGCTGATTGCACGCGGTAAAGAACAGGGCTACCTGACCTATTCCGAGGTCAATGACCACCTGCCCAACGATATCGTCGATCCCGAACAGATCGAGGACATCGTCAACATGATTAACGACATGGGCATAACGGTTTATGAGAAAGCGCCGGATGCCGAAGATCTCGTGCTGTCTGATGACGCAGTATCCAACGATGATGACGCGGCCGACGAAGCCGCCGCAGCGCTGGCCTCAGTGGACAGCGAGTTTGGGCGGACCACGGACCCGGTGCGCATGTACATGCGCGAGATGGGCATTGTCGAACTGCTCACCCGCGAGGGCGAAATTCGCATTGCCAAGCGCATAGAGAAAGGCCTCAACCAGGTACGCGGTGCGCTGGTCATGTTTCCGCCCACCACCGACCTGCTTCTGGATCTGTATGAACCGGTCGCTGCGGGCGACTCGCGGCTTGTTGATGTCATCGCCGGCTTTATCGATCCGAACCAGACCGATGAGGTGCAAAAGCCCAAGACCAAGACCGGCTCCTCAGAGGATGACGATGACGATGAGGACGAAAAGCCAGTGGACACGGGACCGGATCCCGAGGAAGCAAAAAAGCGATTCGCAAAGATCAAGCGCCTGCGGAATCGGGTAATCAAGATGATCGAAGATCACGGCACTGGCGACCCCAAGACCCTGAAGGCCCGCAAAAGCCTGGCCAACGAGGTGCTGGAGCTGAAGCTGACCCCCAAAGTATTCGACAAGCTCACTCGCCAGCTGCGCAAGACGGTCGCCACTATCCGCCGCCAGGAGCGCCAGATTATGGTCTTTTGCGTGCGCGAAGCGAAAATGCCCCGCAAGGACTTTCTGGCCAGTTTCCCGGCCAATGAAACCAACCTGCAGTGGATCGACAAGCACATTCGCGCCAAGCGCAAGCATTCTTCGGTACTGTCAAAGTTGAAAGACGACATCCTGCGGGCCCAGCGCAAGCTCATTGGCATCGAAGAGCTTTGCTACCTGTCCATTGCCGAAATCAAGGAAATCAACCGGCAGATGTCCATCGGCGAAGCCAAGGCGCGCCGGGCCAAGAAAGAAATGGTCGAGGCCAACCTGCGACTGGTAATTTCCATTGCCAAGAAATACACCAACCGCGGCCTGCAATTCCTCGACCTCATCCAGGAAGGCAACATCGGGCTGATGAAGGCGGTCGACAAGTTCGAGTATCGTCGCGGTTACAAGTTTTCCACCTATGCAACGTGGTGGATTCGACAGGCCATTACGCGGTCCATCGCCGACCAGGCGCGCACCATTCGCATACCGGTGCATATGATCGAAACCATCAACAAGCTCAATCGCATCAGCCGCCAGATGCTGCAGGAAATGGGCCGCGAACCGACGCCGGAAGAACTGTCCATCCGCATGGAAATGCCGGAAGACAAGATCCGTAAGGTGCTGAAGATCGCCAAGGAACCCATCTCCATGGAAACGCCCATCGGTGACGATGAAGATTCCCACCTGGGCGATTTTATCGAAGACACCTCGGTGGACTCGCCCATCGATTCGGCGACCGGCGAAGGCCTGCGGGAAGCCACCCACGGCGTTCTGGCCGGGCTGACTCCACGGGAGGCCAAGGTGCTGCGTATGCGCTTTGGCATCGACATGAATACCGACCACACCCTGGAAGAGGTGGGCAAACAGTTCGACGTAACCCGCGAGCGCATTCGCCAGATCGAGGCCAAGGCCCTGCGCAAGCTGCGTCATCCCAGCCGCTCGGAGCAGCTGCGAAGCTTTTTGCTGGAAGACTAGCCGGACGGGCAATGTGCACAGCGAGGCCCGCAGCTTGCGGGCCTTTTCATTAGGGGTGCGGCAGTCCAACTGCCATGTCCTGAACTCCTCAGTCCTGCACCAGCACCTTGCCGGGATTCATGAGACCCGCGGGATCCAGCAGCTGCTTGATGCCGCGCATCAGCGACAGACCGGCCGGGTTCGTGTAGCTTGCCAGCAGTTGCGGTTTCAGCTGACCAACCCCGTGCTCCGCACATACGCTGCCGCCGAAACTGTCCACCAGGTCATGTAGTGCGCGGGAAATTTCCGGGCCCTGACCGCTATTCAGGCGTGCCAGGCTCCCGCCAGGGGATGGCTGCAAATTAAAGTGCAGATTGCCGTCGCCCAGGTGACCGTAAGCGCATATCCTGACCGTGGGATCGATAGCCGCGATCGCCCGTTCCGCGGCCAGCATGAAGTCGGCAACCTTTGCGGTGGGTACCGACACATCGTGTTTGTAACTGCCGCCGGCCCGACGCTGTGCCTCGGGAACGGATTCCCGCAAGCGCCACAGGCCATCGCGTTGCTCGCCGGATGATGCCATGGCCGCATCGATGATTTCACCGGCTTGCAGGGCCTGTTCCAGCAGCTGCTCCAGCACCGTCTCCACACCCTGGTCGGCTGCGGACAACTCCACCAGCACCTGGTGATCATAGGCCTGGTCCAGGGGCAGGCGGGCACCCTCGATGTGCTCCAGAACCAGTGCCAGCGCCAGCCTTGGGATATATTCGAAGGATGTGACGGCATCGCCTGTTTGCAGGCGGGCGCGCGCGAGCAGGCGCGCCGCCGCCGCCACATCGGGTACCGCAACCAGCGCCGTCGCCCGTCCACCGGGCTGCGGAAATAGCTTGAGTACCACCCGCGTGATGATGCCGAGAGTGCCCTCGGCACCTATGAACAGGTGTTTCAAATCGTAACCTGCATTGTCCTTGCGCAGGGCTCGCATGCCGTCCCAGACTTCGCCGCTCGGCAGCACCACCTCGAGGCCCAGTACCAGATCTCGAATGTTGCCGTAGCGCAGCACCGCCAGTCCGCCGGCGTTGGTGGACAGATTGCCGCCCAACTGGCAGCTGCCCTCGGAACCCAGGCTCAGCGGAAACAGGAGTCCGGCGGCGGCGGCGGCCGCCTGCACGCTTGCAAGCAGGCAGCCGGCGTCGGCAGTCAGGGTGAAGCCCAAGGGGTCAACTGCGTGGATGCGATTCATGCGCTCCAGGGAAATGAGCAACTGGCGACCGCTGGCATCCGGCGTGGCACCACCGCAATAACCGGTATTGCCACCATGGGGCACCATAGGAATGCCTGAAGCCACGCAAGCTTTGACGATAGCCGCCACTTCACCAGTGTTGGCGGGCCGCACCACCGCCAGTGCCCGCCCGTGAAATTGCCGCAATTCATCCTCGAGGTAACGTGACTGCATGGCCTCGTCTTCGACGATACCTGCCGAGCCAACGATGGCTTTCAGAATGTTCAGGAATTCCCGGCCTTCTCTTTTCACACTGACACCTGCACTGACTGGTGGCTCACAAGCCTGGCGGCCACGATGCTGCTGCGAACCCGCCTGGCCTGAGTGTTTCGGGATGTTTCCTGCCGGCTTCGTCAAAGCTTGTTCTGCGGGACCCAGGCCGGCCCTTGAGAAAAAGCTCCCGGGCGGTTTCGGCGGGAGCCTGGACGGCAATATGGTCGCGAGATCCCGGCGCCAGGAAAGAAAGCTGTCAGCCACTTATCCCATGGTTGCTGCGAGTCCGCTGCCAATCTGCCGGGCACGCCAGGCGATTCTATCCTGCAGGCAGACCTGCTGCTAGAATTGCATGTTTTGTGGGCCTGTAGCTCAGTTGGTTAGCAGTCCGCTGAAACTGCCAGACCATGCGCCGGCAGTGAATGCGGACTGAATCGTAGCGCCAAGTTACAATGATGCGAGGATACTTTTCAAACAGCCCAGAGTTTCGGGCCTGTAGCTCAGTTGGTTAGAGCAGGGGACTCATAATCCCTTGGTCCCAGGTTCGAGTCCTGGCGGGCCCACCAATATCATTTGAATCGACTACCCAAGGACGTGACGACCGGTTTTAGCAGGATTTTGCCGCTTTTGTTTATGTTTTCCGGCTGTGCATATATGGCGGCTCCTACGGTGGCTATGCGGCCCTGCAGGGCGTGGTGCGGGAACCCGATCTGTACA
>JBFIQI010000023.1:0-21122 GCA_041609715.1 Gammaproteobacteria bacterium
ATGTCCTTGGAAAACAAGGAATTCTCGCCTCCCCGGGGGGAGGCTGGTCATTAGCCCCGGGTGCATTGGTGGTACCGATGGCCTTGCTGTTAAGATGGTCGGCGGTACAAATCGTCGATAAGAACAAATGCTCGCCTCACTGATTTCAAGCTCTGACTATCCTGGCTGGTCTTCCCGGGTTTTACCGGCATCCGGGTCTTATCGCCTGCGGTTCTGAGACTTCTGCTCCGAACCTGCACCCGATTCTCACCCGAATCCTTCATGGCCAAACCAGCAGTCACCCGTCCCACAACCGGCGCCAGGCTGGTCGCAGGGAAAACTGATGTCATCTTGTTCGGGCAACCGCCCGAAGTCCTCAAAGCCCTGTTGCTCAGTGATGCCCCCGCATTCAATACGCTGGTGCTCACCGACATCAGGGAAAAGAGCGGCTCGCTCACCAACAATCTCGAGTTTCCCCTTTACTATTACTTGTTCTTTACCGGCGCCTATGCGAAGGGCGAGCGGCTCAAACTGGTGGGTGAGGCCGCAGCAATTTCTCATGCCATCCGGGTTCTCCGTCTTACGCTGACAGGTCCAGTGGCCCGGGAGTTGGACGCCTGGGGCACCGCACCCGAGCTCAAGCAGGAATGGTTACAGGTTGCCGATGCACTGGCCTACAAAGATTCCGCCAACAAAATCGTACCGGTGGAAGATTTTTTTGATATTCGGCCGTTTCGTGATGGCGTTGCCCGACTATCCGAACTGACCATAAAACACGTCGGCCTCGATACCTACGAGGTCCTGGGAAATTCGGATTCGGTAACTATCGACCTTTCCCAGGATCTCAAACTCGAGCCCCCTTATCCGGTGCAACGAGACTACGTGCCTGGCGGGCTGGTCCGGCTGGGGCTGGAGATACTCGGCGGTGCCTCTGGTTTCACACCAGATGAACCTTGCACCGGCCTGGCACTATGTCATAACGGTGATTACATTCTGATCGATGCGATGCCATTTCTTGACCAGCACCTGGTAGCCCGAGGCATATCCAAGAACCAGGTCTCGGCCCTGTTCCTGACGCATTTGCATGACGATCATTGCACCATGTTTCCATTGATGCTGATGCCGCATGTTGTCGACGTCATCACAACCAAAGAAATTTTCAATATGGCAATGGAAAAGCTCGGCTGCGCGCTGGGCTGGACTGTGGCTTCGATACAGGAACATTTCCGGCTGTTTGAAATTGAGCCCGACGTGCCCGCCAATTACTATGGATTGGGCATCGCGCCGCACCTCACCGTGCACAGCATTCCAACCATTGGCGCGACTTTCTCCACCGTGCACCAGGGCCGCGCCCGGCAGATATGTATTATCGGTGATAACCACAGTATGGCCGCTATCACTGATCTGCATAAGCAGGGACTGGTGCGTAATCACACCCTGGCGACTTTGCAACGGCTCTACAAGGACCGATTCAGCCTGCTGGTTGCTGACGGTGGTGCAGGTGCCATTCACGGGGATCCGGCGGATGCGATCAAATCTGAGTCCGAGCGCGTCGTTTACGTGCATGTCGAGGAACTAACCAACGAATTCGATACGACTTTCTCCCTTGCAGAATCCGGCAAGCGCTACACCATTGTGGAAGGTGATCCCGCTTTATACAGCGGTCAAATCAACCATTATCTGACTGAATGGCTGGACAGGCCGGTTTCGCATCGCTGGCTCAGCAGCTTGCTGGCTGAATCCGAGATTCGGCGCTACAACAGCGACGATGTCATCCTGGTGCAGGGAGCGGCAAACACTGACTATGTCTATCTACTGCTCACCGGCTACTGCGAAGTTGTGCACCACGATGGCAAACAGCTCCATTCTCTGGCCCATCTGCAGGCGGGGGATACCATCGGTGAAATGGCCGCCATCACCGGCAAGGGGGCGCGCAATGCCAGCGTGGTCGCCCGGACCCCGGTTACGGTTTGCGCATTCTCCGAGCAGATCTTTAACGCATTTGTAGAAGCCAAAGGTATGACGGGGATTTTGCGGAAAAGATGGGATCTGCGACCCCTGATTAGCGCTTTGCCCTGCTTCACAGAGATCACTTCCAATGTATTGTTGCAAACCTGCATGCTGGCGACACAAATCTCGTTAAGTGCTGACGAGGAGCTGTCCATGGGTGACGATGGCTGGTATCTGCTGATCGATGGCACGGTGAAAAGCGACGCCCACAAAACGATTCAATACAACCCTGCGAGGTTGACTGAGTTTGGCTGGTGCCCCCATGCGGGCATCAATAAAACCAGCGTTGTCGCAGGCGAAGCTGCGAAATTTATTTATTTCGAGCGCAAGAGTTTTGAATCCCGAATGCTCAACATACCGCAATTGAATTACTATTTGCGCAAGTTCCGCATGGCAAATACTCGCAAGCCAGCAGGATGGCAATTGGGCGAAGTCCAACCTCGCTGACCATAGACCCTCGTTCAGGAGTACGATTTCTGCGTCGCGCGGCGCGCACCCGCTACTTGGAGGTCATGACCCACACGCCGTTCCAGTCCTTCGGCGCATTCTCCTGCAGATATTTGCAACGCTCGATGTAGGTATCCGAAAGCTTATCTTCCGGGTTGGCTTTTAGCGCCTCCTGGAACATTAAGATTCCCTTGGTCCAATCGCCCTCGCGATAGAGCCGGACTCCCTCGTTGAAATAATTCACCGTATCCATCAAATTTGGAAAGGTCTTATTGTTGTGATAGTCGAGCACCTCGAAAACACCGACCGGTTCGGTCTTGCCCTTGACCACCACAAGATCAACGTCGCGTAGGCGGTAGGTTCCCCTGAGCTTGGCCCGGGTAAATTCGCTGATCAGGATCCGCGCTGAATACTGCTTGCAGGCACTTTCCAGGCGAGCGGCCAGGTTAACCCCGTCACCGATCATGGTGTAGTCCATTCTCTTGGGGGAGCCGATATTGCCCGACACGACCATACCGGTATTCAAACCCACCCCGTGATCGAGAGGATCCAGGCCCTGCTCCACTCGACTTACATTCCATTCCCATAGCTCGACAATCATGGCGATGGCGGCCCGCACGGCACGATCTTCGTCATCGTCGTGAGAAACCGGAATCCCAAAGCCAGCCATGATGGCGTCACCGATGAACTTGTCCAGCATGCCACCTTCACGGGTTATACATTCCACCATGATGGTGAAATACTCGTTCAACATCTTGACAGTGCCCTGGGCCCCGAGCGCTTCGGTGATGGTCGTGAAACTGCGGATATCGGAAAACAGCACCGTGGTTTCCCGGCTCTGACCACCCAGAATGTCTTCGCTCTTGCCCGCGCCCATGAGTTGATCGGCAACACCCGGATCCATGTAGCGCGCCATGGTCGATTTCATGCGTTTTTCGGAGCTGATATCTTCAATCAACAACATCGCACCCAACTTGCTACCCTCGGAACTCGTCAGCGGCAATACGCTGACGTTGGCAGATATTTGTGTCTCGTTGAAGGTCAGCTCGGCGTCCATGACCAGTTCCGATTCCTGGGTTTCTTCCACCGCTTTGATCTTATCCATGATCCAGGCATTCGATTCGATGAAAAATTCAGCTGCGGCTACTCCGATAATATCGTTTTGAGATACGCTGAGTATTTTTAGACCCGCCTCGTTACAGGTAACGATTTTGCCCTCGTCATCCAGAGTGACCACGCCGTTGGACATACTGTGCAGCATGCCTTCACTGTAGTTCTTCATGTTCTGAATGTCTTCGAACAACTTGGCATTTTCCAGGGCAATGGAAACCTGAGCAGTAAATGCCTTGAGGCGGCTCTCGTCTTCCTCGGTAAAGGGCCCGCCTCGCTTGTTCAGAATCTGCGTGACACCGATCCGCTTGCCATCCTTGTTGACTACGGGAACGCACAATATCGAACGCGTGAAATACCCGGTTTGCTTGTCAAAGGACGGGTCGAAGCGCAGGTCCGCATAAGCATGGGGAATATGAATTGATTCGCCCGAGGTGAAAACGGCGCCCGCGATACCGGCTGTATTGGGCAGGCGAATCTCACCCAGCGAATCACCCATCGCGACTCGTGAAAACAACTCGCCGGTCTTTTCATCGTTCAGAAACAGCGTCGACCGGTCTGCATTCAACATGCGGGTGGCCTCACTCATGACGCGCGTGAGCAATGGGCCAAGCTCGAGTTCCGAGGTGATGTCGGCAACCAGGTCGAGAAACTCCATTTCCTTTTTACGATTTTTTTTGACTCGCTCAACAAACTGGGTGCTCTGCAGAGCCACCGAGGCCTGGGTTGTAATAGCCTCCAGCAGCACAAGATCGTCTTCGGTGAACATCCCGTTCTTGGGGTTAAGAATCTGGGTAACGCCAATCACGTCACCCCGCACCGTCTTCAGTGGCGCACACAGAATGGCCTCGGTCTTGAAGCCTGTCTGCGCATCGACGCTGCGATTAAAGCGCGGATCCTCATAGGGGTTTTCAATTATTTCGCCCACCCCGCTGGAAAATACGGCGCCGGCAATACCAGATGTGTTCAGAACCCGTATTTCCCGCGACAGGTCACCATGGGCTACTCGCGAATAAAGCTCATCTGATTGCGGATCATTCAGAAAGAGTGACCCGCGCTCCGCATTAAGCTCTTCAGTAGCAATAACTATCAGAGCTTTTAAAACTTCATCCAGGCTCTCGAAGGCCGCGACCCGCCTGGAAACTCCCAACAGCATTTCTGCCTGCTCAAGTTTCTTTTCGGCTCTGGCAAGCAAAGTGTCTGAATCAGGTTTGCGATTGGTTTTGCGCTTCGAACGGGTGCGCGTTTTGGTTTGGGTCTTTTGTCTGGTCATAAATACTTATCCAGCGTCCGAATTCAAAGAGTTTCTCAGTGCTGCAATTGTCGACTGTAGCTGGCTGATCTCGTCGCGGGCCAGCCTTTCGCGCTCGTGCAGTTCGACTTCGTAATTGAACTGAGCCTTTTCCAGTTCTGTCCTCAATGCAGCGGCCGTCTCTTGCAGCTGCCCGATCTCGCTATGGCCATCCGCCAGAACTTTCTGGACACTTTCGCCTTTCTCGATTGCCAGGCTATCCAGTTCCGCGCGCAGCGCAACAACGGCCGACTTGAGCTGCGAGATTTCCGTATTACCTCTGGCAATAGCGCTCTGTACTTCCGCTTCCATTTGCAGGCGCTGTTGCTCCAGTCCGTCACGCAAGGCAGCCGTGGTTTCCTTCAGTTGTGTAATTTCGGAATTACTGGCACTTAGCGCATCCTGCACAGCTTGTTGTTTGAGGAATTCGAGATCCTCCATTGCCTCACGCTGTTTGGCAATCGTTTGCTTGAGTTGCCTGATTTCAACAATTGAGCCGGCAATCGCCTTTTGCGCCTGGCCCCGGGCATCTGCGTCCATGCTTTCCATCTCGGCACGCAAGGCCGCGACGGTTTCCTTGAGCTGCCTGATCTCGCCTTGGGCCTGCTGCAACAGTGCCGCATCCTGGTCGGGGGAATTGTGCTTGTCGCTCATAAATTGTTGTGGTGCCAGTTCTTGTAATTTTGCGCTCAGGATGGCGCGTGTGGTCGACTCCGAGTGCCGGTTCAATCACCAAACGCGAACAGCCCATCTCCGCCAAACACTGGGCGAACCGCGGAACCGCCCGCGACACCTCACTATAGTAGATAAACCGAGCAGGTTCCAAAACCCTGGCGGGCTCGACGTGATTGGTGTCCACCGACCGGTCGCTGCCAGCAACCTGAGAGCTGCGTTGCCTGATAAGTTCGTCAAAAAGACCTAGCGCGTGCTGCGCCAGTCCCGGTCCCGCACCCAGCGGGTCGCCAGCCACTTGGTGCCCTTTTCCACCGGCAATCCGGCGTGCAGACTGCGCGGGTCTGGCTGACCTTCGGCAGTGACGTTATAAAAGGCCAGCGTAGCGCCCGGTTCAGGTGCCACCACCAGGTCCAGTTCCGGAAACTCCGTACCGCCACCTGCCTCCACCGTCGATAGATAGGTCAGCATGGTGAGCATGCGCTGGCCGTTTGCTTCCACCAGGGCCCGTTGTCCGGGCAGTGAAACGTCAAAATAGTCGACGTGAGTTTGGTATTCCTGGCCCGGCTCATAGCGCAAGATCATCAGGGGCTCACCCTGTTCCGGGCGTGTCTCAGAGATTCTCGCCAGCCGCCGCTCGTAAATCCAGACCAGCATATCCTTGGACTCGGGATAAAATCGCATTTCCCAACTGGTTCGCTTGTCGTCCTTGACGTTTCGTCCTTCTTCACTGACGACGCGCGATGGCTCCAGGAACGGCCTGGCAGTTGCTATCAAGTGTTGGCATTCGGTTGCCGTAAACAGATCGTGCAGCAAGGCAATGCGCGGCCCTTCGGACAACACCTCGGGGCGGCATTCGGGGCGATTCGTGCACCGCGCGGCTGCGGGCGACGGCGCTAAAATAACCTCGTCGGTAAGACTGCCTGCCCGGTCGCGCTCTTCGGCGCTCAGCTGCGCCCATAGCCGCGCGACCGCATCGTCCGCTGCCGGGTATTTTTTGGCGGCCGCCCTTTGATAGGCCGACAGTGCCCGTTCACCGTCCTGCCTGAATCCCTGCCCCACCTCAAAATAATGGGCGATCTGATTCCAGCCCCTGGCCACGCCCGCGGCTGCCGCCCGTTTGTAAAGATCAATAGCCTTCAGCGGATCTGCCCGTCCGCCAATACCCTCGTCCAGCAAGTAGGCGAGCTGGCAGTAAGCTGGCGCATGCTGCAACTCCACGGCGCGCTCGAGCCATTGCCGCGCTTCGGTGTATCGGCCTGCCTCATCACCGAGGGCCACAGACAATTCCGCCAGCTGGTAACAGGCTTCCGGAAAGGCCTGCTCTGCCGCTTGCATGAAACAGTCGCGCGCCGCGTCGGCGTCACGCTGACCACCCGGAAATCCTAGGTGCATGCGACCCAACATGGTCTGGGCCGGAGCAAAACCAGATGCCGCTGCTTTTTCAAACCAACCGCGAGCGGCGGCGGGAAACGGGCCCGCACCCGGCTGCCGCAGATGCCACAGGCCGAGATTGAACTGCGCGGCCGGGTTGCCGGCCTGCGCTGCGGCGCGAAATTGTTCCACTTGTGGGTCGTTGTTCACGTCTGCAAAACTGCCTCTTGCTGGGCTGCCGGACCTGATATTACACCAGCGCAGGCGAGGTTCTGCCGCTCGCCGGCGAGCCCCAGATGGCGTATTCTAATATCAGGGCCGAACAGGCCGCCCCGGGGGGCTGACCACCTGGGCTTGCGCCGCGGATTCAGGAGACTGAGATGGACCAGAAACGGTCAATAGAACATTACAAGGAGCACGAAATCGTTTGTGTCGCGAAACCCGAAGCCGGTGGCTGGCGTTACAGCATTTCTGTTATTACTCACAAGGGCGACAACTCCGTCGTGCACTCGGAGCAAGCGGCCGAGACCTTTAAAACCGATACCGCTGCGCTGCAGGCGGGGGCCAAGCGAGCACGCTATGTTGTCGATGAAATGAGCGAGGATTAACGGGCGTGTCCGATACCACTGTGCTGCGGATTCGCCTTGGCATCAGGGAGTTCGCTGATTGATCAAGCCACGCCAAACGCTTGGCAAGTACCGGATTGAAAGGCGAATCGCACGTGGACCATTGGCCAATGTTTACCAGGCCATGGACACGATTCACGGCAATCGCGTTGCCCTCAAGATTCCCCACCCGGATATCGACGACCCCCATATCCTGGAGGATTTTCGCAAAGAAGTCCGACTGGCGTTCAAGCTCGAGCACCCCAATATCCTGCCGGTGCAGAACGCCGGCTACATTGACGGTTACTTTGTAATTGCCACGCCATTGGGCACCGGCACGCTGGGCGATCGCCTGGAAAGGCGGATGTCCTTGCAAACCGCAATGAACTTTGCCGAACAGGCCCTCGAGGCTGCGGCGTTTGCACACAGCAAGCGCATCATCCACTGCGATATCAAACCGGAGAACTACATCATGTTCCCGGATAACCGCCTCAAGCTCGGGGATTTCGGATTTGCCCGTCGGATCGTGCGCTCCATCAAGGCCTCCGGATCCGGTACGCTGGGCTATATCGCGCCGGAACAAGCCATGGGCCGCCCAAGCTTTCATTCCGATGTTTTTTCACTGGGACTCATCCTTTATCGGTTATTCTCCGGCAAGCTGCCCGAATGGCCATACGAGTGGCCACCGACGGGCTACAGCAGGTTGCGCGATCGCCTGCAGCCGGAATTTGTGGAAATGATCCGCAAATCCATCGAAATCAGCCCTGCCGCACGCTTCAAAGACGCGGTCAGCCTGTTCGCAGCTTTTGAGCGCCTGAAGCGTCGCACGCGCAAACAAAAAGCCTCGGCAAAGAGGCAACCCCGTAATGGTGCCAAAAGCAGCAGTTGGCAAAAGGTACGCTGGAAAGAATTTCAGAGTCGATTCAAGAAAGAACTTGAAACTCACCAGCATTGCAAGCGCTGTGAAGGCCCCGTGGCAGAGAGCATGCAAAACTGTCCCTGGTGTGGCACTGAGCGGCCCGCCAGCAATGGCAACAGCTCTTTCCCGGCGCAATGTCCCCGCTGCCGGCGCGGCGTCAAGCTGGACTGGAATTATTGTGCCTGGTGCCATGGTCCGGGATTCCAGAAAGAAACCAATCGCAAATTTTCCGACAAGCGCTATAAAGCCAGGTGCGAGAACCCGCGCTGCGACCGACGGCAACTTATGCCATTTATGCGCTACTGCCCATGGTGTCGCACCAAGGTGCGGCGCAACTGGCAAATTCCCGGTACCCGCCATCGCTGCGGGGGCTGCGACTGGGGTATTGCCCGGGATTACTGGAACTTTTGCGCCTGGTGCCGGACCCGCGTGAAGCAGGCGCGGCCACGATGACAGCCGACAATGGCAATCCTGCTGTGCTGGGATTTTTCGGTGACTCCGAATTTGTCGAGGGCGAAACCACCATCGATGGTTTTGAGATCTGCGGATTCTCGGCGCGCGGTCCGCACAAAAGCTCTGATAACGAGGACTCGGGCCTGGTCATGCCCTACGGCGAGGACGGCATCGTGCTGGCAGTCGCTGACGGTGCCGGCGGCCTTCCGGCCGGCCGCAAGGCATCCAACACGCTGTTGCAGACCTTCGTTGACTTACTCCCGGTGGCCGCAGCGGAATCAACCCCGATGCGCGTAGCAATCATCAGTGCCATCGAAGAAGGCAATCGACGCATCCAGGAATTCAGCAACGGTTCTGCCACCACGCTGACGGTCGCAGGTGTCCAGCATGGCCGGCTACGGCATTACCAGGTTGGCGATTCGGTCGCCTACCTGCTAGGCCAGCGAGGCAGGGTAAAAACCCAGACAGTTCAGCACTCACCGGTAGGTTTTGCAGTAGAGGCGGGTTTTTTGGATGAGCAGGAGGCCATGACCCACGCTGATCGTCATTATGTTTCCAATTTTGTCGGCATAGCGTCGATGCGCATCGATGTCAGTTCCGAGGTGAGCATCGCCGCCCGCGACACCATCTTGGTCGCCAGCGACGGGTTGTCGGATAACCTGCACCCCTCGGAAATCATCGACGTTGCCCGTGCCGGGCCGCTAAGAAATTGCCTTGAAGAACTGGGAGAAGCAAGCCTTACCCGCATGACCATGCCGGAACCCGGTGCACCCTCCAAGGCCGATGATATTACGATTTTGCTGGCGCGACGCCATACTCGGCGCCGATAGAGAATTACATGCGGGTCAGTTGGCGTAGACGGATTTTTTGTGTCGCGGTGGCAACATCCTGGAAAGAAGCAGACGCCGATTGACTGGTGGCCGCCGAATAATCCAGTTCGTGCAATTTTTCGTCGACGCGCTTGAGGTACCACTCTATAAAGTCGTCTGCAGTCATCGGCCGGCTGATCAAGTAACCCTGCACAAGATCGCATCCGTAGGCGTCCAATAAGGCCCAGGCCTCTTCGGTTTCCAGGCCCTCGGCAACCACCTTCAAGCCCATGTTGTGGCCCAGGTTGATAGTCGACTTCACGATCAGAGCATCGCCGCTCTTGGCCTTCAGCCCGAGAACAAAAGACTTGTCAATTTTTAGCTCGTCAACCGGCAGTTGCTTTAACAGGGCCAGCGATGACTGGCCGGTTCCGAAATCATCCAGCGACAGCCGCACGCCCAACGCCTTGAGCCTGCGCAGCACGCTGATCGCTACCTTGACGTCCTGCATGACGGCACTTTCGGTAATTTCCAGCACTACGCTGTCAGGATCCACCATGTAGTAACTGAGAATATGTGCGACCTTGTCGGGCAGGCCATCGTTGAACAGGTCATTAGCAGAAAGATTGATAGCGGTTGAAACATCCAGTCCTTCGCTGGACCACTTGCGGCTTTGCTGGATAACCGTCTTGAGAGCAAAATCTGTCAGCATGCTTATGTTGCCGGCCTGTTCCAGCAATGGAATAAACTCGTCGGGCGGCAGGTAACCAAGCTGCGGATGGTTCCAGCGCACCAGCGCTTCGACCTGGTTGGCACGCCCGGTGCGCATAGATACCTTGGGCTGATAAAGCACGTGCAGCTGGTTTTCCTTTATGGCGGTCTCCAGGTCGCTGATGATGGCCAGCTCCCGCAAATGCTCCTCGTCCTGACCAGGCTCGTAGACCATCACCTTCTGACCCAGCTTGCGAGCTTCCTTGAGGGCAACTTTGGTGCGATGTAGCAGTGTGTCGGGAGTGTCACAATGCTGCGGGTACAAAGCCATACCCGCAAACAGCTTGAGATTGACACGGCGATCCTTCAGCTTGATCTCGGCTTCCAGAGAAGTTGCCAGGAACTCGGCCAGATGCGGCGCCAGCTTTTCATCGGCATCCTCCATGATCACCAGGAATTTGTCGGAACTGTAGCGTGCCACGGTATCCGACACCCTGATATTGGATGACAGGCGCCGTGCGACCTCCTTGAGAATGGCATCTTCGTTCTCGATTCCCAGCGTGCTGTTTTCCTTGAACTGGGTCAGATCAATCAGAATTGTCGCGACGGTGGTGCCGGTTTGCGCCGCTCTCTCGAATGCCAGGTTGAGCTTGCTTTTCACGGCGCTGCGATCCACCAGTCCGGTCAGCTTGTCGCGCTCAGCCTGACTGGCAATTTCATATTCGCGTTCAGCGATGCCCTGCTGCATGCGATTAAAGGTCCTGGCCAGCAACCCAATTTCGTCCTCACCACCGATCGGGAGCGACTTGGAATATTCGCCTCGTTCTATTCTGCGCGCAGCTTCCAGCAGGGCCCGCACCGGTTTGCGGGAGCTGCGCACGATGAGAACGGCAACCGTCGCGGCCAGCAGAATGAGTACCAATGACAGCATCACCAGGCGAATCTTCATTGATTCGTAGGGGACAAGCGCTGCGCTGATGGAGGCCTGAAAAACCGCCTGGACCGGGTGAGAAACCATGCCAGGCAGTGCCACTACGCGCATCAGATTGCCACCCTGGGAATCGACGGCGTTGCCATCACTGCCGGCTTGATTGCTAATCCGGCGCATGAACAGCACCGTGGACTTTTCGGCAAGGGTGGTGGCAAAAAACGCCTCGCTGGCATGATCCGCTTCCGACCAGAAGGAAACATCCAGGCTGGTCATGGCTTTGATTTCCGTGGCGAGGGCCGTGTCGAAATCGTAACCCAGTACCAGCCAGGCCGAGGGATCAAGCCGTTCAGCCTTGACGAATGCCAGTTGATAAGGTCTTTCCGCTATCATGATGGCGACCAGGAAATGCGGCACCTGCGCCTTATTGGCCAGCAAGTCTGCCAATAAAGCGCGTTTTTCAGCGGCCACGAAACTGTGATCGCTCGCCACCACATCGCCATTTTGATTAACCAGCAAGGCGATATCTGCCTGCACACTGTTGGCACCTGCCTGCAGTGCCTCGCCAAGTCGCCGCACGTCTCGCGCGCTCAGTTGGCCAGAGTACTCGGGACTGGCTGCAATTTTATGCGCGATATTTACCAGGCGCTCATGTCGCACATCCACCAGCGAGCGGAAGTACTTTTCACCTATTTTCAGACGATCACTGAGTTCCTCGACGACGTGTTGCTTGGTGGAACTCAGAACCGTCGTAATGGTTGCGAATTGCGCCAACGCGATGACGCCGATCATCAGGATCAGGAGCTTGTCCCGCAGGCTGACTCGCTTGACGCTCAATTTCATGCAAGATGTCTCGCAGTTTCGGACCCGTAACGCACTTGGCGCGCCACAGCCATGACGAAAACTTTGACCAGGCGGCAATAGCAGGTACCGCCGGCACATTGAACATAAGCGTATCGGGAGTGGGGCTTTTGCGGTGTGACCGATTGCTCAAATCACCGAACCGGCGGGCAGAAAACTCGCGCTCCTGAGTGCTGCCCAGAATCTTGGCTTTTTACATATCTGCGGCAGGCATGTGAGACCTGCGTCACAGTCGTGCAGCACAAATTTACATTTGCTTCAGCCAGCAGGCGATTCTGCGCACGTGCAATTCGCTGGTGCCGAGGTTCTGGAGTCGTTCGAACAGGTGCAAAAAGTATTCAACGTTGGTACCACTGGGCCCGCGACAACTGGCAATGTGCCTTGCCAGTTCCGGGTAGGTCGCGGGACCCAAAAAATCAGGATTGCCGGGACCGGCAATCCAGGTAACTGCATTGGCAGACCGTCCGTCAGCCAAACTGATAGGCAGCGTATGCTGCTGGTATCCACCCTGCTCGCGCACGTCGAGCTGGGCGAGGATCGACGCCCTCGCCGCGTCAGGCAGTCTGAAAGCGTATCCGCGACAGCGTGCGTTGTGCCTGCGAATCAGCGTGACAACCCGGCCCGGCCAGCGGCGGGTTCCGCGGTGATCCGGCGAGCCTTGCCAAAAGCGTCGGGCCCAACCCTCCAGGCTGGCCGGGACCTTCTCGATCCATTCGAAACCCGGCCGCCATAACAGCGAGCCGTAGCCAAAAACCCAACAAGATGTTTCAGGCATCGCTGCCCGCGCTTGTCACTCCTGCCTGGGCACTGCGGGGCCAGGCTCTGACTACCGCGTTGATGACAGTCGCCAGCGGTATGGCAAAAAACACGCCCCAGAATCCCCACAGTCCGCCGAAAAACAGAATTGCCACAATGATGGCGACCGGATGCAGATTCACTGCTTCGCTAAACAGCAGCGGCGCCAGCAGATTGCCGTCCAGAGCCTGGATTACGCCGTATGCAATCAACACATAGTAGAAGCTGGCACTGACGCCCCACTGGGAATACGCCACCAGCGCAACCGGAATGGTCACGACCGCCGCACCCACGTAAGGAATCAGGACTGATAACCCGGTGATGACGGACAACAGCACCGCGTACTGAATGCCGAGAATTCGAAATACCGTGTAGGAAACCATGCCAACGATGATGATCTCGTAAATTTTGCCGCGCACGTAATTGCCAATCTGATCATTCACTTCCGCCCAGACCTGGTTGGTGAGTTGGCGATCCGGCGGCAGGAAGCTGGTCAACCACTGGACAATATGCTCCTTGTCCCTGACCAAAAAGAAAACCATCAAAGGCACGAGAATCAGGTAAACAATTATGGTAATCAGCGTCACCAGCGAGGTTACGGAATAGCTCAACGCTCTCTGCCCGATACCGATCAGCTCAGATCCCAGCGTACTCATAAAATCTCGTACCTGGACCTCGGTAAGAAAGGTCGGATACTGACTGGGCAGTTGCAGGAGCAGTTTTTGCGCCTCGGAAATCATGCCCGGTATCTGCTGAAACAACTGCGTCATCTGGCGAAACAGCAGCGGCAGCAGTCCAAAGGCGAGGACCAGCAGGAATGCCATGAAAGCCAGGAAGATGATGATGACCGCGGCCAGATGCGGCATTCCCAGATTTTCCAGTCTCTGTACGATCCCCTGCAGCAGGTAAGCCAGGACGATAGCCGCGATGACCGGCGCCAGCATATCGCCGAACAGGTAAATCGCGGCAGTGAGCCCCAGCAGCAGCATGGTGAGAATCACCACCTGCGGGTTGGAAAAATTCTTGCGGAACCAGTTACTCAGAAATTCCATTTGGCTTCCGGCCGGCAATGCAACACACAGAGCTTAACAGTGCCCGGCCCCCCACGGGTATTATCACGGCTTATCGCCCCGAAAGACCGGCTCTCCTGCCAGCCAGGTCTCGGCAACCTTGACCTGCCACAGGTCGCCGACGGACATCTCGAAGGGGTTCTGCTCCAGCAAGATAAAGTCGGCCCACTGGCCCGGACTCAGACTACCGACCCGGCTTTCGTCGCCGGCGGCATAGGCTGCGTCGCGCGTAAAAGCACAGAACGCCGCTGCCAGGCTGATAGCCTCGTCTTTCCGCCACCCTCCCAGGGGATTACCCGAGCGGTCCGCGCGGGTAACCGCCGCATGCAGCCCAAAAAACGGATTGACCGGTTCCACCGGGAAATCGCTGCCAAAGGCAAGCCTGGCCCCTGAATTTTGCAGGCTTTGCCAGGCATAAGCGCCCTCCAGCCTCCTGGGATCCAGCCTTTCCTCGGCCATCCACATGTCGCTGGTGGCATGCACGGGTTGCATCGAGGCTATGACGCCCAGCTGCGCAAACCGCCCAATGTCGTCGGGTGCGAGCACCTGGGCGTGTTCGATGCGGTTGCGCAACGGTGACGGTTCACCGCCCTGGGCCTCTGCCAGCGCATCCAGCGCCACCCTGTTTGCGCGATCACCGATGGCGTGAATGGCGGCCTGAAACCCCCGTTCATTGGCCTTCTGAATGCGGGCTGCGAGCTGGGACTCACTCAGAAACAGCAGACCGCTGGTCTCGGGGCGATCTTCATAAGGCTCCAGCAAAGCCGCCCCCCTGCTGCCAAGGGCCCCGTCCGCGTAAATCTTGACGGCATCGATACTGAGGCGGTCCTCGTACAGGCCGTGCTCCGGCATTTTCTGGCTGGCCAGATTGGCATCGACGTCACTGAGCATGGCGGCAATGCGAAGACTCAGGCCACCTTGCTGACCCAGCTCTCGCAAGGCCTGCAACTCCTCGAAATCCATGCCAGCCTCGTGAACCCCCGTCAGACCTTTGGAGTTCGCCTCGCGAATTGCGATCCGATAGGCTTCGACGATTTCATTCCGGCTTGGCGAGGGAATCAGGTGCGTGACCAGGGCCTCCGCGTTATCCACCAGTATTCCCGTCGGTGTGCCGGACGCATCCACCACGATTTCACCGCCCGGGGGCGCCACCGAGGCGGCGTCGATGCCGGCTCGTTCAAGCGCCGTTGAATTGACCCATAGCGCATGCCCGTCAACCCGTTCCAGGACCACCGGGCGATCCTTAACGATCACGTCCAGGTCTGCGGCTTGCGGAAACTCCTTTACCGGCCACAGCATCTGGTTCCAGCCACGCCCCACAATCCACGCATCCCCCGGATGCGACTTGGCCCAGACCCTGAGCTTGTCCTGGACTGCCTCCAGACTGGTGAGTCCTGTGAGTTGTAACTGCTGGCGGGACTGGCCAAGTAACAGCAAATGGGCATGGGCATCGATCAATCCCGGCCAGAGGGTCCTGCCTTTGCCGTCGATAAGCCGTGCCGGATCTGGGAATTCCCGGCATTTTTCACCCCGGCATAACACGCGTCCCGTCGCATCGAACTGCAGCTGGTCAAAACGCTCGATGGCCCCGCTTGCGCAGGCATAACCGGCGACATTATTGACGGCAGTTTGGCCGCCAGACTCGGTGCAGCCGGCGACCCCCAGAGTCAACGTCACGATCCCGAGTATCGAAGCCCGGCGAGACCATGGACTTACGCCAGGTATTATGTTAAAAAACCAATGCTTTAGAGAAAACATATATTTATTATTCACTTGCGGTCCATTTTTCGAATTAAGTTGAAAAATATTATGGAAGACTACTTTCATTTGAACCTGAAGAAATTCGCAGCTCAAGCCGGCCGCAAACAGCGAGACAGTGGCATTGAGACCACGAGCATGCCTCGCCCAGCAGCCGAAGACAAAGCTCCTGGCGGGGCTGTGCGCGAGCTGGCATTGAGCGAACCGGTAGCGGTCGACGACAACAGCGATCCCTACAACTCTACCGGCAGGTTCAATTTAAAAGACGCCGACTGGTAACTTCCGGCGGCGCCGCAGTGGTTTTACCACTGAGCTGTGCAAGTCCCGGCTTGCGTGCTCTCTCCCCCTCCCCCTCGACAAACAGGACTCCGGCGACCGCCCGCAAGAATGATATCTCGCTTTGGCGCCATTCATGCACTTGTTACACTGCGCCATGGCACTGGGGGGATAGATGCAACTGGGAACCAATACCACAGCAATAGTCACCGGTGGTGGCAGCGGTCTGGGCCGCGCACTCAGTCTCCAGTTGGCCGCCAGGGGGGTGGCGGTCGCAGTTGCAGACATCGATGGCGAGCGGGCCCGGGAAACGCTGTCCCTTATGCCCCCAAGCCCTGGCGATGACCGCGGATTTGCCATGCCCTGTGACGTCTCCAAGGACCAGGATTTTGCCGGGCTGCGCGAAGCGGTAGAGCATCACTGGGCTGGCCGCGTGGATCTGCTGGTAAACAATGCGGGTATTGCTGCGGTAGCCGACACGGTGTCCGCTGCAGCCGAGAGCTGGCAGCGCATGCTGGATATCAACTTGCTGGGTGTGGTGCGCGGTTGCCGGACATTCGTTCCCGGAATGCGCACCAGGGGCTCCGGCCATGTCGTCAACATCGCATCCTTTGCGGGCATCGCCTGCGCCCCCGGCATGGCTGCGTACAACGTGACCAAAGCCGGGGTCATTGCATTGTCCGAGTCTTTGCGCGGCGAGCTACGGCCCCACGGCGTTGGAGTCAGCGTCGCGTGCCCGGCATTTTTCAGTACCCGACTCATGGAGAGCGTTACCGGGCACAGCGATGTAGTCGAGCTGGTGGAAGAACTGATGCGCGGATCTCCTGTCCAGGCAGATGACGTTGCCCGGGATATTCTCGCCGCGGTGGACAGAGAAAAATTCATGGTGATTTCTCATCCGCAGGCGCGTCGCGCCTGGCTCGTCAAGCGGCTTTTTCCGGAGTATTTTTTCAGCATGATCAGCAAGCAAACCGCAAAATGGCAACCCGGCAAGAGAATTAGCAACGATGCCTGATGGTGATCCTCAACGCTGGCTGCTTTATGGCGCTTACGGCTATAGCGGACGCCTGATCGCCAGACTGGCGAGAGATAACGGCATGCATCCGGTGCTGGCGGGGCGCAACGCTGAAAAACTGGAAGCGCTGGCCCGGGAACTCTCGCTGGATGCCATGCCCCTGGAACTATACGACCATGACAAACTGACGAAAGTATTGCGCGAGTTTAATTTGGTGATGCACTGTGCCGGACCATTTTCCAGCACCGCAGAACCCGTGCTCGACGCTTGCCTGGCGGCCGGCACCCATTACCTGGATATCACCGGCGAGATCAGGGTATTCGAGGCGGCTCATCGCCGGCACGCCGCCGCCCGCGAAGCCCGAATCGTGATCTGTCCGGGCGTTGGATTTGACGTGGTACCGACGGATTGCGTGGCGGCGAAGTTAAGGCAAGCGCTACCCGACGCTGATCGCCTCGCTTTGGGTTTCGATTCCCGCTCGGCGCTGAGCCCGGGCACGGCTAAAACGGCTATTGAGGGGCTGGCCGAGGGCGGACGGGTTCGCAGCGCGGGCCTGATAAGGGAAGTGCCATTGGCATGGCGCACCCGGCGTATTGATTTCGGCAATGGCGAAAAACTCGCGATGACGATTCCCTGGGGCGATGTCGCAACCGCTTATTTCAGTACCGGGATTCCTGCCATTGAGGTTTTCGTGCCGGCGTCACCTCGCGTGGTAAGCCGCCTGCGCCGCCTTAACTACGTGCGTCCACTGTTGCGACTGGGCCTGGTGCAGGGGCTCATGAAACGCAGCGCCGGCAAACGCATGTCCGGACCAGACTCACGAGCACTGGAAACCGATCGTACCTTCGTGTGGGGCGAAGCGCGCAACCCGGAAGGTCATCGAAAAGTAGCGAGATTGGTGACCGCCAATGGCTATCGTGTGACCGCAGAGAGCGCGGTGGCCATCACAAAGCATATGCTGGGCGCCCGGCTTGACGGTGGTTATTACACCCCGAGTATGCTCATGGGAGCCGATTTTGTCAGCAGCCTGCCAGGGTCCGGAGCCATTCGAATTGAGTAGGCGATGAGGCCGGATTTTCACCCCCCCTGGTGGCTCAGGAGTGGGCATATTCAGACGGCCATGGCCAGCCTTCGAATCAGGCAGCGCGATGTCTGGCTGCGTGCCGCAAGCTTGCGAGCTACCAGCCGCGAGCATCTGCTGGACTGCAGGGACCAGGTCCGGCTGCACGGACTTCTGTCCAGGCATCCCGATGCAGGTCGGCGACCGCTGGCTGTGCTGATTCACGGCTGGGAAGGCAGCTCGGATTCTCTGTATCTTTTATCCTGTGCTGCACACCTGTTCACGGCAGGTTTCGACATTTTTCGGCTGCACCTGCGTGATCACGGACCGAGCCATCACCTGAATGAGGGCGTATTCCATTCCTGCCGCATCGAGGAAGCCGTGGACGCGGTGCGTATTATCCAGGAGCGTTTTGCTCGGGGACCATTATTGCTCGCAGGATTTTCCCTGGGCGGGAATTTTGCTGCACGAATTGCGGCCCGCGCGCCCGCCGAACAGATAGATTTGGCGTGCACCGTAGGTGTCTGTTCGGTATTAAACCCGCGCCATACATTGCGGGCGCTGGAAACCGGCTGGCCGATCTATCGTTTCTATTTCTTGCGTAAATGGCAACGCTCTCTGCATCTCAAGGCGCATTATTTTCCCGAGCTGTACCGGCCCGGAGAGTTCAGCGCCATCAAGAGCCTTATGCAGCTGACCGAGTATTTCGTGATGGAGCACTCGGACTATCCGGACATCGAGACCTATTTTCGTGGCTATGCCCTGGTCGGCGACACCTTGAGGAAACTCAGCTCTCCAACCCACCTGGTGTTTGCTGCGGATGATCCGATCATTCCCATTGCCGACCTTAAGCATATCGCTCGACCTGCGGCATTGAAGGTCACTCAAACCAACCATGGGGGACATTGTGGCTATCTGGAGTCACTGACCGGAGCCAGCTGGGCGGATCGTGAAATCCTGGCGCGCTTTTCAGCAGCCGTGCAGCTCCAGCAATAAAAAATCAGGATCAGATCAGCCCGATGCCGGGCGCCGAACCGCGTGCCCTGCCTAGCCGTGAACCGGCCGCTTTGAAAGTGCTGTGCAGAGCCGCTCCTCGACGCCGCGGCGCCGGCCGGGACAGGGTCACCGCGGGCATGCGCACCCGTCGCTGCAGCCGGGGCACGTCGTGCCCTGATGCAGGCTCCCTGATGACTACCGTGCGCTCGTGTCCGGGCTCCGGCCGGCTCCAGACCTCGGAGTCGGTCCACGACCTGGACGTCTCAGCCTGGCTGGCGGCTCCACTGGCCACCGGGCGAACGCCGAGATAATCATAAAGCTGGTGGCGACAACGGCACGATACGGCCGTGTACCAGTAACGCAGGATCCGGCCCGTGGCCGGCAAGAATTGTTCCATTGTGGTAACTCCGCTGTCCTAGGAAATCCCGTAGACCGGTGGCTTTGCGCCCCTGACTTTCGACAGGTTTGCCCTTATCACGGCTCGAGGTTTGCACGAGCCGAAGCCCCTGTCAATCAAGCCGGTCACGATTTGTAAAGGCCTTGAATCAGCAGGAATCAGCCGGGCCGACGGAATTTTTGCCGATACCGTACAGAAAGGCATTTGACGGCCCCAGCAACCGCAGCTAGTCTCAGATCAAGCTAGTCAAATCAAGGAAGTCCATCAATGGCACTGCGAATCACGCTGGATCTCAGCGACCAGGATCTCAAACTACTGAGAAAAGAGATGAAACATGCCCAGCAGGTCGCTGGTGAGAAAACCGAGCTCGAGGTTATTCAGGCCGCCGATGAAGTCTTGCAGAAGGCCAAAAAGAAAACCGTTCCTGAATTTGTCAGAAAGCACCTGGATACACTTGCATCCCTAATCGGCATGCTCACGGACAGGCAGTGGTTACTGCCTGACAAAGAGCGTGAGCGCGTTCGCGCCGCGCTGCTTTATTTTGCAAATCCCGAGGACATCATTCCCGATGACGTACCCGTGATTGGCCTGTTGGACGATGCCATCATGATCGAGTTAATCGAGCGAGATCTACAGCACGAAATCGACGCCTATCGTGACTTTTGTGAGTTTCGTGCCAAGGGTGGCCGTATGCGAAGCAACCATGACGAAGCCATTGTCAGGCGCCGGACGCAGTTACAGGAACGCATGCGCCGGCGGCGGCGTGGCGGGCGCAGGGGCGGCGGCGGCAGTCCTGTGGGCTTTTTCTAGACGCGGGCCTTCATCCGGGCCAGTAGTAGTAAAACAACAGCACCAGCACGGCCAGCATTCCTGCAAATGCGACCCAGCGCCATGGGTGACGCCGAACAACGCCCAGGAAACTCAGGCCGCTGACCGCGGTCATAGCTGCATACAGGCCCACGCTGGTCAGTAGAGGGTTGACTTCAGCGGCCAGAATCGCTGATTCATCCCCCACCAGCAGGGCGATGAACAGGGTGACAGCGAGACCCAGCGTGATCGCGGCGGATGAGGCAAAGATCACGCCATTTATAAAGATTAGTGGACTCATGTCACGATTCCGTGGCTTTGTCGCTGGTATAGTAGGCGCTACTCGGCCCGGGGTGAACCCTGGCGCCCATGACAGAGGAAACAGATGTTGGTACGAATCTCAGCTGGTCCAGGGGTCAAATGGCTGTTCAAATCAGCGTCCTGGGCGCTATTGGCCTCGTTGGCCATGCTCTGTCTCGCCGCCACCAGCCGTGGCGACACTGTCGTTGATAATGCCAGCCAGGAGCGCTACGCAAAAATTGCCCGCGAGGTGACCCAGTTATTTCGTGAGCGTCATTACCGGCGAGCTGTAATAGACAACCGTCTGTCGGCAACAATTTTTGATAATTACCTGGACATGCTCGATCCGAATCGCCGCTATCTGAGCGCCCGCGACATCGAATCGTTGTCGCGCTTCAGGCTGCGCCTCGATGAAGCTGTTGCCAGCGGCAACGTAGAACCTGCATTTCGCATTTTCGACACTTATCGCATACGCGCCA
>JBFIQI010000024.1:0-20998 GCA_041609715.1 Gammaproteobacteria bacterium
ATGGGGGCTGCCACCCACAGGATCGGCAGCTCGTCCATGGAAGCGCCCAGGGTCTGGAAGATGCGACTCACATTGGCGTTCTGCAGGGCAAAGCCGAACTGGATGCCCAGAAAGCCAAAGCTCATGTTCCAGATTTGCCAGAAACTCAGGGCGGGTTTTTGTTGCATGGTTTTTGCCTGGGGGTAGCCGCAGTTGCCGGGAACGAGTTCCGCATCAAAATAACCCAATTGACCGATGCCGTCATCGCGAGACCTGAAAAACCGGTGCTTGGGAGTGCGGCGAAGTCATTCGGTGATGCATTGATGGCGGTCGCCTCTGCCGTCGGCTAATGCTGACGGGCATCAGCGCATCGGTATTGCAGTAAGGTCATCTTTTCGGGCGCAAGCGGATGGCGGCACCGCCACCCGCCGCCAGGCGAATATCCAGCCTGTCGTCACTGGTGTAGTGCTTTTCTTCTATAACGATGTTGTAAGGATTGTTTTTCCAATGCGCGATGTCGCCATCACGATAAATTTCCGCCACGTATTCCACGCCCGGCATCAGGAAATCCAGGGGCAGTGACAGAGAGCGAGCAGTTTCGTCGGTCAATGCGCCGAAGTACCAGTCGCTCCCGCCGCGTTCCTGGCGTGCCACGGCGATATAGTCGCCGACTTCGCCAGCCAGTGCGATGCTTTCTTCCCAGTCGGTTGGTACATCCTTGATGAACTGGAAGGCGTCCATGCGCTGTGCATAGTTCTCGGGCAGGTCTGCCGCCATCTGGATCGGACTGTAGAGCACCACGTAGAGAGCCAGTTGCTTGGCCAGCGTGGTGTTGACGCGCTGATTTGATTCACGTCCCTGGAAAGTCAGGTTGAAAATGCCCGGCGTGAAATCCATGGGACCCGACAACATGCGGGTGTAAGGCAGCATGGCAGTGTGTTCGGGCGGATTGGGTGGCTGGCCCCAGGCATTGAATTCCTGGCCGCGGGCGCCTTCCCGGGACAGCCAGTTGGGATAAGTGCGGCGCAGCCCGGTGTCCTTGATGGGCTCATGGGCATTGATGCTGATCTTGCGTTTGGCTGCTTCTTCGAGTGCATAAATGTGGTGGCGGGCCATGAACTGGCCGTCGTGCCACTCGTAATGGGCAAGGCCAGCGGCATCCACGCGCTTGATATCCCCGGCGTCGGCCACGTAACCGGATTTCACCTGGCGCACGCCCAGTGCCTCGTACAGGTCGTAGGCGGCCAGCATCTGGTCTTCGTAGTTGCTAACGTTGCCCGAAGTCTCGTGGTGGCCGATGAGACGCACACCCTGCGCCCGCGCATATTCAGTGACAGCCTTGATGTCGAAATCCGGATACGGCTCGGTAAAGTTGAAAACGTCGCCGTTGTAAAACCAGTCACCGTCCCAGCCAATATTCCAGCCCTCTACCAGCACCCCGTCGAAACCGTGTTCCGCGGCAAAATCAATGTAGCGCTTGGTGTTGGCGGTAGTCGCCCCGTGCAACGGTCCCGCGCCCCAGGTAAAGGTACGGATGTGCATGCCCCACCAGATGCCAATGTATTTGCCAGGCTCTACCCAGGAGACGTCGCCCAGCTTGTTGGGTTCGTTGAGATTGAGGATCAGGTCGGAATTGACAAGCCCCACCGCATCCGGGGCTATCTGGATGGTGCGCCATGGGGTGACGAACGGAGTCGCGGTTCTTACCTTGATGCCATCCGACCAGGGTGAAAGGTCGGCTTCAAAAACATTCTCCCGCCGCTGATCCAGGACCATGCCCGAATAGTCCACCAGCGCCGCCTCGTGAATTGAGAAATGTACTCCGGAAGGCAACCGGAAGGTTACGGGCGTGTGCACGCGGTCGATTTCATCGAGGCCTGACTTTCTGTACAGGTACTCGTAGCGGTTGTAAGCCCGTCCGGGTATCCACCAGGCAGTGGTGTCCTCATGCAGGCGAAACTCGGTCAGCTCATCGGTGATTTCGAGCTGTTGGTAACCATCCTGCTCCCCCATCTCGTAGCGGAAACCCAGTCCGTCATCGAATGCACGCACGCGCAAGGTGATTGTCCGGGCGGGCGGATTATTGGCGGCGAATTCAACCGCCAACTCATTGAAATGGCTGCGCACCACGCGCCGCTCGCCCCAGGGCTGTTCCCAGGTTTGGTCAACGCTGGTCTCGCTGGTGCCAATAATCCCAAAGCCGGTGTCAAAGCCAAAGTGCTGGTTGAAGCGCAGACCGAGGCGACTTTCGCGGATGATTTCCTGGCCACGATAGGTGACGCGATAGGAGGGATCGCCGTTGGTATCGGTTTTGACCCGCATGGCGATGGCGCCGTTGGGCGAGATTACCGTGGCGCTGGGGATAACATCGGGCGCCTTCTGTGGCGCAGGCGTTTCCTTGCGGGCAGGCGCCGCGGCCTGAGGTGGTACCGGGGTTGTTGCTGGTTCGGCGTCAGCATTGGCTTGCTGCGATTGTTCGCCAGGGGACGGACCGGCATTGCCATGATCCGTGCAGGCCGCCAGCGCTAGCATCGATAAAATAAGCAGCGCAGAGGCAAGCTTTGAACCAGTCTTCATCATTTCAGGCTCCCATGGGCGCCAAATCGTCCTGCAGCGCTGTGTCATAGTCAATGCCGGTGCCCTGCAAGCATCGCTGCTGGCGATCGGCTTTGCGATATCTGCGGGTTGCGCCGGGCCATCGCCCGGGATGCGGTCGTGTGTTGCCCAAAAAGCCGCAGCCGCTCGATGCGGGCGCCGGCAAGAGCAAGGGGCCAGACTGAATGCTCATCTGGCCCCTTGATTGCCACTGATCGGCCGACGCATCGTCGGCAAGCATCCAAGCTCCGATCGGGACTATTCGACCTCTTTGAGTAACACCAGTGTACTCAGATCAACGGTGTCCTCTGCCGCGGCAGCCGCGCCTGCCTCCGAGTTCAGCCAGGCATCGAAGGCCTCCGGGTCTTCCAGGCCTATGATCAGGCCGGTCATGCCGGGATCGTCGGGGCTTTGCATGACATGCACATGGGGTGCACCGTTGGCTGCGAAGTCCTTGCGCCGGCCCTCTGCCCCGCGCCAGGCGGCCAGCCAGACACCAGGATCCCCGACCTTATGGATACCCATCAAATGGGTCATCTTCGGTTTTGCTTCGGGGGCAGCCGGCTTGTCGCTGTTCCAGATGTCGCTGGCGATGCGCCAGACGCCGTCGTCACCGCGATGCCAGATTTCCACAAATTTGCCGGTGTCCACCAGGGCACCGTCAGCTTCCAGCCGGTAGGTGCCAATGTTGTAGCCAATATTGCCCGCGGCCCTGGCTTCTACTGATGTCAGTTCGCCACCCAGGCCTGCGGCGAGCATGGCACCAAATTCCTCGCGCACCGCATCACCGCCGGTCCTGGTAACCCCGTTCGGCGGCATGATCTTCGCATCCTGTGCATAGAGGCCGACGATCGTCTCGATATCTCCCTCATTCAGGGCTTTCTCCCAGGTGGCCGATCCCGCCTTGATGGCGGAGGCATCGCCCGCCGGGCCACTCTGACCGCAAGCCACAGATATCAGCAGCAACGGTAACAACCAAATCGTCTTATGCATGTTTTTTCACCTCGGGTCCTTAGTGTTTTTGAAAAGGAAATTGCAGGAGAACGTCACTTTCAAGCCGTCAGCCTGAAAGCAAAGCGTAGCAGAGGAAAGCAGGGCCTGCTTCCTGTAACCTTGTCGTGTTTCAGTTTGCGGTGGCGGCTTACGCTGGCCAGTGGCGTGCAAAGCAACTGCCGGAACGGCATTTGGTCGACGAGGCCCGGCATGCCCCTTATTTCATTGGTGGTAAGCACCGCCATCACGATTGCTGTTGTGGAATTGCTCCTGCGCCTGCCGCTGGTCCATGGAGCCAGGCAAATGCTGTCGCTAAGCCGCCGCGCCGCTGCCGTCATGTCCTCGAGACGCATTTCCGAGCACTGGAAAGAGCAAGCCCTGCTGAAATACTCGGTCCGGCTGGCCGGCACCACATTCAGGCTCCTGCTCATATTTGCGCTGCTTGGAGCTGTGGTGGTTGTTCTTGCCGGGACGGCCGATTTTTTCCTGCATCCGGCGATCCCCAGCCTGGCGTTCCTGGCCAGCTGGCCTGGCCTGGCAACAGCGACCGTGGCGTCGGTCGTTTACCTCGTTTTGCGGAGCCGGTTTGGAGCGAAGTAACTACAGTTTCAGTGCGCGCCTGCTGCATCGCCTGGCCCTGGGTTCCACCGCTGTTACCCGTGCCGCATTCGATATGGAAGGCGCGATCGGAGGCGCAGAGTCGGTGGAGGAAGGCCGGCATATATTCATCGCCGGGCTGGCGCGTGCCGGCACCACCGTCCTGCTCCGAGCGCTGCATGACACCGGACGCTTTCGTTCCTTGACCTATCGGGACATGCCCTTTGTGCTCATGCCGCGTCTGTGGCGACGTTTGTCGGCCGCAAACCGGCGGCCGGCCAGCCTGCAGGAGCGGGCTCACGGGGATAATATTGCGGTCGGATACGACAGCCCCGAGGCATTCGAGGAGGTATTCTGGCGCACCTTTTGCGGACGTGATTACATATTCAAGCAGGGACTGCGCCCCCACCAGGTTGATGACCGAACCCTGGAGCGGTTTCGGCAATATATCGCCCGGATTATTGCCAGCAGTCCCGATACCGCCCAGACCCGGTATTTGTCCAAGAACAATAACAACCTGCTGCGATTACCCGCCATCGCGCGGGCTTTTCCCCAGGCGGTCATTGCGATTCCCTTTCGGCACCCGCTGCAACAGGCGTGGTCATTGCAGAACCAGCACCAGCGTTTCCTGCGTTTGCATGCCGAAGACAATTTCGCCAGGCATTACATGAACTGGCTGGTACATCACGAGTTTGGCGCCTCCCACCGGCCGTTCCTGTTTGAGCCAGGCAAGCAAGTTACTGACAGCGGTATTGAGCAAGCTGGAATTGATTACTGGTTAAGCACCTGGTTGAGTGCCTATCGGTATATCCTGAAGGCGCGGCCGGCGAATGCGACGCTGGTGTGCTACGAGGATATCTGCAAGAATTCCGACCGCTATCTCCAGCAGTTGCTGGGCAAGGTGGGGGTGGTGTTCGAACCGACTACTGCGGCCGGGGCATTTACCGAGATCCGCCATGCAGTGCCGCACGCCCCCGGGTCAGCACTGCTGGCCGAAGCCGTGGCGCTGTACCAGGCCTTGCGCGAGGCCCAAGAGATCTAAATGCGAACTGTTCAGAAGCTGGCGCTGCTATACCTGTTTGCCGTGGTGCTGGTCTTTTGGGGCTACCAGATCGGTCGCTACGAGGTTTTTCCATTCGTTTATCTGCAACGCCTGGCAGATTTCACGGCAGGCCACACCCTGGGCGCCGACACGACGGTGGTGGAGAAGTTGGCAAACGATGCCGGGCTGACGCCGACCCGCTTTCTCTGGGCTTATCCGGACCGCGCCGCGTCGCAAACCAGGCCCTTGCAGCTGGATGGTCTCAAGGCGCGCCGACAGTCACCACGGCTGTACCTGGCGCCGGCAGACCACTCGGGTTACCGGGTGATCTTCGGTGCGCTGGATTTTGAAGATGCGCTGTGGGGAGGCCTGCTGCTGGGACCAGCAGGCGAGGCACTGCATACCTGGCAATTGTCCACCAATCACCTGCCGGGCAATCTGTACCGTGACGAAATGAAAGATCTTTACGGTGTGCATCTGTCTTCTGACGGTTCGGTGATTTTCAGCCAGCAGGAATCCGGCGGCGGCATCGTGAAGGTGGATGCTTGCGGTCATATCCTCTGGAACCTCGAAGGGCATTTTCACCATACGATATCGCCGACAGATCATTCGACCTTCTGGACCTTCGCCGGGGCGCAGGAGGATTTTGATCACATTCTGGTGGAAGTGGACAGCCAGACCGGTGCAATCATCCGCCGGATCGACATGGCAGATGTCCGAAGGGCAAACCCTTTGCTGTATATCT
Source organism: Gammaproteobacteria bacterium (assembly GCA_041609715.1). Taxonomy (GTDB): domain Bacteria; phylum Pseudomonadota; class Gammaproteobacteria; order Steroidobacterales; family JABDLF01; genus JABDLF01. Next base: position 5,952 of record JBFIQI010000024.1, read on the forward strand.
TCAACCTGCAGAAAAATGACGATGTCGCCGATATCTCGCATGGCAACGATATAGAGCCCCTGCCGGTTTCGCTGGCAGGCGATTTCCCGATGTTCAGCCCCGGCAGCCTGCTGCTGAGCTACCGCACCCAGAACCTGGTGTTCGTCCTGAACCCCCAGACGCTGGAAGTGGAATGGTGGCGTATCGGGCCCTGGGACAAGCAGCATGATCCTGACTGGGAACCCGGCGGGCTGGTGACGGTATTCAGTAACAACGAAAAGGCTAAACGGCCATTCTCCGACATTGTCGCCATCGACCCGGTGAGCTTCGCAACCCGCTTGCTGCTGGACGGATCCGCTTATGATTTTTATTCGAGCATTAATGGCGACCATCAGCTGACTCCGTACGGTACCCGAATGGTGACCAGCAGTACTCAGGGCTGGGCATTCGAAGTCAACCCGGAGGGCGAGGTTGTTTTTTCATTCCTGAACATTTATGCATCCGAGACCTCGAAGGCTCTGCATTTGTCCGAGGCCATGCGGCTTGCGCCTAATTATTTTGATGAGGAGTTCTGGAAATCATGCACAGGTCAATAACACTGGTATGGGGCGTTCTGCTGTTGTCCTGGTGCGGGCCGGCACTGGCCTACGTGGGCCCCGGGCTCGGTGCGGGGACCATCGGAGTCATTCTGGGTTTCCTGGCCTCGATAGTGCTGGCGGTGATTGCCCTGTTCTGGTATCCCATCAAGCGACTTTTTCGGCGGCTGTTTCACTCCAGAGCCGAAAAAGAATAGGCAATCAGTCCGGCTGGGCAAAAGCGGCCAGCAACAAGCTGGCCACCACCACCAGCGTCAGCACCACGCGCATGTTGAGGTACCAGCCAGGCAGCAGGCCGGCACGCCCGAGCCGGCGGTCGTACGCGAACGCCACGGCGAAAGCCGCCGCCAGCACCAGGAATGCGCCGTCGGGCGCAAAAACCACGGCGCCCCATCCGATCAATGAGGGCAGCACGCCGTAGGCGAAGTGCACGTTGCGGGCTCCCAGGCCGCCATCAGGGGAGGCCAGCATCCTTCCCCAGACCACGCCGCCGAGAAAAGAAAGAATCACGGCAGCGTAAATCTGCAACGCTTCTACGTAGGGCTTGTTCGCCGCCGCCGGGTCCAGTGCAATAAGAGCAGCGAGGCCCACAAAGGGAATAAGGCCGGCGAAACCCAGGGTCAGGGCCAGATTTTTTCCTGCAACAGAGTCCAATTCAGAATACCTCGGACAAGGCTGCTTTAATCCATGCCTTCAAGCAGCGCCAGGAAGCGGGGATCGTCGCGGATGTTGTCGAAGTCCGAGTCATTCACTACCCAGTCCTTGAAGTTGCGACCGCCCTTTTCGATACGACGCTGCAACGCTGCCAGCGCCTCTTCTTTTTTGCCCGCCAGGGCGTAATTACAGGCGGCCATATAAAGGACACCGGAGTCATCCGGTGCCAACTGCAGGGCACGCTCCATTTTCCGCAGGCCCTCCTCGATGCGATCCAGCTTGATCAGGTTGCCGGCTCCCATGGTCAAGGCCCGCAGATCATCGGGATTGAGCGCAAGACGTCGCTCGATAACGGCGAGGGCCCGCTCTGAAGTCTGGCGCGCTTCCTCTTCGCGGCCCATTCCCACCAGCGCCATCACTCGCAGAGACAGACTCTGAAATTCGTCAGGCTGTGCTTCGTGGGCACGGGCCCAGAGATGGGCTGCTTCAGCCTCCTTGCCTTCGGCGAAACGTGAGCGACCATAAAGATACAGCGCATCATAGTTCCCGGGTTCGATAGCCAGCGCAGCTTCGAATTCCCGGGCCGCGGCGTCGTAATCGCCCTTGAGTGTCAGCGCGAAACCCCGCGATGAATGGGATTCCGCCAGGTGCGGAGCCAGTTCCAGCGCCTTGAGGCTGGCCCGGTCGGCGGCTTCGATGTGATCACCCGATGGGTCAATCCACTGGGCAATTATGCATTCGACGTCGGCCAGGCCGGCGTAGGCACGGGCAAAACCAGGATCAACTTCGATGGCTTTTTCGAACATCTCCCTGGCGAAGCCCAGGCTGCGCGTCATGAGTTCGTGGAAGTACTGACGTCCGCGCAGATAATATTCATAAGCGTTGACGTCATCCGTGGTGCAGTCACATTCCACTTCTCTTGCGGTTTGCAGATTCATGGCATCGACAATGCAACTGGCGATATCGGTTTGCACTTTGAATATGTCTTCCAGTTCGCGGTCATAAATGTCTGACCAGAGATGGGCATCTGAATTCGCATCGATGAGCTGCGCCGCGATGCGCACGCGATTCCCGGCTTTGCGCACGCTGCCCTCCAGCACGATATCCACGCCCAGCTTTCTGGCGATGGTGGGCACGTCGAGCTGGGTGTTCTTGAACGCAAACGAGGAGGTGCGGGATACGACCCTGAGATCAGGCTGTTTGGCCAGGAGATTCAGGATCTCCTCGGTGATGCCGTCGCTGAAAAATTCGTTTTCCGGATCGCCACTCATGTTGGCCAGCGGCAACACGGCCACCGCGCGCTTAGTGTCGGTGCGTTCAGAAACAGACATGGATTGTGGAATATCACCGTTACCAGCCGGCGCGGGCTCCGGCACCGTTTCGGTCACTGGCTTTTCTCTCTGCAATCCATCCGGGGAAAGATCGAATGCCCAGGCCAGCACCATGGCCAGCGGAAAACCCAAAATGGCCAGTGCCAGCACCAGGCGCACGCTCCAGTCGGGCAAAAGCAGTTCGGGAAATAATACGGATGCAGCCTCCACTACGAGCCAGGCAACAATGAAGTACACGGCAGCAGCGCGAATCACCTTGCGTCTGCGCAGTTCCTGCCATATTTTTTTGGGCCCGCTTTCAGTCACCTTTGCACTCCCGCCTGCGTAGGCCCAATCATAGCAGGGCTCGTGTGTGGGTTTGTCATTGCCGCTTCGCCCCGGCAGCCACCCGCAGGCCATGTTTTATGTCACCGCAACCACCAATACCCGCCGTGGAAAGCAAGAGCATGGGTGCAAAGCGGGAGCAGCCAAACTATTATTGAGTTCTCCCGTAGTTTATTGCGAGAGGGGAGCATAACCATGGCGGAATCAGCGCGCGCACTGCGAAGCATTGCAACAGTACCCCACTGGATAAACGGCGAGCGCCAGTCTGGAGAGCCGCATGGCTGGGGCGATGTTTATAACCCCGCCAGTGGCAAAGCAATTGCCAGGGTTGCCCTGGCGTCCGTTGCAGACACGCAAGCGGCTATTGCTGCGGCCGAGGCAGCATTGCCGGCGTGGTCGCAGGTGCCTGCCACCAAACGCGCACGGATTATTTTTCGATTGAAAGAACTGATCGAGCGAGACGCCGACAAGCTGGCAGCGATGGTGACCCGCGAGCATGGAAAAGTTCTGAGCGATGCCATGGGATCGGTCAGACGCGGACTCGAGATCGTCGAGTTTGCCTGTGGCATACCGCACTTGCTCAAGGGGGAATTCTCCCACCAGGTGGGCGAGGGCATCGACAGCCACTCACTGCGATTGCCGGTTGGCGTATGCGCCGGCATCACGCCATTTAACTTTCCGGCCATGGTGCCCATGTGGATGTTCCCCATTGCCCTGGCCTGCGGTAACACCTTTGTACTGAAGCCTTCAGAAAAAGATCCGTCCTGCTCGTTGATGTTGGCTGAACTGCTGGCTGAGGCTGGCTTGCCTAGCGGTGTATTCAACGTGGTGCAGGGGGATAAAGTTGCCGTGGATACTCTGTTGACGGATCCACGGATCGGGGCCGTCAGCTTTGTGGGGTCTACACCCATCGCCAGGTATGTTTATGAAACCGGTGCAGCTCACGGAAAACGGGTGCAGGCGCTGGGTGGCGCCAAAAATCACATGATTGTCTTGCCGGACGCCGATATCGACCAGGCAGCCGACGCCCTTGTGGGTGCGGCCTACGGTTCGGCGGGCGAGCGCTGCATGGCCATATCGGTCGCGGTTGCCGTGGGCGATGCCGGGGACAAGCTGCGGGAGGCGATGCTGCCGAAAATAAAGGCGCTCAATGTCGCTGATGGCGACGAACCATCGGCCGAAATGGGACCGCTGGTCACCGCAGAGCACCGTGAGCGCGTGCAGTCCTATATCGCTGCGGGCGAGCAGGAGGGCGCCGACTTGGTGGTCGACGGGCGCCAGCATCCGCGCTGTTGCCAGGGCGAGGGGTTTTTCCTGGGTCCTACACTTTTTGACCATGCGCGGCCAGATATGCGTATCTATAAGGAAGAAATTTTTGGTCCGGTGCTCACGATGCTGCGAGCCGACAGCTTTGAAGCGGCGCTGGGGCTTGTCAACAGTCACGAATACGGTAACGGCACCGCCATATTTACCCGTAATGGTTTAGCAGCACGGGAATTTGCCGCGCGCGTTGAGGCTGGCATGGTGGGCGTGAACGTACCCATCCCGGTGCCCATGGCGTTTCATAGTTTCGGTGGCTGGAAGCATTCCATCTTTGGTGATGCTGCCATGCATGGTGTCGAGGGTGTGCGTTTTTACACGCGCTTGAAGACCGTGACCAGCCGTTGGCCCGAAGGCTTCGGCGACGGGGCCGACCTGGACATGCCGGTCATGTAATGAGCATGGTTGCCCGGCGGGCATGCGCGGATTCATAAGCTGAAATAAAGAGGGAAAGGTACTCATGGCCAGAACCGTCAAGGCTGCCATCATACAAATGGCCAACAAGCTGGACACTTCCGCATCCTGCGACGAGCACCGCGAGGCGATGATTGCGGCCCATATCCCATATATTGAAGAAGCCGGAAAACAAGGTGTGCAAATGCTTTGCATGCAGGAGATTTTCACCGGCCCCTATTTCTGCCCCTCCCAGGACACCAAGTGGTATGACGCCGCCGAGGCCATTCCCGATGGCCCCACCACGCAACTCATGTGCGAATATGCGAAGAAATTCAATATGGTCATCGTGGTACCCATTTACGAAGAGCAGATGACCGGCGTCTATTACAACACCGCCGCCGTTATCGACGCAGATGGTCAGTACCTGGGTAAATATCGCAAGATGCATATTCCCCAGGTCGCGGGCTTCTGGGAAAAATACTTTTTCAAGCCGGGCAACCTGGGGTATCCGGTTTTCGATACCGCCTACGGCAAGGTGGGCGTCTATATTTGTTATGACCGGCATTTTCCCGATGGCGCCCGCTGCCTGGGCCTGAATGGCGCCGAAATCGTTTTTAATCCATCGGCAACCGTGGCGGGATTGTCACAGTATTTGTGGGAGCTGGAACAGCCGGCCCACGCGGTTGCCAATGGCTACTTCGTGGCTGCCATCAACCGGGTCGGGGAGGAGGCGCCGTGGAATATAGGTCGTTTTTATGGCTCATCTTATTTTGTGGACCCGCGCGGACAGATCGTAGCCCAGGCCTCACAAGACAAGGACGAGATGATAGTAGCCGACCTGGATTTCGACCAGATACGGGAAGTGCGCAATACCTGGCAATTTTTCAGAGATCGTCGGCCCGAGACCTACGGCAAGCTGACCGAGCTGTGAGCCGGCGGCGTTCAACAGACAGTTCAACCTGAACAGGGGACTTGGTAATGAGCCTGCACAAGACGACCCCCATGGACAAGCAGACTGATCCCGGCGGCGCTGAGCGGCGCAGCAACGAGGACCTGATTGCCTCACGCAAGAGGCATTTCCTGCCGACTGCAAACCTTTATCACAAGGAGCCTTTGCAGTTGGTGAAAGCCGTGGGTGAATATGTCTGGGACGAGCAGGGCCGGCGTTATCTCGATGCCATCGGCGGCATCATTTGCATATCTGCGGGGCACAATCATCCCAAGATCAAGGCCAGGCTGATGGCGATGCTGGAGAACGACGAGATCCAGCACACCAGCCTGTTGTACCTGAGCGAGTATCCGGTCGAACTGGCGGAAGCGTTAGTGGCGGAAGCGCCCGAGGGGCTGGATCGCGCTGCTTTCACCAACTCCGGGTCGGAGGCCAACGAGCTGGCCATGATGACAGCCCGGCAGGCCACCGGCGAGACCATAATCATCAACCTGCGTCACGGCTACCATGGGGGTACAGCGGCCACGCTTTCCCAGTGTGGTCACCATAACTGGCGTTTTCGCTCACAGCCCACGGCCTCCAGCACCAGTGCGCTGGAACCCTATTGCTACCGCTGCCCGTTTAACAAGCAGCCCGACAGCTGCGATTTTGAATGTGCACAAAACGTCGAGACAACGATTCAGACCAGTACCCATGGCCGGATCGCCGGAATGATCGTGGAACCCGTGATGGGCGTGGGCGGTTTTATCGATCCGCCCAGGGAATACTTCGACCGGGTGACGGAGATCGTGCACAACTACGGGGGCAAGTACATCAGCGACGAGGTGCAGACCGGTGCCGGGCGCTGTGGCGGCGAATTCCTGCTGAGCAGGGAACTGGGCATCGATGCCGATATGATCACGATGGCCAAGGGTTTTGGTAACGGTGCGGCAATTGGCGCGGTACTCATGAAAACCGAAGACGCCGAGTCCCTGTCGGGGCGACTGTATTTCAATACCTTCGGCGGCGACCCCATGCAGACCGCCCAGGCTCGCGTCACCATGCAGGTTATCAAAGAGGAGAAACTGATCGACAACGCCCGGGAAATGGGTAAACGACTGAAAGACGGGATGCGGGAACTCATGAAATCCCACGCTCTGATTGGCGATGTCCGCGGCCGCGGATTGCTGCTGGGTATGGAACTGGTGAAAGATCGCAAGAGCAAGGAACACGCCGGTGCAGAGGCCATCACCTTCATGGACAAGTGCAAGGACAAGGGCCTGTTGCTGGGCAAGGGCGGGTTGTTTGGCAATGTCATCCGGGTTGCACCGGCGCTGACCATCGGTGCAGAACAGGTTGACGCAATGCTGAAGATTATGGACGAGGCCCTGCACGAAATGAGCGGGGCCTGAGCGCCGTAATGCAGAGCCCCACCGGCGACATGCAAAAAGAAGGCGTCGACGCCAGCCTTTCCAACGCCGATATCGCACCGGTTCCTGCCGCCGAGCGTACCTGGACAGCCATCAGTTTCTACTCCCTGTGGGTCGGGATGGCCGTCAACATCCCCACCTACATGATCGCCGCATCGCTCATCGATAATGGCATGAGCTGGCAGCAGGCGACGCTAACAGTGTTGCTGGGCAATCTCATCGTGCTGGTGCCCATGATGCTGAGCGGGCATGCCGGTACGCGCTACGGTATTCCTTTTCCGGTGTTTGCGCGGGCTTCCTTTGGCATCCAGGGCGCGCATATTCCGGCCTTCCTGCGGGCTATCGTTGCCTGCGGCTGGTTTGGTATCCAGACCTGGATAGGCGGTGCCGCCATCTACACCATTGTGCTGATCGTTTATCCGGGAGCGGCTGATTTGCCGGCCTTGCTACCGGACTTCATCGGCATCGGTCTTGTGCAGTTCGCCTGCTTTATGTTGTTCTGGTTCATGAATATTTACCTCATATACCGGGGCATCGACTCCATCAAGGTGCTGGAGGTGCTGGCGGCACCGTTTCTGATCCTGTGCGGTCTGGGGCTGCTGGCCTGGGCCTACACGGCCGCCGACGGGTTCGGTCCAATGCTGCAGGCCCGCGCCAGGTTTGAGAGCAGCGCCGAGTTCTGGAAACTGTTTTTCCCAAGCCTCACTGCGATGGTTGGGTTCTGGTCAACGCTGTGTCTGAATATTTCGGATTTCACCCGATACGCCAGCAGCCAGCGTGCGCAGGTCGTGGGCCAGATCAGCGGACTGCCCACCACCATGACCCTGTTCGCGTTTATCGGCGTTGCGGTGACCAGTGCAACCATCATTATTTATGGCGAGGCTATCTGGGATCCCGTTGTGCTGGTTCGACAGTTCGATTCGCCGGTAATCGTATTTTTCTCCATGGTTGCAGTGGTGATTGCCACCATTTCCACTAATGCTGCTGCCAACGTCGTGGGGCCGGCCAATAATTTTTCCAACATGTGGCCGTCGAAAATCGATTTTAAGATGGGTGGCTACATAACCGGCATCATCGGCATCGTGATGATGCCCTGGAAGCTGCTGGCCGATCCCAGCGGCTATATTTTCACCTGGCTGATCGGGTATTCCGCATTGCTGGGGCCGGTTCTGGCCATCATCCTGACCGATTACTTTCTCGTCCGCCGCATGCAGCTGGACGTGAACGATCTGTACCGACACAGAGGGCGCTATGCATACCGAAGCGGCTTTAACCCCTGCGCCATCATCGCCCTGCTGGCTGGTATTTTGCCGAATATCCCGGGCTTTCTTGCCCAGGTGGGTTTGCTGGACGCGTCACAATGGCCGTTACTGGTGTCGCTTTACGATTACGCCTGGTTCATGGGTCTGGGCATATCGGGTATCGTTTATTATTTTTTGATGCGAGCCACTTGCAAACCGGCATGAAGGAAAAGCATGACATCGCGGCAGGGCGACTGAGCCACGCACAACTGGCGGATAATTTCGCGGATCTGCATCCCCGCTATACGCCCCTGCAGGCGGCGGTGGAATCCAGCCGCTGCCTGTTCTGCCACGACGCCCCCTGTGTAGAAGCCTGCCCCACCGGTATCGACATTCCGGGGTTCATTCGCAAGATCAGCACGGGCAATACGCGTGGTGCTGCGGTGACCATACTTTCGGAAAACATCATGGGCGCTACCTGCGCCAATGCTTGCCCGGTGGAAGAGTTATGCGAGCAGGTGTGTGTAAAGGTGGCGGCGGAAGGCAAGCCCGTAAAAATCGGGCGGCTGCAGCGTTATGCCACCGACCACCTGTTTGACACGGGACAACAACCCTTCACCCGCGCCGCCCCGACGGGTCACCGGATTGCGGTGGTGGGTGCCGGCCCCGCCGGGCTTGCCTGCGCGCACCGACTTGCCATGCTGGGTCACACGGTCACGGTGTTCGACAGCAGGGAAAAGCCCGGTGGCCTGAATGAGTTTGGCCTGGCCTATTACAAGATGCTGGATGAAAGAGCCGCCAGGGAAGCTGCTTTTATTCTCGATATCGGCGGTATCGAACTCAAGCAGGATGCCTGCCTGGGCAAGGACTTCAGCCTGCAGGATCTGCGCGACAGTTACGACGCAGTATTCCTGGGGCTTGGGCATAACGCCGTCAACAGCCTGGGTCTGGATCACGAAGAGGCAGAGGGCGTATTGGATGCGGTCCGGTTTATAGAGCGTATTCGCCAGGAAGAGCTTGCTGATATCGCGGTGGGTCGTCGCATCGTGGTCATTGGCGGCGGTAACACGGCCATCGATATTGCCGTGCAAACCAAAAAGCTGGGGGCGGAAACCGTCACGATGGTCTATCGGCGCGGGCCCGGGCAAATGGGCGCTACGGATTTCGAACAAGAAGTGGCAGAGACCAATGGCGTTCTTATCAGGACCTGGGCGCAGCCATTGGAGATTCATGCCCAGAACGGGGGCGTTACCGGCGTGACTTTCGAATATACCAGGGCGGGCCGGGGCGGGCGGCCGGAGGGCACCGGCGAGACGTTTCACCTGGAAGCCGACATGGTATTCAAGGCCATCGGCCAGAATTTTGATGCCGCAGCGGCCGGCCTTGCGAACCAGGCCTCGCCCGCTGTCGAGCGCGGACGCATCGTGGTGGATGAAAACCGTCGCACCAGCCTGGATGGCGTGTATGCCGGTGGCGATTGCGTTCCCGGCCGTGACCTGACCGTGGTCGCGGTCCAGGATGGCAAGCTTGCCGCCCACGCTATCCACGCGTTCCTGTTGGAGCAAAAAAATGGCTGATCTCAGTTGCAACATTGCAGGCGTCGAGTCGCCCAATCCTTTTTGGCTGGCCTCCGCTCCTCCCACCGACAAGCAGTACAATGTCGAGCGCGCTTTCGAGGCCGGTTGGGGTGGGGTTGTATGGAAAACCCTGGGTGAAGCGGGTCCGCCGGTGGTGAACGTGTGCTCCCGGTATGGCTCCATTGACTACAACGGCCAGCGCATGATCGGGCTGAACAACATCGAGCTGATTACAGACCGCCCGCTGGCGGTCAACCTGCGGGAGATCACCGCGGTTAAAAAGGCCTGGCCGGATCGGGCCATGGTGGTGTCGCTGATGGTCCCCTGCAACGAGCAGGCCTGGAAAGACATTCTCAAGGCCGTTGAGCAGACCGGATGTGACGGGGTGGAGCTCAATTTTGGATGTCCCCATGGCATGAGCGAGCGCGGCATGGGCTCGGCCGTGGGGCAGGTGCCGGAATATATCGAGGAGGTGACGGGCTGGTGCAAGACCCACACGGATCTGCCGGTCTTCGTGAAACTGACGCCCAATGTCGCCGATATCCGCAGGCCCGCGCGCGCCGCCCAGGCCGGCGGCGCCGATGCGGTGTCGCTCATTAACACCATCAATTCCATCACCGGCATCGACCTGGACAAAATGGCGCCCATGCCAACGGTGGCCGGCAAGGGCGCGCATGGTGGTTATTGCGGCCCGGCGGTCAAACCCATCGCGCTCAATATGGTCGCGGAGATTGCCCGCGACCCCGAAACCCGGGGCTTGCCGATTTCCGGGATCGGTGGCATTGCCACCTGGAAGGATGCTGCCGAGTTCCTGGCACTGGGTTGCGGCAGCGTGCAGGTCTGTACCGCGGCCATGCGCTTCGGCTTCAAGATCATAGATGATCTGGTGGACGGCCTCGGTAACTGGATGAATGAAAAAGGTTATCAGTCGCTGGAGGATTTCCGCGGCCACGCGGTGCCGAACATTACCGACTGGCAGTACCTGGATCTCAACTACAAGACCATCGCCAGCATCGACCAGGAAAAATGCATCGAGTGTGGCCTGTGCCACATCACCTGCGAAGACGCTTCTCACCAGGCCATCGCCAAGCGCAAAGACGCCAACGGCAAGCGCACCTATACTGTGATAGACGACGAATGCGTGGGGTGTAACCTCTGTTACCTGGTTTGCCCGGTGCCCGAGTGCATCACCATGGTGGAGGTGGACAACGGCAAGCCCTATCTCAACTGGGGCGACCACCCGAACAACCCCCTACGCCAAGCAAAATAACAGCCGGGGAGATTTGAATGACGATCCTCATCAAGAACGGCACCGTGGTCACGGCCAGCGACACCTATACGGGTGATGTGTTCATCGACGGCCAGCGGATTTCCATGATCGGCGTCGACCTGGACGTGAATGCGGACCGGGTTATCGATGCACAAGGGCGCTACGTGATCCCGGGCGGCATTGATGTGCATACCCACCTCGATATGCCCTTCGGCGGGACCACTTCCGCGGACGATTTTGAGACCGGGACTATGGCGGCGGCGTTTGGCGGTACCACCTCGCTGGTGGATTTCGCCATTCAGTACAAGGGCGAACGCCTGCACGATGCCTGGGAGACCTGGATGCAGAAAGCCCAGGGCAAAGCCGTGATTGACTACGGTTTCCACATGATCATGACGGATCTCAACGATGAAACCGAAAAGGAGATGGACAGCCTGGTGCGCCAGGGCGTGACGTCCTTCAAGCTGTTCATGGCGTATCCGGGCTTGTTCATGCTGGACGATGCCTCGATCTTCCGGGCCCTGCTGCGTACCGGCGAGAACGGCGGGACCATCTGTATGCACGCCGAGAATGGCGGTGTCATAGACGTGCTGGTCAAGCGCGCCCTGGCGAAGGGGCATACCGCGCCCAAGTACCATGCCCTCACGCGTCCGCCGCGGGCGGAGGCCGAGGCCACCCATCGTGCCATTGCCCTGGCCGAGATGGCCGATGTGCCCATTTATATCGTGCACCTGTCGGCGGCCGAAGCCCTGGAAATGGTCACCGAAGCCCGCGACCGGGGGTTACCGGCCTACGCCGAAACCTGCCCGCAATACCTGTTCCTGGACTACGAAAACTATGAAGAACCCGACTTTGCCGGCGCCAAGTATGTGATGAGCCCGCCACTCAGGGACAAGCACAAACAGGATCAACTCTGGCGCGGGCTCTCATTCAATGATTTGCAGGTGGTATCCACCGATCACTGTCCTTTCTGTATGAAAGAACAAAAAGAGCTGGGCAAGGATGATTTTTCCGCCATTCCCAATGGCGCGCCCGGCATCGAAACGCGCATGAGCCTGGTCTATGACGGCGGCGTTCATCAGCAGCGTATCTCCATGAACCGCTTCGTGGAAATTACCGCAACGGCACCCGCCAAGATCTTCGGCATGTGGCCGGATCGCGGCACCATCGCACCGGGGTCCATCGCGGATATCGTGATCTTCGATCCCGACAAGGAAGTGACGCTGAGCCACAAAACCTTGCACATGAACGTTGACTACAATCCTTACGAGGGCCGCAAGGTGATGGGTTCTTCGGATATCGTGATTTCCAATGGCGAGGTCATTGTGGAGGACGGTGAATTCAAGGGCAGGGCCGGGCGCGGCTCTTTCATCAAGCGCGCGGAACGCAGCCTGTAAGAAAGGCAGAAAGAACGGGCGGTTCTCGTGGCGGGGGCTGCCCCCTTCCCTGTCAACCTATGCGAATCACGTGCGTTACACCAAGCGGGTAAGGCCTGGTCGCCGCCACCGACGAGGGCGCAGGCTCGATCCGCGGCTGTTGTAGTCGTTCCCAACCCAAAGCCTGAACTACTGCAGCCGCCGGGATGTCTGAATTTGAGCCCGCCTGGCAGGCGGAGTGGAGAAAGCTATGGAATTCAGGAAAACGCTGCTGGTATTGACTGGCGTGCTGTTCAGCATGTCCGCCAACCTTGCACAAGCCGATGAAAGTTACGGCTATTTGTTACTGGGAGTGGGCGACTCGGACACCGAGCGTCGAATGTCAACGGTGGATGTCATCACCGGAGACGACAATTCTTTTGAAATCGGTGCCGGCTTTGCCTTCAATCGCTATCTGTCCGTGGAAGGCAGTTACCAGAATTTTGGCGAGCCGGATGGTTTTGTAGGTTGCCCGATAGACGTGTTTTGCATCGCGGTTGTACCGTTTGCCCGCGAAGCCGTGAAAGTCGATGGCTGGTCCGTTGCTTTGCGTGGCGCGGTGCCGGTAACCGAGACCCTGTCGGTATTTGCCAGGCTCGGGTTTTTGTCCTGGGACGCTTCGGCACGCAGTGCGGTCCTGAATGATTCGGGCACCGATCTGCTGTATGGAATTGGCCTGGCGGCCGACTTCAACGACCGGTTCGGGATCCAGGTTTCCTACGAGGAGGCCGAAGTGGATATCGACACCGTCAAACTGGGACTGCGCATTCGTCTGTAGAAAAACGCCCTGGCCCAGCGAGTTTTGCCAGGCGGCATCTGCCGTGACGGCGTACTGCGCCCCGCTGGTCTTGCCGCCAGATTCTGACGGCCAGGTTTGGCATAATGCGTGAGCGCAAAACAATATTGCCAGGATGGGGCTGAGGATGATCAAAGCTTACGCAGCACAAGAGGCCGGCGGAAAGCTCTCGCCGTTCGAGTATGACCCCGGCGCTCTCGGCCGGGACGAGGTGGAAATAGCAGTGCAGTACTGTGGCATCTGCCACAGCGATCTCAGTGTCCTGGATAACGATTGGGGTTTTACCGAGTACCCGTTCGTACCTGGCCACGAGGTGGTAGGGACGGTCAGCAGAACGGGTGCTGCCGTGACGCACCTGGCAGTGGGTCAGAATGTGGGCGTTGGCTGGCACTGCGGCTACTGTATGACCTGCCAGCAGTGCATGAGCGGCGATCATCACCTGTGCCGCGAAGCCCAGGGCATCATCGTGGGTCGCCACGGCGGGTTTGCCGACAAAGTGCGCGTTCAGGCAGCCAGCGCCGTCCCTTTGCCGGAGGGGATCGAGCTGGCCACCGCGGGTCCGCTGTTTTGTGGCGGCATGACCGTTTTCAACCCGATGCTGAATAACAATCTGAGTCCCACGGCGCGGGTAGGGGTGATCGGTATCGGTGGCCTCGGGCATATGGCGCTCAAATTCCTGCATAAGTGGGGCTGCGAGGTCACCGCGTTTACCTCCTCGGATGACAAAATCAAGGAGGCGCTCAAGCTCGGCGCACACCAGACGGTCAATTCCCGTGCGCCGGCACAGCTGGAAAAGTTTGCCGGCCACTTTGACCTGATTATTTCCACCGTGAACGTCAAGCTGGACTGGCAGAGCTACGTTGCGACGCTGGCGCCGCGCGGGCGGCTGCATTTCGTGGGTGCGGTGCTGGAGCCCATCGAGGTTGCGGCTTTTTCCCTGCTCGAGGGCCAGCGCTGCATCTCCGGATCACCCGTGGGCAGCCCGGCCATGATCGCCACCATGCTGGACTTCGCCGCGCGACACGAAATTCGCCCGGTGTGCGAAACCTATCCCATAGCAAAGGTCAACGAGGCGCTGAACCGGTTGCGCAGCAACAAGGCGCGATACCGCATCGTACTGAAAGTTTGATCTCAGTTTGCAGGATCGAGAGCTCCGCCATTCAGGCGGAGCTTTTTTTGCGCATTGAATGCGTCACTGGCATGCGGTTGCGCCGGGCGGATACCCTTCTGCTTTCAGCATAAAAAAATTGCGCGTGTTGTTGTATGGTGTTGAAACTAATATGAAAGCATTAGACGATTTCGTGTAGGTAATTTCCGAAAAATTATCGGTATTTTTCACGATACCCAGGCTCAATCGAGGCTGATATCTGATGATCTGTTTAACCTTTTCATGCCGCTGGAGGCATAAAGGAGAACCAATGTTGCTGGCCGCTCGCAGACTCTCGTTAATCCCCTCTCTTTTCTTTATTACCGCGATGTCTGCGCAGGCAGCAGACGGCTGCCTGAGCTGTCACGAAGGCATCGAGCGCTTTTCCGATGGCCCGATGATGATGGCCATCGAGGGCATGGGCGCCGCCCACGGCGACCCTGCAGGCTGCGTCATCTGCCACGGCGGGGATCCGGCAGCCACGACTGCCGACAAGGCGCACGCGGGCGCACCGCAGGCATTGGCCGCCGCGGGCGGTGCCGAGATGTTTTACCCGGATCCAGGCAGTGTCTGGATTGCTGACAAGACCTGCGGGCTGTGTCATGCGGGATACGCAGACCAGTTGACCAAGTCGCTTATGAAC
>JBFIQI010000025.1:0-20756 GCA_041609715.1 Gammaproteobacteria bacterium
CCGCGAGACCCAGTCGGCCGACCGGTGAATCGCAAACGACCACTTTCGAACCGGGCAGGGTATTGTCCGATTCCCGGTAACTCTCCGTCCCGCCGGGAATGCTCACGTCGAACAGATGAATTTTGTCGTAGCGAGCCTGCCGCGTACCCGCTGAATCAAAGACCAGGCAGCTGGAGGTGAAGGTGTTGGTATCCGCCAGCAGCGGCACGGTGCCGCCCACCACCCAAAGTCCGCTGTCGCGTGCAATGCTGGCCAGCCAGGACTGCACCGGGCCATCGTTTTCGGGTTCTGCAATTGCGAGGCGCTCGGCGTCGTGGCGTCCCATAAATGCAAAATTTTCCGGCAGCACCGCCAGGCGCGCGCCACGCTCAGCGGCCTGCTGCAGCAGTTCTCCAGCCGTTGCCAGGTTCTCCTCGACATTGGCCGTAGAACACATTTGCACTGCCGCCACGGTAACGTGGCTGGCTGGTTTAACCACCTTCGGACTCCGGCGGCATCGGCGGCGGAGCCTCGCCCGTCCCGGGCGCCTCCGCCACGGCCTGGGTAACTCGCGAAATCTCAGGGTTGTCCCAGCTCCCCGTTACCCGGTAAAAAACTTTGGACATGTCTTTCAACGGGTCCTTCAATATTTCCGAAAAAATCAGCAAGGCAGCACCCACCGCGGGCCCACCGGCAATGGCGCCCGCTACCGGCAAGGCAGACCCGAAGTTGGCGCGCACCACCGCAGTCTGATCATAATCGCGCTCCGCCAGCCCGGCGCGACCCGCGACGCCAATATCGGCTGCCGGCCCGTCCAGGACCAGGTTTTCTGTATAAGCCTGACCATCCGCGATTTCAAAATCACCGCTAATGGAATCGAAACCAAAACCCGTATCGAATACATCGCGAAAATCCAGGCTTAGCCGGCGCGGCAAGGCTGCAATGGACAGCAGCCCGAACATGCGACCGGCGCCCGGCTCCACTTCCAGAAGCTGACCGTCGCCAACCCGTACCTGCACCGATCCATAGAGCTGTTTTCGGAAATTCCGGTCAGGCGGTCCCGGCCACTGCAGGGAACCCGAGACTGTCGCATCATCGGCACGCAGGAACGGGTCAAAACCGAGTTGCACCAGTGTGCGCAAGACATTGGAGGCCTGGAGTTCGAAATCGAGGCTGCTGCTTTCGCGCCCCTCCAGAATCTCCCAGCGGCCGGTGGCATCAATGCTGAAACCGGGGTCCCGGGTCTTGATGGTGTCCGCAACCAGTCCATAGGGTGAGCGCGATACCAGCGCCTCCAGGGATCCAAAATTCATGTCGTCATAAATGAATTCGGCCGCGGTCAGTCGCATCGCCGGTAAATCGCGCGGATCCGAGGTTTCGGGCTCCGCGTCATCCGCTTCCGGAAGCAGGACCAGGCGCACGAGATCCGCAAATATCGGCTGATCCCCGTCAAGATCTGCGGGTATCAGGAAAGAACCCTCTACCCGCTGGCTGTTCACCTGGGCCAGCCATTCACGGGCATTGCGGTCCAGCTTGATGGTGGCGTCGGCGATGCTCTGGCCATAGGCCAGCAGTCGGTCTGCCCGCAGGTTCAGGGAACGCAGCAGCGGCGTTTCTTCTTCCTCCTCGGCCGGGCCCCAGTCCACCGCGATCCACTCGTCCAGCGCTATGCGGTCGGTGCTGCCGGTAACCACCAGCCCCTCACTTGGCGGCAGCTCTGCCGGTGACGTGCCCAGCACGATACTGGTGCGTTCGTGCCGCCAGTCGCCCGCCAGCTTGCTGAAACGGGTAGCGCTTTTGAGTACGCCCCCGTAGCTTGCGTCCATGGTGATCTCACCTTCCCGGGGAAACCGAAACACTGCTGCAAACGGCTGGCTCTCTGCGGCCGGTTTAAAGGCAGGCTCCGGCAATATCACGCCCATGCCGGTGAGACTCGAGCGTAATTCGATGGACATGCCCTGTTCCTGCGCGTTGCCCTTGGGAAAACGTGCCGTAGCCTGCCAGTCGGCCTCACCCTCCAGCACCGTGGCCACCGGAAACGGCAGGTTACCAATCAGGTTGGTAGCCGAATGCCTGCCCTCAATCTCGACCAGGGTGGCAATGATCGCGCCACTTGCATCGCTGCCGGGCCGAACATCGACGCTGACCGGACGCCCAAACAGGGAAGCATTGATATCGGACGCACGGGCAGCCGTCTCGGTAAAATTGAGTTCGCCATCGACTTGCATCAAGCGCTGGTCAAGGCCTTCAAATCCCAGCCATTCCGCCTGCAGCGCGGTATTGCCATTCAGCCGGAAGTCTTCCAGACTGGTCAGAGGCATGTTCAAAACCACCTCCGTCTGGGCGCCGCCCTGACTCCGCAACTCATTGAATCGGGGTCCAAAAACATTGGCGATCGGACTTTGGCGCATAAAGGCCAGCAAGTCTGAAATGGTGCCGCGGGCCTGGCCATTCATGATCAACACGGGGTCCGAGAAGTCAGCGATGCTCGCCGTCGAGCCGGCTACATCATTGCCGACCATCTTCCCGGACAGCAACCGGCCGCGATAACTGGCGTTTTCAATGACCGCTTCCAGGCGCGCGCCATCGATTGCGGGCCAGTCACGGGCAAAAGCGAAGCGCATGTCCTCGATAATGGTCCGCACCCGCAAATGACCTTCGCCATTGGGAAAAGGATAGGCCCGCAGCGGGCCGCGAAATGACACCGAGGTCTGGGGCGCATTGCCAGAAACCAGAGCACCGTACAGCCAGCGGTAAGCCCCGGGCGGTAATTTATTGCCCGGCAGAAATTCGCGCGCCAACTCGAGTTCCATGGCCGTGAATTGCGCATCCAATGCCAGAGTTGGTGAGCTCCCGTCCACGGGAACCATCAGCTCAAATCTGCCACCAAACTCAAATGCCGGTGCGGCAAGCTTCAGCGCATCGCTGGCAACTTCCCAGCCGGCATCGGTCCGGCGCCAGTTGATGCCACTCTGAATCGTGGCGAGGGAAACCGGCGCTGTGTAGAGCGCCGGCAGATCCAGGGTTACAGGACCGGTATCCAGCTCGAGAATGCCACCGGAGTCGTCCATACGCAGCTTGCCTGCCAGTCCGGTGAAACCGGGCAGCGATTCGCTGGCCTGCAGGGCCAGGTCGATGAAATCACCGCGCAGCGCGAAACTGGTTATCTCACCATCGCGCACGCTGCGGCTAAGCACCAGATTATGAAGCTCGCCTACCGGCGCCAGCGATTGAAAAAACTGTTGCGCCTTCCCTTCGGGCAGCCAGGCAATAACAGGATGCAGATCGTCGAGTCGCAGATAACCGGCATCCAGGTACAGGATTTCCACCGACTCGTCACTACTCACCGTGCGCTCTACCGTCAAACGGGATTGCGGCCAGGCGAATCCATCCCGCTCCAGCACAAAATTGCTGGCTGCGGCTTTCCAGCCACCCGCTTCGCGATCGAATTCCAGCAAACCACTGATTTCGGCAAAGCCTTCGGTCGATTCCGGCCCACGGACGAACTCAAAATCGCGCGCTACGAAATTGACGCTGACGTGCTGCAGGTGGCGCCCGATCATGCCGAAATTGGCAACCAGGTCAGCGGTGCCCTGCACGATTTCCGGCAGCATGTCCGGCAGCATGCCGCCAAGGCCCACCAGCTCGACAGCTTCGAGCCGGGTCGACCCCTGCCAGTGAATGGCATGGGGATCACTGAGGTCGTCACGGGTACTGAACTTGAATTCCGCGGTCTCTCCCAGAGTTGCGGGCAGGCGGGCCGAACCCTGGATCAACAGGTCTTTACGGCGATGGTCGATGGCGATGTCCACATCGGTAAAACGCCAGGGGCCATGACCTGCACTGTGATCCACATACAGCAGGGCCGCATTGCGAAATTCAAAACTGCCCCTGGGCAGCACCTGCAATACCGGGGCCATGGCGCGTTTGGCCCCGCCCGCCGGCGGTGTCTGGCCGGTCAGGTGCAGGATGCCTTCCGCATTGCGCTCCAGCGACAGCCGGGTCCCGGACAGAATGACTTTTCCGGGACTGACCTTGCCCTCGCGCAGCAACGTGCCCAGGTTGATCCCAACGCTGCCCTCGGCCGCTTCTATGAGCACCTGCTCGGTTTCACGGGCGTACAGTCGCGCACTCTTGAAGGTCAGCTCGGGCCCGCCGAAGGACCAGCGGGCATCCAGCCTCCCGAGCCTGACGGGCAGGCCCACCGCCGTGCTGGCCCAGGATTCAATTTGCGCGTGGTAGGCCGGCACCTGCGGCAACATCAAACGGAACAGCCCAAGTACCACCGCCAGCAAAATGATTACAGCGGCAAAGCTGCCGGCCAGCCAACGCCAAAGTCTGCGCCAGGGCGATTTCATTGTGTGGCGAAAATCAACATGAGTTTTTACATCAGCACCACGTCGTAATGATCCTGGGAATACAGCGCCTCGGTCTGCAAGCGTATGGGTTTGCCGGTCAGCGTTTCCAGTTCGGCAAGCGTAGCGGACTCCTCATCCAGCATCAGTTCGATGACTTCGGAATGAGCGAGCACCATGAGTTCCTGAAAGTCGAACTGCCGGGACTGGCGGATAATGTCCCGGAACACCTCATAGCAGACCGTCACGGGAGTCTTGACCGATCCCCGGCCCTCACAGCTTGGACAAGGCATACACAGCACATGTTCCAGGCTTTCCCGGGTACGCTTGCGGGTCATTTCCACCAGACCCAGAGAAGAAACTTCGCAAATCGCTGTCCGCGCATGGTCTTTGGCCAGGTAGCGCTCGAGGGCCTGCATGACCTGCTGCCGGTGCTCCTCGTCGGCCATATCGATGAAATCCAGGATGATGATCCCACCAAGATTGCGCAGCCGCAGTTGCCGGGCAATCGCCTGGGCCGCTTCCAGGTTGGTCTTGAATATGGTTTCTTCCAGATTACGATGGCCCACATAGCCACCCGTATTCACGTCAATGGTGGTCATTGCTTCGGTCTGGTCGATGATCAGGTAACCTCCCGACTTGAGCTGAACTTTGCGATCCAGCGCCTTGGATATCTCGTCCTCAATCCCATACAAATCAAAAATTGGCCGGCTGCCCGTGTACTCCTCGATCCGCGAAGCGAGCTCCGGCATAAAAATCTGCACAAAGCGCAGCATGCGCTGACAGGTTGCAGCATCGTCAACCCGCACGCGCTCGACTTCGTCTCCCAGCAGGTCCCGCAACACTCGCAACGGCAGGGCCAGATCCTCGTGCACCAGCCCACCCGGCTCGGTATGCTCGATCTGCCTGCTGACCAGTTCCCAAAGTTTCTGCAGGAACATCATGTCCGCCCGCAGAGCTTCCCGGGTGGTGCCTTCCGCAGCCGTACGCACGATGAAGCCGCCGTTGTTGCCGCCCTGATCGAGTTCTTCCACCAGCGAACGTAACCTTGCGCGCTCCTCTTCGTCTTCGATACGTGCCGATATGCCGATACCCTGCCCCTTGGGCATGTACACGAGATAGCGCGAGGGTATGGTCGCAAAGGTCGTCAGGCGCGCGCCCTTGGTGCCCAGTGGATCCTTCAGAGCCTGCACCAGGATCTCACCGTTTTCGGTCACCAATTCCCGGATATTGTCAGGACCCGGCGGTTTGATGCCTTCGCCGTCCTCCACCACCGGCCGCGCAATATCTGAAACATGCAAAAACGCAGTACGCTCCAGGCCAATATCAATGAATGCGGCCTGCATGCCCGGGAGGACGCGGGATACCCGCCCTTTGTACAGGTTGCCCACGATGCCTTTGCGGCTGGCGCGCTCGATGAATACTTCCTGAAGCACGCCGTTTTCTACGACCGCGACCCGCACCTCAGAAGGTGTAACGTTAACCAGCAGTTCTTCACGCATGTTGCGGATGTCCTCCTGTCAGTCCGGGCACCGGCACCTGGAAGTCCGCCAGCAGTTTTGCGGTCAAGTGCAGAGGCAGGCCCATTACTCCGGAAAAGCTGCCCTCGATGCGCTCGATGAACACCGCGCCGATTCCCTGCACGGCGTAGGCGCCTGCCTTGTCCGCCGGTTCGCCGGTCTCCCAGTACGCCGAACACTCACCGGCTTCCAGTGTGCGAAACCAGACATCGCTGGTATCGAGTGCCACCGCCTGCTGGCCATCACGCACCATCGCCACACCTGTCAGGACCT
Source organism: Gammaproteobacteria bacterium (assembly GCA_041609715.1). Lineage (GTDB taxonomy): Bacteria > Pseudomonadota > Gammaproteobacteria > Steroidobacterales > JABDLF01 > JABDLF01. Next base: position 6,128 of record JBFIQI010000025.1, read on the forward strand.
GGTGACGGCGACCCGAAAGTTTGGCCAGCATCGCCAGACCCTCATCACGGTCCTTCGGTTTGCCAAGCATCTCACCGGCCACCATCACTACGGTATCCGCACCCAGCACCGCATGACCTTTGGCATGATTCGCGCTGACCTCCGCGGCCTTGGCCAGCGCGATGCGCCGGACAAAATCCCCGACGGCCTCCCCCGGCCGTGGAATCTCCGGAATATCCGCGGGTTGTACCCGAAAAGCCACACCGATTTGGGACAGCAGTTCCCGGCGCCGCGGCGATGCCGAGGCGAGATATATAAAGTCTTGATTCACAAAGATTAGTGTCTCCGGTCTGGGGCCGGAGCGCAAGGTATGCCGCGCCTGCTGTTGGCCGACGGGCCAGGCTTGCTCAGGCGCGATGGTAGGGGTGGTTCCTGAGAATGCTCCAGGCCCGATACAGCTGCTCAGCCAGCAGCACCCGCACCAGCCCGTGGGGCAGGGTCAGTGGCGACAGGGACCACTCGAAATCTGCGCGCCGCCGGCAGCCGCTGCCCAGGCCGTCGGGCCCGCCAATCATGAAAAAAACGTCGCCGCCGGCAGCAAACCAGCCGGCCATGCGCTGTGCCAGGCCTTCGCTGTCCAGCGCCTTGCCGCTGATCTCCAGCGCGACCACGGTATCGCCGGGACGCGGCACCGCCAGCATGCGTTTTTCTTCTTCCAGCACGGCCCTGGCCACAGCCTGGCCTTTGCCGCGCGCTCCCAGTGGAATTTCCTTCAGACTGAGGGCGCACTCCTGGGGCAGACGGCCGGCGTAGTCATTGAAACCGTCGTTCACCCAGCCGGGCATGCGCGTTCCCGCCGCCAGCACCCGCATGCGCATGTATCGGCCTGCCTATCGGCCGCGCTGCGCCGGCCGCTCGGTGCGTGCCGGAGACGGGCTCCAGAGCTTCTCGAGGTTATAAAAATCCCTGACCCGCGGCAGCATGACATGCACGATCAGCTCATCCAGATCGACCAGAACCCATTCGCCCTCTTCAGCGCCCTCTACGCCCAGCGGCCTGTCGCCGCCGGCTTTAGCCTCCTCGATCACCTTCTCGGCCAGGGATTTCACATGCCGGTTGGAGGTCCCGCTTGCAATAATCATGTATTCGGTAACGCTGGTGAGCTCCTTGACGTCCAGCTCTTTCACGTCACGCGCCTTCAATTCTTCCAGCGCATTCAGAATGCGGCTGTGCAGCTTGCTTCGGGTCATCAGATTCAGGTTTCTCCTGCGCAGGTTAATTGTCTTCGCTTGCCATGGTACCGGCGGGAGGTCCGCCGGCCCTGTAGCAACCGCTCTTGATGATCAGCTCCCGAACCGATTCCGGCATCAGGTACCTGGGGTCACGACCGCTGGCCACAATGTCGCGTAACGCCGTGGATGAAATTTCCAGCTGGGTAACCGCATGTATGTATATGCGCCCCGCACGGTATTCGTGCAGGTCATGAATGCTGCCGGTACCGCTGTCCACCATCAGCTCCGCCAGCGGGCCGGTTGAGGGTGTTTTCCAGCCAGGACGGTGCGCTACCAGAACATGGGCAAGCTGCATCAGTTCACGCCAGTGACGCCAACTGGGCAGGCCGAGAAACGCATCCATGCCGATGATCAGGCACAGCGAGCGGTGCGGGTATTCGGAACGCAAAGACAGCAGCGTATCGACAGAATAGGACGGGCCATCGCGGCGCATCTCGCGATCATCGACGTTGAAACCAGGCTGACCCTCGGTGGCCGCCCTGACCATGGCCAGCCGGGTAGCCGCATCCGCCACTGGCATTTCCCTGTGTGGCGGAATGCCACAGGGAATAAACCGCACTTCGGAAAGTTTGAGAGACTTGAGGAGTTCAAAGGCTGTGCGCAGGTGCCCGTAGTGAACAGGATCAAATGTGCCGCCGAATACACCAATGGGATTCATGAATCAAACGGCCTTTCGTAGCGGCACTGGCGGGAAAACAGGCTTGCCCGCCAATTCGCAGGCGATATCGCAAAGCATGCTCCAGGGCTCTCCTTCACCCTGCCCTTTGGAGGCAACGTCCACCACGGCCAGCTCCTCGATCATTCGATAAACCGATCCCAGCTCATGACGTCCAAGACCGGCTTTCACGGTCTCGCGCCGGCTGCTCCAGATGCGCGCCTTCGCAATCGCCGCTGGAATTGCCGTTCCGGATTCCACCAGGATGAGCACCCTGGCCAGCTCGTGCAGCGCACTGTTCAGAGCCCAGATTACCAACTGCACGGCGACGCCTTCGGCTCGCAAGCCTCGAATGATGCGTAATGCTCGCGTCGCGTCTCCCAGCAAAACCGTGTCCGCGAGCTTGAACACGTCGAAGCGGGAGCTGTCCGCCACGCTTTGCATCAGGGTGTCCGTATCGATGGTTCCGGCCCCGTGAATCAGCCGCAACTTTTTTATTTCCTGGTCGGCCGCCAGAAGATTGCCTTCGACACGCTCCGCCAGCAATTCAGCAGCATTGCGCGGGCAGTTGAGACCGGCCTGCTGCATGCGTTGCCGGATCCAGCCCGGCAGACGGCTGCGTTCCACGGGCCAGACCTCGGCATGCACGCCGTGTCGGGCGAAGGCCTTGACCCAGCCGACGCGCTTGTCGACTTTGCCGCTGACCACCAGCAGCAGGGTATCTGCAGGGGGATTCCCGATAAATTCGATCAGCGCTTCGCCACCGGCTTTGCCGGGTTTACCCGTTGGCAGGCGGACTTCCAGGATTCGGCGTTCTGCAAACAACGACAGGTTGGCACCGCTGGCCTGCAGCTTGCTCCAGTCAAAACGGGCATCGGCAAACAGGATTTCCCGAGACTCAAAGCCCTGTGCGCGCGCCGCGGCCCGCACGGCATCCGCAGTTTCGCCCAGCAACAAGGGCTCATCGCCCGACAGCAGGTAAGCGGGCGCGAGCTTGCGTTTTAAATGAGCAGGGAGCTGATCGGCGGAAACCGGCTTCACGTATCACTCAGGCGGGCGGTCATAGACTCATGATACCTGTCTGCAAGACACCCGGCCAGTTCCCGCAGGGCACCTCAAATACCCATTTTTTGCAGTGTGTCCACCAGGCGGCGCAAGGTGAACGCCAGGGTTGGATGGGACGCCTGAAACTCGCCCATGGCAGCATTTACGCGGTCACCGATATCGGATTCTCCAGCGGCCGCATCACGCTCTTCATCGATTTCGTCCAGCCGCTCTTCGATGTCATCCAGCAGATTGCGTAGCGTCTGCTCCTCGTTTTCCGCCATTCCTTGCGTGTTCTCTAGTTCGGCATGCACTTTAGCCAGCATGGCTTTGAGATTATCGACGGACATAATTAAGGCCTTTCTCCATTCCGGGCGCGTTCGCGGGGCTACCTTATGTTATCACCCTGAAGCTCGCGCCGGAGTGATGTCGAAGGCCAGGCTGATACGCGGCTCTTCGCTGCTGAACGGGATGGTGCGGTGATACAGAAATGCCGGGAACAGGTACATGCGTCCGGCTCTTGGCTGTTCGATGCGCACCGGGAAATCACAGCCTCCCGCCAGTGATTCCGGGGGCCGGCCAAATTCGATCCATCCGGCACGATCGGCATCGTCCTTCCTGATCTCGGCGGGCAAGCGCGCATAATACACGCCTGACAGCCACGCGCTGGGATGTATATGAGGCAACTGGTGACCGGAGCTGCCCATCACCACCGACCACATGGACATTCGCCAGTGGACCGGTTTCGACCGGGCAAGAGGATGCTGCGGCCAGCGAGTCAGGCGCGCCTGATAGTCTGACACGGCCTTCTGGACAGCTTGCTCAAGCCACTGCACAGGACCTTTTTCGTAACGCAATAAATCGCCCGTATGCTGGCCGTGGCGGGTTGCATGGCCAGCCGGCTCATAGCGCAAGGTTTCATGGGCCAGTACATGACCCGCGAGTGCCGAATTGAAGGCGTCCAGGTCGGTAAACTCCGCCGGAACCTGAATATCGATGGGCCATACCAGTTCATCCATGCCCAACAGGTCGGCGGCTTCGGATGCGCGTCCCAGCCGCTGCAGCGCGATCGCTTTGCTGGCCAGCGCACCGCTGTGGCCGTGAAACAATTTCAACAATTTTTCTGCCGCTGCCAGTGCTGCCCGGCAGTCGTTCATTTCCAGCAGTGCGTCCGCAAGGTGCTCGGCAGCGCGGAAGTCCCGTGGGTTGATGGACAGGGCGTGGCGGTAAGCGGCAATCGCCGCCTCCGGCTCGCCGGCGTCGTGCAACACAATGCCGAGATTACCCAGCGCTTGCCCGTGCCGGGGATTGTGCGCAAGCGCCTGCCGGTAGGCCGCCTGCGCCTCCTCGTTGCAACCCAGACGGTGACAGGCAACGCCAAGAGCCGACCAGGCATCGGCATCCTGAGCATCGAGACCCAGGGCCGCTTCCAGCTGTTCGCGCGCCGCCTGGAAATTTCCGGCATCGATGTCCAGCAGCGCCAGGCGCACACGCGGTACTGCCCACTCGGGCCGCAGCTTCAGCGCGCAGGCGAAGGCCTCACTGGCTGCCCGGGTTTCGCCCAGGCGCTGCAAGACATGTCCGAAGTCATGCTGCAGCCCGGCATCTTCCGGCGCCAGGCTGATTGCCTGCTGCAGTCGCCCCCGCGCCGCATCCAGCTGCCCCAGGTTGTTGAGAGTGCGGCCAGCTTCATGCCATGCACCGGCGCGCTGGGGAAATCGTGCAAGCAGCTTTTCACAGACTTCCAGAGCTTCCTGCGGCCGCCGCTGTCGGCGCAGCACCAATGACAGCATCTCCAGCAAATGAGGATCATCAGCACCTGCAGCCAGGGCTTTGCGCAGCCCGGCCTCAGCCTCGGCATAACGGCCCGCACTGCAAGCCGCCTCGGCCCGCTGGAGCTCAGGCAGGGCAGACATTAATGGTCGACCCCGCGCCGCGCAGTCGCCAGGTTGGCTGGCCGTCCTGCGCCAGCAGTCCCCAGCTGATCAATTGCAGGCGAGCGGTGTGGGCGTCGTTCTCAAACCAGGCGCGGGCAGAACCCAGTCGGAAGGTGTAGCCCCAGCTATCCATGTCCCGGGCCATGCGGTCCCGGCCCAGTTCCCCCAGTTGCTCGGCCAGCACCAGCTGCAGATAGCAGACGCAGTTTTCTTCTTCATAATCACCGCCGGCGTCGGTATGCAGTTGCCTGCGACGCGCCGGGGTCATGCAGAGATAATGGCAGGCTTCATGCAGCACCGAATGCATTGGCGTGTCGGGACGAGCAAAAACCTCGTTGCCCACCAGGCCGGCTTCCGGCGGCCCCCAGTAGGAGCCGGAAATCGCCTGGCCATCGGCGCACACCCGCAGGTGCAGGCCGTACCTTTCTAGCAGGCTGGCCACGGCGCTCTGGCGGCAATCAGCGATACGCAAAACATCGGGCGTAGCTGCCAACTTCAATCCAGCAAGGCCAGGCGCCGGCGAATCTGCTGAACCACATCACGCACCAGGGCGTCGGCGATCAGTTCGCCCTCGCGGCGCTTGGCCAGCACCGCGGTCTCGTCAAAAGTGTAATCACGGGTAACGATGATGGTCTCACGGGGGAAAAGCACCTCATCGCCGGCACGCAATTCGAAAGTCACCGAGTGATAAACCTCCAGTTCTTCCGGGATATTGGTGGCTGAGACCGACAGGATACGCTCGCCGTAATCGTTCTCGATAACCAGCAGCACGGCGCTGGCCTGCTCAGGCCGGGCCGCCACATTCACACCGCCGGACCTCAGGGAGCGCGGCAGGCTGCGTTGTAATTCCGGCGACGCATTCGGCGGCCACTGGATCCAGGTGCTTTGCATCTGCCCGGGCAGCGGACCGCTGCCTTGCAGGCGAAAACCGCAAGCCGCAAGGACCAGCAAAATGGCAAACACTGGCAAGGCACGCTTCACCCGGATGCCTCAGATAACCACGTTTACGAGGCGGCCCGGAACCACCACCACTTTGCGGATCGGCTGTTCACCGACAAAACGCCGGACATTCTCATCAGCCAGCGCCGCCTCGGTAAGCTGCTCGCGATCCGCATCCGCACCGACCGTTACCCTGCCACGCAGTTTGCCGTTGACCTGCACTACGATTTCCACACGGTTGCGAGCCAGCGCTGACTCGTCAACATCGGGCCAACGGGCATCGACGACATCGCCGGCGCCCCCCAACCGCTGCCAGAGTTCGTCAGCAATATGCGGCACGATTGGCGCGAGCATCAGCACCACCGCCTGCCAGGCCTCGCGCGCGATGGCCAGGTCCTGCCCTGCCTTTTCAGTATGGCGAACCAGTGCATTCTGCAATTCCATGATCGCGGCAATGGCGGTATTGAAGGTATAACGACGACCGATGTCATCGCTGACTTTGGCGATGGTGGCATGCAGTTTGCGCCGCAGGGCTCGCTGCGCCTGGTTGTGGCCGCTGACATCCAGACTCTCCGGCTTACCCTGATGCAGGTGCTCGTTGACATTACGCCACAGTTTGCGCAAAAACCGCGAAGCGCCCTCGACGCCGGATTCCGACCACTCCAGCGACTGGTCCGGCGGGGCAGCAAACATTGTAAACAATCGCACCGTGTCGGCCCCATACCGGTCAATCAGTGCCTGGGGATCGACCCCGTTGTTGCGGGACTTGGACATTTTCTCCGCCGGCCCGACTTTGACGCGCCCGCCGTCGGCCTTGAGCGTGGCACCGACGATGCCGCCCTGACTGTCGCGCTCGACTTCGACCTCGGCCGGATTGTAGAAACTCTGCGCGCCGTCATCGGATTCCCGGTAATAGGTCTCTGCCACCACCATCCCCTGGCACAGCAGCCGGGTGGCGGGTTCATCCGAATTCACCATGCCGAGATCGCGCATGACTTTATGATAGAAACGGAAATACATGAGATGCAGGATGGCATGTTCGATGCCGCCAATGTACTGGTCCACCGGTAACCAGTAATTGGCGCGCTCATCGAGCATGGCATTGGCTCCCGGCGAACAATAGCGCGCGTAATACCAGGAAGATTCCATGAAAGTGTCGAAGGTATCGGTTTCGCGCTCGGCCTCGCCACCGCAGGCCGGGCAGCTGGTTTTTCGCCACCGGGGGTCTGCCTTGATGGGTGACTGCACACCCATGAACTCCACATCTTCCGGCAACACCACCGGCAGGTCCGATTCCGGCACCGGCACCTCGCCACAGGTATCGCAGTAAATCATGGGAATCGGACAACCCCAGTAGCGCTGCCTGGATACTCCCCAGTCACGCAGCCGAAAATTGACCTTGCGTTCGCCAATACCCTGTTCCTCGAGCCAGCAGATGGCCCTTTCCTTGGCTTCGGCGACACCCAGGCCATTGAGCCATTCACTGTTGATTGCCGGCCCTTCGCCCAGGTAAGGCTCGTCCCCGAAGCCCTCCGGTGGCTGTACCGTGCGCACGATGGGCAAGCCATGAGCGCGGGCAAAATCCCAGTCTCGCTGGTCCTGACCAGGCACCGCCATAATGGCGCCAGTGCCATAGGTCATCAGCACATAATCCGCAATGAACAGCGGCACCGGTTGCTGGTTGAATGGATTGAGCAAATAGGCGCCGGTAAACACACCGCGTTTCTCCAAAGCACCGCCTTCCGCCAGCCGCTCGATGTCCTCCTCCTGGGCGGCCTTGGCAACAAAGCGCTCGACCTTGTCACGCTCGGCATCGGTGGTGATTCTGCCGACCAGGGGATGCTCCGGCGCCAACACCGCGTAGGTCATGCCAAAACTTGTGTCCGGCCGGGTGGTAAAAACCTCCACCCGCAGATCGTCACCCAGCGGCTGACCATCTGCGTCGCAAATCGGCATGGAAAAATTGGCACCTTCGGAGCGACCGATCCAGTTGCGTTGCATGGTTTTGACCGATTCCGGCCAACCCGCCAAATCGTCGAGGCTGTCCAGCAACTCCTGGGCGTAATCGGTGATTTTCAAAAACCATTGGGGGATTTCCTTGCGTTGTACCAGGGCACCCGAGCGCCAGCCTCTGCCATCGATGACCTGCTCGTTGGCGAGCACGGTCTGGTCCACCGGATCCCAGTTCACCGTGGCATTCTTGCGATACACAAGTCCCCTGGCATACAGCCGCACAAACATCTGCTGTTCCCAACGGTAATAGTCAGGATCGCAAGTCGCGAATTCCCGCGACCAGTCATAGGCAAAACCCAGCCTCTTCAGCTGGTCTCGCATATGATCGATGTTCTGGTAAGTCCAGCGGGCCGGCGGGACCTTTTGCTTGATAGCGGCATTCTCCGCCGGCAATCCGAAGGCGTCCCAGCCCATGGGTTGCAGGACATTTCTGCCCTGCATCCGCTGATAGCGGGAAATCACGTCGCCAATGGTGTAGTTACGGACATGCCCCATATGCAGCGCACCGCTGGGATATGGCAGCATGGAAAGACAATAGAACTTGTCCTGGTCAGGATCTTCTGCGACCCGAAATGCGCCGGTCTGCTCCCAGTTGTCCTGGACGCGCGCTTCTATTTCCCCCGGATTGTAAGACTCTTGCATGAGGTGCTCGTGCGTCGATCCTGATTGCTGGCGTACAAACGGGCTAGGATAGCGCAGCAACAGGCAAAGCTACACAGCCCGGTGGCGTTCGATCAACAGGACTCCAGTCATGCCGGCGACAGCCAACATCACTGCCAGCCAGTCGCCCAATACCATATAGGGTGTTGTGCCCTGGCGGCCCCGAATCTCCGCATCCAGGCTCATGGCCTGAAACTGCCGGGTTCGGGCAACGATCTGGCCGTGCGCACCGATAATGGCCGATATGCCGGTATTGGTGGCGCGCAGCATGGGTCGGCGAGTCTCCAGGGCCCGCAGGCGCGCGATCTGGAGATGCTGATGAGGCGCGATCGAATCGCCAAACCAGGCATCGTTGCTCACATTTACCAGCATGCTGGCCTGGTGGAGTCCGGGCAACTGCAGGGCGCCAAATACATCCTCGTAGCAGATCGTAATGGCGAGCGTTTCCCCAGCCAGTGGAATCGGCGCCTGCCCCCGGGACCCGGCGGCAAAATCCGTGTAAGGCAGGTTCATCAGCCGCATCCATGAACGCACGAAGCCTGGCACCGGGAAGTATTCGCCAAAGGGCACCAGGTGACGCTTGTCATACAGGTAGCGCTGCTCTCCCAGGGCGATAACCGAATTGAAAAATTGTCCCGTTGCCGGGTCGCGCCGCGGAATCCCGATGAGCAAATCAGTGCCAGTTACCCGGGATTGCTGCCAGAGCGCCTGGAGGTACGGCTCGGCCACGTTTAACAAAGCCGGTACCGCCGCCTCCGGCCAGATCACCAGGTCACTGTCAGCGCTGGCGAGCGTCATCTCCCGGTAAAGTTCCAGGGTGGGTCCCAACTGTTCCGGCAACCACTTCTTGTCCTGGGGTACGGAACCCTGGACCAGGCTTACCTTGACGGGCCGTTCCTTCTCGGTCGTATATTGCAGCGGTTCCAGCGCAGCGGCTGCAACCCACACCAGCAGCACCACGCCGGCCGCTGCCAGGGCATGTCGATTGACTGTCAGCGCCACCAGCCCTCCCGCGCTCAGGGCAACGGCAAAGCTCACCAGGTAGACGCCGCCGATGGGGGCTAAGCCCGCCAGCACCGTATCACTCTGGCTATAGCCAAGTGCCAACCATGGAAAGCCACTTGCAAACCAGCCCCGGATCCACTCCAGCAGCACCCAGAGACATGGAAAAAAGACCACCAATGCCACCGCGGAACCACGGCGTGTAACACGGACGAACAGATAGCCCGCAAGCGCCGGGTACAGGGCCATGATGGCCACCACGGCCAACATCAGGGGAACCGCCAGCCACAGGGGTGCCTTGCCGAAAACATGCAGCGATATGTACAGCCAGTAAAGGCCAGCCAGGAAGGCACCGCAGCCCCAGGCGAAGCCCCGCCAGGCGGCCAGTCGAGGTGACCCGACCTGCCACAGCAGTAACAAGGCAGCCAGACTGAGAGTTGCAACAGGCGCGAGACCAAACGGCGCAAAGGCCAGTGGCAGCAGCAGGCCCGCCACCAGTGCCATCAGCATGCCGTAGCGGGAAGCAAGACCGGCCAGGTAACCCGACGCCCCTTCGTGAATCCTCAAGCCCGGTTCGACCGCCGCCCCGCTTCAGGCTGCGTTATCGGCCTCGTTATCGTGCTGGCGCAATCGACGGGTGACGCGCAGCAAGTGAACACGACGACGGTCGGCGCGCAAAACCTGGATTTCGAACAGGCCGTGAACCACGCGTTCGCCGCGACGCGGCAGGCGCCCCAACTCGGATATCACCAGTCCGCCGATGGTATCGAAATCCTCGTCATCGATTGCAGTGTCGAAGTACTCATTGAAATCATCGATTCGGGTCAGGGCGCGCACGATGTAGCGGCCTTCAGCCTCCTGCTGGATATCCGCGTCGCCCTCGATATCGTGCTCATCGTCGATATCGCCAACGATCTGCTCCAGTACATCTTCGATGGTCACCAGCCCCGACACACCGCCGTACTCATCCACCACCACTGCCATGTGATTGCGGTTGGCGCGAAACTCGCGCAGCAGCACATTCAGGCGTTTGCTCTCCGGCACAAATGCCGCCGGGCGCAGACATTCCCTGATATCGAAGTCTTCGCCTTCGTGTTCTACATAAAACCGCAACAGGTCTTTGGCGAGCAGAATACCCACTACCTCATCACGGTCTTCACCGATAACCGGGAACCTCGAATGTCCGGACTCGACAATCACCTGCAGAAGTTCGTTGTGGGGGGCTTCGCGCTCCAGCACTATCATCTGGGAGCGCGGGATCATGATGTCCCGAACATGGGCGTCGGAGACTTCGAGAACGCCTTCCAGCATCGACTGGACATCGCTATCGAACATCTCCTGTTCCTCGGCACCTTTTAAAAGTTCGAGGAAATCTTCACGACCCTGGGGTCTGCCGCTGATCGCGCCGATAATGCGTCGCAGCCAGGCGGCCAGTCCAGAGCCGTTGGTACTCGGTATGTCGTCTGTCATTGTGCCCTGATTGCCCTCACGCGCCGGCACGGTAAGGGTCTTGATAACCCAAGCGTGCCAGAATTTCCACTTCGCGCGCCTCCATTCTGTGCGCTTCCGCCGGCGCCTCATGATCGTAGCCCAGCAGGTGCAGGGCGCCGTGCACACACAGGTGCGCCCAGTGCGCATCCGATTGCTTGCTCTGGTCCGCGGCTTCGCGCAGGACCACCGGGGCGCAAATTACGAGATCGCCCAGGGGTCGCGGTGTGATCTCTGACATGTCATCCGCCGGGAAACTGAGTACATTGGTGGCGAAATCGCGATTTCGGTAGGTCCGGTTCAGTCTCTTACCTTCGTCCTCATTGACGACTCGCAAACACAGCTCACCCTCTCTGACCTCTTCAATCAATGCCGCGCGCAGCCAACTCATGAGTTGATGATCGCCCGGGGTGTCCGCTGGCAATTCCTCATCCCGCAATATGTCTACCGCAATGCTCACTCTTTGTCGCTGGGCGCAGCTGGCGGGTTTATCCCGGCCTTGCGGTCGCTCGCCTCATAAGCCTGGACGATGCGCTTCACCAGCGGGTGACGTACAACGTCACGCGCATCGAAAAATGTAAAACTCACACCCTTGATATGCTGCAGGATTTCGATGGCGTTGCGCAGGCCGGACAAGCGATGACTGGGCAAGTCTGTCTGGGTGACATCCCCCGTGACTACGGCCCGCGAGCCAAAGCCGATGCGGGTTAGAAACATTTTCATTTGTTCTATGGTCGCGTTCTGCGCTTCGTCCAGGATCACGAAGGCCTCGTTAAGGGTGCGGCCGCGCATAAAGGCAAGGGGCGCCACCTCGATTACGTTGCGATCCACCAACCTGGCCACCTTTTCGAAACCCAGCATTTCGTAAAGCGCGTCGTAAATCGGCCGCAAGTACGGGTCGACCTTCTGGGACATGTCCCCGGGCAAAAATCCGAGTCGCTCGCCGGCCTCCACCGCGGGGCGCACCAGCACGATGCGCCGGACCCGTTCCCGCTCCAGGGCCGCAACCGCGGCCGCTACCGCCAGGTAGGTCTTACCCGTACCGGCGGGTCCGATACCGAAGCACAGGTCGCATTTTTCCATCTGCGTCAGGTAATGGGCCTGGTTCGGACCGCGCGCCTGCACTGCGCCGCGACGAACCTTGATGACCGGGGCACTATGGGAATCGTCGTTGCGCGCCAGTTCCTCAAGCCCGGACTCCTGCAGGAACACATGCACCCGCTCGGGGCTTATTTCCGAGGCTTCCGTCTCCCGGTACAGGCGTTGCAGCAGCCCACTGGCGGTTTTAACCGCAGCCCGCTCGCCTTCGATATGAAACTGGCTGCCACGGTTACTGATTTCCACATCCAGTCGCTGCTCGATCTGGCGCAGGTGCTGATCGAACTGCCCGCACAGGTTGGCGAGCCGGCGATTGTCGTCGGGGGCCAGGCTCAGATCTGCGTGACTGCGTTGTGCGCTCACTTTATCTGCCGTCAGACCGCCACGGCTGCATCGGTCAACAAGCGACCGCGCATGGAATTGGGCAGTGCTTCGGTGATCTCCACATCCACGAAACTACCCAGCAGTTCAGCCGGCCCTGAAAAATTGACCCAGCGGTTATTCTCCGTGCGTCCAGCCAGCTGCCTCGGGTCCTTCTTGGACGGCCGCTCCACCAGAATCCGCTGGCTCGTTCCCACCATGGCCGCACCGATGGCAGCCGCCTGCTGGCTGATACGATGCTGCAAAATCGCCAGGCGCTGTTTCTTGGTCGCCAACGGCACGTCGTCCGGGAACGAGGCGGCCGGGGTGCCGGGGCGCCGGCTGTAAATAAAGCTGAATGACTGATCAAACCCGACTTCGCTGATCAGTCTCATGGTGTCCTGAAAATCTTTCTCCGTCTCTCCGGGAAAGCCGATGATGAAATCCGAGGACAGGCTGATGTCAGGTCGAGCCTCTCTCAGGCGCCGTATCTTGTGCTTGTATTCCAGCACGGTATGTCCCCGTTTCATCAGCGACAGGATCCGGTCTGACCCGGACTGCACCGGCAGGTGCAGGTAACTGGCCAGTTTCGGCACCTCGGCGTAGGCGCGAATCAGGCTGTCGGTAAATTCCACCGGGTGCGAGGTTGTGAAACGGATGCGTTCAATGCCTTCGATGGTCGCCACCCATTCGATAAGAGTGGCCAGGTCCGCCCGTGTTCCGTCATGCATGGGACCGCGGTAAGCATTGACGTTCTGACCCAGCAAGGTCACTTCGCGCACGCCCTGTTCCGCCAGCGCCACCACTTCGGCGATAACGTCATCGAAGGGTCTGCTGATTTCCTCGCCGCGGGTGTAGGGCACCACGCAGAACGTGCAGTACTTGCTGCAGCCTTCCATTATGGATACGAACGCCGTCGGACCTTCCGCCCGTGGCTCCGGCAATCGGTCGAACTTCTCGATTTCCGGAAAGCTGACATCGACGACAGCGCGTCGTTCGCGGCGTGCCTCGTCAATCATCTCGGGCAGGCGATGCAAAGTCTGGGGCCCGAATACCAGATCCACGAAGGGCGCGCGTTCGGTGATAGCCGCGCCTTCCTGGCTGGCCACGCAACCACCCACGCCAATGAGCAATCCAGGCCTTTCGGTTTTCCACTGGCGCCAGCGGCCGAGTTGGGAAAAAACTTTTTCCTGGGCTTTTTCCCGTACCGAGCAGGTGTTGAGCAGCAACACGTCGGCCTCTTCCGGGACGTCGGTGGGCTCCAACTGGTGCGAGGCGCGCAGTACTTCGGCCATCTTGTCCGAGTCGTACTCGTTCATCTGACAACCGAAAGTCTTGACGTACAGCTTGCCGCTCATGCCTGTCCTGCGAACTCCCAAGTTACTATTCTAGCAGTCCGGCCCGCGCACCATCAGCGGATATAGCCCAGGCTTTCCAGTTTGACGATGACCCGGTGAGCCGCATGATCGGGGCTGATATCCGAAGTATCGATACGCATATCGGGATTCTGGGGTTCCTCGTAGGGGTCGCTGATGCCCGTGAACTCCTTGATCACACCAGCCCGCGCCTTGGCATACAGCCCCTTGCGGTCGCGCTGTTCGCAAACCTCCAGTGGGGTCGCCACGTGAACCTCCACGAAACCGCCGACCTCGCGCACCATGTCCTGCACCTGGCGGCGGGTTGCCGTATAGGGCGCGATGGGCGCACAAATGGCGATACCGCCATTCTTGGTGATTTCCGATGCCACAAAACCGATACGCAGAATATTGAGATCCCGGTGTTCTTTGGAGAAGCCCAGCTCGCTGGAAAGATTCTTGCGCACGATGTCGCCGTCCAGCAGGGTCACCCGGCGTCCGCCCATCTCCAGCAGCTTGACCATGACCGCGTTGGCAATGGTGGACTTGCCGGAACCCGACAGGCCGGTCAAAAACAGCGTGAAGCCCTGCTGGTGACGCGGCGGGTGGGTCCGACGCAGCTCTTCGATGACGTCCGGGTAAGAAAACCAGTCGGGAATTTCCAGACCTTCCTGCAGTCGCCTTCTGAGCTCGGAACCGGAAACGCTGAGAACCTCCTCGCCCTCCTTGATCTCGTCCACCGCCACGTACTGGGCCCGGTCCCGTACGTAGACCATCATCTTGAAGGGCACCATTTCGATCTCGAGC
>JBFIQI010000026.1:0-20701 GCA_041609715.1 Gammaproteobacteria bacterium
ATGCGCACATGCTGAGCACCGCAGGTACGGTGGTATGGAACGGGCCGGTGGGCGTTTTCGAGTTCGAGGCCTTTGCCGGTGGCACCCGTGTGCTGGCGGAAGCAATCGCAGCCAGCCCGGCCTTCTCCATCGCGGGGGGCGGGGACACGCTGGCGGCCATTGACAAGTTCGGTATCGCCGAGCAGGTGTCCTACATTTCAACCGGGGGCGGCGCTTTCCTGGAGTTCCTGGAAGGCAAAACCCTGCCCGGGGTTGCAGCGCTGGTCGCGCGCGCGGCCAGCTGATAACTCGCGCCGGAGGGCGTTATGGCAGACAGACCTGCTGCACTGATTCGTCGTACCAAGATTGTGGCCACTCTGGGCCCGGTCACCGATGATCCCGACACCATGCGCGCAATTTTACGCGCCGGTGTCGATGTGGTGAGAATCAATTTCTCCCATGGCGCTCCCGAAGATCATCGTCAGCGCGTTGAACATGCCCGGGCGGCCGCCGAGGAGTTGGGCAAGTCGGTGGGTGTGCTGGGCGATCTGCAGGGACCGAAGATCCGCATCGAGCGCTTTGCGAACGGGCCCATAGAGCTCCAGGAAGGCCAGACATTCATCCTGGATGCGGCCCTCGGCAGTGGCGATGGCGATGGCAGCAAGGTGGGGATCACTTACAAGCAGCTGCCTGACGATGTCGAATCCGGGGATGTGCTGCTGCTGGATGACGGCCAGATAAGCCTGCAGGTGGAAGCAGTAAAGGGCTCGCAAATCCAGTGCAAAGTACAGCTGGGTG
This sequence comes from Gammaproteobacteria bacterium, assembly GCA_041609715.1. GTDB lineage: Bacteria > Pseudomonadota > Gammaproteobacteria > Steroidobacterales > JABDLF01 > JABDLF01. The sequence goes on from JBFIQI010000026.1 coordinate 778, forward strand.
GTCGGCTGTCCAATAACAAAGGGATCAATCGCAAGGGCGGCGGCCTGTCCGCGGGCGCCCTGACCGACAAAGATTATGCCGACATCGAGTTGGCCGCGGCGCTGGACGTCGATTATCTGGCGGTGTCGTTTCCAAGGGATGCCGCCGACGTCGAAGAGGCACGCCTGCGCTTCGAACAGGCCGGGGGTGTGGGCGGCATAGTGGCCAAGATCGAGCGGGCCGAAGCCATTGAGAATCTCGAGGAAATCCTGGCGGTCAGCGACGCAGTGATGGTTGCGCGTGGCGATCTCGGCGTGGAAATAGGCGACGAGGAATTGCCAGCGGTGCAAAAGCGCATCATCCACCTGGCCCGCGACCGCAACAAGGTGGTCATTACCGCCACACAAATGATGGAATCCATGATCTCCAGTCCCGTGCCCACCCGGGCAGAGGTATTGGACGTCGCCAATGCCATGATGGACGGTACTGATGCCGTCATGCTCTCCGCCGAAACCGCGACCGGTAAATACCCGGTCAAAGTGGTGGAGGCGATGGCGAGGGTTTGCCTGGGGGCGGAGAAACAGCGTTCCACCATGACTTCCAGACACCGGCTGGACGCGCGTTTCCAGCGGGTGGATGAGGCCATCGCCATGGCCTCCATGTACACGGCCAACCATCTTCCCACCCGGGCCATCATTGCGCTGACCGAGTCGGGCTCCACAGCCTTGTGGATGTCGCGCATCCGTAGCGGGATCCCCGTTTACGCCTTCACCCGCCAGGAAAAGACCCGTCGCCGGGTGACGCTTTACCGGGGCGTCTATCCCATCACCTTTGACGTGGTATCCGTAGGGCGGGATGAAGTGATGCAGGCGGCATCGCAACGGCTGATCGACACGGGCAAGGTCGACGAGGGCGATGTCATCATCGTGACTTTTGGTGATTTTCGAGGTGTGCAGGGGGGTACCAACACCATGAAAATCATCCGTGCCGGCGACGTTGACTGAGGCGCTGGAAGCGCCCGCCAGGGCGGCGGCAGTAAATTTGCAGCCACCCGCCAGCATGGTGAGCCAGGGATACCCCCGGGTCAGGCCGGGTATGACTTTTAGCTGCTTTTTGGCGGGGCAAAGGTTGGCCCGGAATCTTGTGTGCGGTGCACAATTCTTTTTACAAAAATCCCGTGTATATTCGTTTTGCAGGCCTCCAATCGGCACTGTCGGGGGGCGGTGCATGGTAAAGTCTGCACAGTTTGGTTTTCGTCGGCTCTCACCCGTTTCGGGGCCCCCGGAGCCCTGCAGAAAAGAAAAGAAGTTAGAAAAAATCGTGCGATCTCTTTGGAGGAAAACTATGAATAACGAGCCGGCGATCGGCCTTGCCCGCATGCTGCGAGCAACAGGAGTAGGCTTTCTCGTCAGTTTGCTGATTTCCACCCCTGCCCATGCCATTCAGTTCGAATTCAAGGACGGCGAGATCAGCGGAAGCTGGGACACGACCCTGTCCTGGGGTAATGCATGGCGGGTTGAGAATCGCGATCCGGCACTGATCGGTATTGCCAACGGCGGTACCGCATTCGGCGTCAATAGCGACGACGGCAACCTGAATTACGACAAGGGCACCATCAGCAACGTATTCAAAGTTGTCAGCGAAATCGAGCTGACTTACGAGAACATTGGCGCTTTCGTTCGTGGTAGTTATTTTTATGACACCGAAAACGAAAATGGCGGGCCCCGGGATCGAACCGCCCTGTCCCCCGAAGTGCTGGAGCTGGTGGGTTCCGATGTGCGCCTGTTGGACGCATACGGTTGGATCAATTTCGACATAGGCGACAGGCCCGCCGAGATCCGCGCCGGGCAGATGGTGCTGAGCTGGGGTGAGAGCACGTTCATCCAGAACAGCATCAACACCATCAACCCCATCGATGTCAGCGCCATTCGTACCCCTGGTGGCGAGCTGCGTGAAGCCCTGCTGCCGGTACCCATGGTGTCGGGCAACATCGGGCTGACTGATAGCCTGAGTGCCGAGGCCTTTTACCAGTTGCGCTGGGACTACACGATTCCGGATCCCACCGGTAGTTATTTCGGCGCTTCGGATATCGGTGCCACAGGCGCAAGTTTCGTGATGTTGGGCTTCGGCGCCGTACCGGAAGGCGACTTTTTGGATGTTAAGCGCACCACTACGCCACGCCCTGATGACCAGGGTCAGTATGGATTCAATCTGCGCTATTACACAGAATTTCTGGGCGGCACCGAGTTCGGCTTCTACTTCATCAATTACCACAGCCGGGTGCCGGTGGTGAGCGGGCGCTCGGTCACGCATCAGGGCTTCGGCAATGGCTGGGCAGTGGCCACATCCGCAACCTGCCTGGGCGGCGGCTGTGTGCCGCTGGGTGTGCCTGCCGGAGACCGTAATGCAGCGATTGCCGCCGGCGTGGCCCGTGCGCAAGGCGAAATCCTGGGCCAGGGCGGTACCGTTGATGCTGCGGTGACGGCCGAGCTCACGGCGGTGGCCAGCTCCGTGGTAGATGGACTTCTCGCTGGTGCGATCTCTGCCGCCGACGTTCCGAACCTGGTGACCGACCGGATAGCGGATGCATCGTCCTATTTCACGGAGTATCCGGAAGACATCAAGCTTTATGGCATCAGCTTCAATACCACCATTGGCGATACCGCGCTGCAGGGGGAATATTCTTTCCGCCAGGACGTGCCGCTGCAGGTTGACGACGTCGAAGTATTGTTTGCCGCGCTCTCGCCTCTGGGTCTGATAAATCCCGCGGCGTCCGTGTTCGGCACGCTGGGGCAGCTCGGCAGTTTCGGCGTCGATGAGTCTATTAAGGGTTTTCGCCGTCTGGACGTGAGCCAGGCACAGTTTACCGCCACCAGCATTTTTCCACGGCGATTCGGAGCCGACCAGCTGGTGCTGCTGGGCGAATTCGGTTTCAACTGGGTGCACGACATGCCCAGCAAGGACGTGCTGCGCTTTGACGGCCCCGGTACCCTGATCAGCGGCAACGCCGATCTGGCCGCAACCGGCATCGTACATTCGCCCACGGCCATCGGTGTAATTGAAGATGCCAGTCATTTTGCCGATGACTTTTCCTGGGGTTACCGCCTGGTTGGCGCGCTGCGTTACAACAGCGTTTACAGGGGAATTAACCTGGCTCCCAGCGTTGCGTGGAACCACGATGTATCCGGCGTTTCCCCCGGTCCCGGCGGAAATTTCCTCGAAGGCAGGAAAGCATATACCTTAGGATTAACAGCGACTTACCAGTCCAGCTGGGAGGCGCAGGTCAAGTATACGAACTTTTTCGGAGCCGAACGGTATAACCAGATACACGATAGAGATTTCATCTCCCTCGTCGTCAAGTACTCGTTCTAACCCCAGGAGATTGCATGATGCTTGCCAAAGCAAAAATTAAGCTTGCCGGGTTAACGGCGCTCATAATGCTGGCGGGACCGGTATCGGCGAAATTGCCAGCTGATCAGGTCGCCCGGCTGGGTAACGATCTCACGCCGATAGGCGGCGAGAAGGCCGGCAATGCTGACGGCACAATTCCGGCCTGGACCGGCGGCATCAAGTCCCCCGCTGACGCGGGCTTTCCGGACTTCAAGTCGGGCGGGCACCACCCTGATCCGTTTGCCAGCGACCAGGTAAAGTTCACCATCACCAAGGCCAATATGGCCCAGCATGCCGACAAATTGACTGAAGGCCACAAGGCCATGCTGCAGACTTACGATTCATTCAAGATGAATGTCTACCCCACGCGCAGGAGCGCCGCATTCCCCCAGTGGTTTTATGAGGTCACCAAGGAGGTGGCGGCCACTGCGGAACTGGCCCCCGGTGGTAACGGTGTAACGGGAGCGGTTCGGGGTTTGCCGTTTCCCATTCCGGCGAATGGCCTGGAGGCTATCTGGAATCACATTCTGCGCTACCGGACCATCAATGCCTCGCGCAACATCGGTCAGGCTGCGGTAACCCGCAGCGGCGATTACACGCTGGTAAAATTCGAGGATGAGTTCAAGGGCCTGTATTACGAGCCCGGTATGACGGTGGAGGGACTCAATAACGTCATCCTTTATTTCAGGCAAAAGATCACCGCGCCGGCGCGGTTGGCCGGCCAGATTCTCCTGGTCCACGAAACGCTTGATCAGACCAAGGAAATCCGTAAGGCCTGGTTGTATAACCCGGGCCAGAGGCGCGTGCGTCGTGCGCCCAATGTGGCTTTTGACAACCCACGCGATGGATCCGATGGTCTGGCCACCAGTGACCAGTTCGATATGTACAACGGCAGCCCCGAGCGCTACAACTGGAAGCTCGTTGGCAAAAAAGAAATGTACGTGCCTTACAACAACTATAAGCTGCACAGCAATAACATTAAGTACAACGACATACTGCAGCCGTTACACATCAATCCGGACCTGGCGCGTTACGAACTTCACCGGGTGTGGGTGGTGGACGCGACGCTTAAAGAAGGCACCCGACATATATACAAGCGCCGGACGTTTTACATCGATGAAGACAGCTGGCAGATCGTGGTGATGGACCAGTATGACAACCGTGATCAGTTATGGCGGGTTTCTGAAGGCTTTGTAATCAACTATTACGACGAGCCCAACCTGTGGACTACATTGGAGTCCCATGTTGATCTTCAGTCGGGTCGCTACGTGGCGCTGGGACTGAATAACGAAGAAGCGTTTACCTATGACTTCAGTCCGGAGTTATCACTGGCAGACTTCACACCAGGGGCCCTGCGCCGGGCAGGTACCCGCTAATAATTGCGGCCGGCCGGGGCCCTGAGTGCCCCGGCCAGGCCTGCTAGAATTCCCGGCAAAGCGCGACCAGTGGGGACGTTGCATGCGACGACGCCTAAGTTTGACTGGCCCACCGGCCATCCTGCTTGCTCTGGTAGCGCAGGCGGCGCTCTTTATGCCGGGCCATGCCCAGACTGGCGAGGAAGAGGATCTGCAGTGGTCCATCATCGCGCCGCTCGCCGATCGGTCATTGTTGCTGGATGCAGCGGCCACGGCCGACAAGCTGGTACTGGTTGGCGAACGCGGCCATCTGCTGATCAGTAACGACGACGGCCAGACCTGGACTCAGGTCCGGGTTCCTACGCGAGCCACACTGACCGGAGTCTACTTTGCTGATCCTGATAATGGCTGGGCGGTGGGCCATGATGCGGTGATCATCCGGACCACCGATGGCGGGGTTACCTGGGAGCGGGTCCACTTTGCTCCCGAAGAGGAACGACCGCTGCTCGACGTCTGGTTCGAAGATGCGGAGCACGGCATCGCGGTGGGCGCCTATGGCTATTTTCTCGAAACCTTCGATGGCGGTGAGACCTGGGAAGACCGCTTGTTCGAAGTCGTGGCAGAAGAGGAGCCCGGGGAGTCGGCTGAAGCAGACGAAGGCGAGCCCGAAGAGATTACCTCGGCCCTGGATATGATGGACTTCCTCGATGACGAAGACCCCATCAGTGACCTGCACCTGAATAACATTGAACCCGCCGGTGATGGAACGCTTTACCTGGCAGCAGAAGCAGGCCATATATTTCGCTCCGATGATGGCGGTGCCAACTGGGTTGAGCCGCCCAGCCCTTATGACGGGTCTTTTTATGGTTCGCTGCCCCTGGGGGACGATGCTTTGCTCCTGTTCGGATTGCGCGGCAACCTGTTCTATTCCCCGAATCGCGGCGAATCCTGGGAAAAGATTGAGATTGGAACCGATGCGATTTTGATGGGTGCCGGATTCAGCACCGATGGCCGGCCTGCCATCGCTGGCCTGGGTGGCACACTGCTGATGGCCGAAATGGCGCCGGACAAGGGGCCGCCCACATTTGAGCTGTTGCAGCAGGAAGACCGCAAGGCGCTTGCCACACTTTTACCCGGTGCGGACGGCGGGCTCATCCTGGTTGGTGAGGATGGCGTCAAGACCATCGCCCAGGAGCAGTTGGAAGCAGCCGCCGGCACCGACTCGGCAGGGGAACCTTAGGCATGGCCGGCTTTTCTTTACCGGACCTGCTCGAGCGCTTGGTGTTCGGCAATCGCCGGACCATTATCTGGGTGTTTTCAATTATCACCGTGGCGATGATCATCTCGATCGTCACGGGCTTTCGGATTGATACCAGTTTTACCAAGAGCGTGCCGGTCGAGCATGAGTACATGCAGACCTACATCGAATATCGTGAGCAATTCGGCGGTGCCAACCGGGTATTGGTTGCACTGGTAGCTCGCAACGGCAACATTTACACGCCGGAATTCATGAATACCCTGAAGGTGGCCACCGACGAGGTGTTTTTCATTTCCGGCGTTGATCGCACGCGGGTGACCTCATTATTCACCCCCAATGTACGATTTACCGAGGTTACTGCCGACGGTATCGCGGCAGGCAACGTGGTGCCTGCCGATTTCAGACCCACGCAGGAAGGCATCGAACAGGTTCGCAAGAATGTCCTGAAGGCCGGCATCGTAGGTCGGCTGGTCGCCAATGACTTTTCCGGCGCAATCATCAGCGCCGAGCTGCTGGAAGCCGACCCGGTCAGTGGCGAACCGCTTGATTACATCATGGTCGCCGATGAACTCGAGACCAAGATTCGTGAACGGTTTCAAAGCGAAGATGTTGATGTCCATATCATCGGTTTCGCCAAGGCGATCGGGGACATCTCCGATGGCACGCGCATGGTTGTGGTTTTCTTTGGCATAGCGTTCCTGATTACCGCACTGTTTGTAGGCTTCTATACGCGCTCCTGGCGCCTCACGATCATTCCTTTGACCTGCGCATTAATTGCGGTTGTGTGGCAATTGGGATTGCTGTTTCTGCTTGGTTTCGGTATCGACCCGCTGGGAATTCTGGTGCCCTTCCTGATATTTGCCATTGGCGTCAGCCACGCGGTGCAAATGGTGAGCATGGCACGCGCCTCGGTGTTCAAAGGCCAGAACGGATTGGAGGCCGCCAAAACAAGCTTCCGCAGTTTGCTGTTACCCGGTTACATTGCCCTGTCCAGCGACACCATTGGTTTTGTGACCATTCTGTTGATCCAGATTCAGGCTATTCAGGAATTGGCGATCGTCGCGAGTATCGGTGTAATCCTAATCGGCTTCACCAATTTCTGGCTGTTGCCGGTGTTGCTCAGTTATGTCAACTACGACGAGGCCTATAAACAGCGTCTGGTGAATGCGGCCAAGTTCTTTGAGCCGCTCTGGATTGCCCTTGACTGGGTTGCTGAACGTCGTCATGCATTGGTAATTCTGATCATTGCGGTGGTATTGCTGGGCTTTGGTTTGTGGAAAGGCACCGGGATCAAGATCGGTGATCTGCATGCGGGTGTGCCGGAGTTGCGGACTGACTCACAGTACAACATTGACAGTCGACTGATCACCGAGCGTTTTGCCATCGGTGTCGACATTCTCTCTGTGATAATCGAGGCACCAAAGGACGGTTGCATCGATTACGAGGTGATGAAAGAGATTGACGATTTCACCTGGCACATGAGTAACGTTCCAGGGGTGCAAAGTGCTGTTTCGCTGCCCGTGGTAAGCAAAATCGTGCACGCGGGCTGGAATGAGGGTTCATTGAAATGGCGGGTGATACCGCGCAATACCTCGGTGCTGGTGCAGGTGACGACATACGTGCCCACCAGCAGCGGCCTGCTCAATGCCGATTGCAGTGTTATGCCTATGCATATGTTCATGGCGGATCACAAGGCCACGACCATTGAGCAAATTGTTACGGCCGTGAAGAATTATCGAACCGAAAATCCGAGTGACAAAGTAAAGTTGCGGCTGGCGACCGGCAATGTCGGCGTAATGGCAGCCACCAATGAAGATGTGCAGGCCGCCCAGTTCCCGATCCTGCTGGGAGTCTTTTCCGCCGTTATTTTATTGTGCTGGGCGGTTTTCAGAAGTTTCCGCGCGGTGCTTTGTATTGTCTTGCCGCTGGCGCTGGTTTCGTTGCTCGCTTATGCGCTCATGACAATTTTGGAAATCGGTCTCAAGGTTTCTACCTTGCCGGTGGTGGCGCTCGGTGTCGGGGTTGGCGTCGATTATGGGATTTACATTTATGCCCGCTTTAATCACCTGATGACCAATCGCGGCCTGAATGTGCCCGACGCATATCTCAAGACGCTGCGCATAGCAGGTAACGGCGTGCTGGTGACCGGCGTAACGCTCGCCGTCGGCGTCGGTACCTGGATTTTCTCGCCCCTTAAGTTCCAGGCTGATATGGGTATCCTGCTGACATTCATGTTCCTCGTGAATATGTTGGGCGCCCTGTTGCTGCTGCCGGCAATTGCAAGCTGGCTGTATCCGAAAACAGAAAGCAAAACGCCCGAAACACTTTAGAAAGCCCATATAGATGAGCAGACAAAACCGCAGCTTGCTGCTTATGCGAGCAATGCTCCTGGCGCTGTTCGCGGGATTTTCAGTGCTGTTTGTGGTCACCGTCATGCTGTTACGGGGCAGCCTGGCAACGCTGACAGGCGAGGTTGCGCTGCCTGACCTGGAGGCGACAGTCAGTGTGGCCCGCGATGTACGCGGGCGCCCCGTGCTAACGGCGGGAAGCTGGTCGGACCTGGCCATGGCTCTCGGCTATCTCCATGGCCAGGAGCGGTTCTTCCAGATGGATATGGCCAGGCGTGCAGCGGCCGGCGAACTCAGCGAGGTGCTGGGTGCAGGTCCCCTGGCACTGGATCGGGCGCGCCGCATGCACCGGCTGCGCAGTGTGGCACGCGAGCGCCTGCAATCTTTATCTTTGCCCGAGCGAGAGCTCATCAGCGCTTATGCCCGTGGTGTGAATGCCGGGCTCGCAGCGCTCACGGTCCGGCCCTTTGAATACTGGTTGCTGGGTACGCGCCCGGTTGACTGGCGGGACGAAGACCTGTTGCTGGTGGTTTACGCCATGTTCTTCCAGCTGACCGACGAAACCGCTGAGCGAGATGCCATGCTGACGGTCCTGCAGGATGTTTACCCATCCGCGTATTTTGAGTTTCTGAGCCAGGACGGCACGAACTGGGATGCGCCGCTGATGGGCGCGGCCCGGCCATCGCTGCCGGTGCCGACTGCGACCGACTATACGCTGCCAGCGACTCAGCCGGACCTGGCCAGACGCCGACCCCATCAGGCCGAGAACATCGACCGGCCGCTGCCGGGCAGCAATAACTGGGCCCTGCATGGCTCGCGGACCGCAAGCGGCGCCGCCTTGCTGGCCAACGATATGCACCTGGGACTCCAGCTGCCCAACATCTGGTATCCGGCGCGGCTGCGCATCAACGGGCCGGTTGCCGGCGAATACGTCATCGATGTCACAGGGGTGACCCTGCCCGGGACCTTTGGCGTTATCGTGGGCAGCAACGGCGAGGTCGCGTGGGGATTCACCAACAGCTATGGTGACTGGTCCGATCGTGTGCTGCTGGAAATAGATCCACAGGACCCGGCGCGCTACCGGGTTGGTGACCACTTTGAAGCATTCGTTGAATACCAGGAAACCATAGCGGTCAAGGGCGCCGAAGACGTTGCAGCCAGTTACCGCTGGACGCGCTGGGGGCCGGTGGTTGGCACCGACCATCTTGGACGCCCGCATGCGCTCAAGTGGCTGGCCCACGAGCCCGAAGCGGTAAATTCAAGAATCATCGAGCTGGCCTCGGCCGCCAATGTGCCGGAGGCCCTGGCACTGGCCAACCAGGTGGGGGCCCCACCCCAGAATTTTGTCGCGGCGGACCGGCGCGGGAATATCGGCTGGACCATTCTGGGCAGGCTGCCTGTCAAACGGGGTTTCGATCCACGGGTGGCCGCCAGTTGGGCTGATCCGGATGTGGGCTGGCAGGGGTGGCTGGCGGCTGATGATTATCCACGCATTATCAATCCGCCCGGCGGCCAGATCTGGACCGCCAATGCCCGGGTCGTGGATGGTGAATGGCTTAGCCTGATCGGCGACAGCGGCTACGCGCTGGGTGCCCGGTCCCGGCAAATTCGGGATGGACTGCGGCAACTGGAGGCGGCCACCGCCCGCGACATGCTGGAGCTACAGCTGGATGATCGGGCCTTGTTCCTGCAACGCTGGCAGGCGCAGCTGCTGGGGCTGCTGGATGAGGCAGCGCTGGCCGGGCATCCGCAGCGGGCGGAATTGCGGGGCCTGGTGCGCGACTGGTCGGGCAGAGCTACTGTAGACGATGCAGGTTTCCGGCTGGTGCGAGCCTGGCGGGCGTTCCTGCTGGAAGAGGTGTTCCTGGCGTTGACCCAGGAAGCGCAGCGGGCCGATCCGAACCGCGATTTTTACAGCCGCCAGTGGGAAGGTGCGTTGTGGGCATTGCTGGAAGCCCAACCGGTGCACCTGTTGCCGCCGCAGTACACCAGCTGGCGCGACTGGATGCTGCACTCGGTGGATATCACCATCGAGTATTTCACTACCAATTACCCGGGCGCCCTCAGTCAGCGCGTCTGGGGCGAGCGCAACCGGGTTAGGGTGGGCCATCCGCTGTCACGGTTCGTTCCGGCTCTGGGGGCCTTGCTGGATATGCCAACCCTGTCACTGCCGGGCGATAGCAATATGCCGCGCGTTCAGTCGCCGGGCGAGGGTGCCTCCCAGCGCCTCGCGGTCTCTCCGGGACATGAATCGAGCGCCTATTTCCATATGCCGGGCGGCCAAAGCGGGCATCCCCTGTCGCCATTTTACGATACCGATCACACAGCCTGGGCCCGCGGCGAACCGCAACCTCTGCTGCCGGGTACGCCGGTATACCTTCTCAACCTGGTCCCCGGGGTGCCGTAAATGATGCGTTATAGTTATTTGCTGCTGATATTGTTGTTCTGCCTGCAGGCTTGCGAAGCGCCGCCTGGCAGCGAGTTGTCGCTGATGATCGTCGATCCGCCCACCGAGAGCGGCAGCCTGGCGCCCAATTTTGCCACCTCACCGGACGGCGACATTCTGCTGAGCTGGCTGCAGGCGGGGGAAGCGTCGTCGCAATTGCAGTTTTCTCGCTGGGAGGACGGCGTCTGGTCATCCGCGAAGACCATCGCTGCGGGTGACGACTGGTTCGTAAACTGGGCCGACTTTCCCGCCATGCTGGCACTGGATGACGAACGACTGCTGGCGCATTGGCTGGTGCGAAACGGTGACAGTGCCTATGCCTACGATATCCACCTCGCGCAATCTACAGACGCCGGTAGCAGCTGGGCATACCTTGGCACGGCGCATGATGATGGCACGGCCAGCGAACATGGCTTTTTGGCGTTCTACCCTTATCAGGGAGCAGCGGGCCAGCGGCTGGGCGGAATGGTGTGGCTGGATGGCCGCGCCATGACAGGGCATCATGGCGACGGTGGCATGACCCTGCGCCATGCACGCCTCGATGCTCAAGGGCGGCTTTTTGCGGAGCAGGAACTGGATCAGCTGACCTGCGACTGCTGCCAGACTGCTGCCGTGGCTTTGGGCGATGAGGTGTTGGTGGCTTACCGGGATCGCAGCGAGGCAGAGATTCGCGATATCCGGCTGCTACGAGGGCGTGACGGGAATTGGCATGATGCGGGCCTGATCCAGGAAGACGACTGGTTCATCGAAGGTTGCCCCGTCAACGGTCCGGCGATGGCCGCCGATGGTCAGCGTGTCATCATCGCCTGGTTTAGCGGTGCCGGCGGCAGGCCGGTGGTCAAAACCGGCTTGTCTTTGAATGGCGGTCAGGATTTTCTGATCAGCGAGCTCGACGACGAGCGGCCACTGGGGCGCGTTGCCGTGACATTCTGGGAGGATCGTTACGTGGTCGCGTGGTTGGCAGGGGGCGAAGCTGGCGGTCAACTGCGTTTGCAGGTGTTCAACCTGCAAGGCCAGGCGTTGACTGCACGCGTCCCGGTGCTGGCGGCGGACAGCAGTCGCAATTCGGGCTTTCCAAAACTGGCAGCCAGCGGCGAGCATCTGTTAATGGCCTGGACAGACGTACAAAATGGCGCCCGCCGCGTACGAGCCGGACTCGTGAGGCTCACGAGTCAGTAGCCGAATTCTCTATCAACGCTGCCAGGTCTTCCAACACCTCGGCAGAGTGGGTATCCGGGTCCACGTCCGGGTAGTGCCTGGCGATTTGTCCGTCGGGGCCGATGACAAAGGTCTGCCGCCTGGCCATTTTGGCTAAGCCAAGGTTCAACAAAACGCCATAGGCTTTTGCTGCCTGTTGACTGGCGTCCGATAACAGCGGAAACGGCAAGGCGTATTTGTCGGCGAATTCTTTCTGCGAGGCTACATCGTCCAGGCTAACGCCCAGGATACGTGCGCCCAGGCGCTTGAACTTGAAAATGTCGTCACGGAAAGCGCAAGCCTCCGTGGTGCAGCCCGGCGTGTCCGCCTTGGGGTAGAAGAACATCACCACCCACTGGCCAGAGTAGTCATCCAGGCTGTGCCAGCGGTTGTTCTGGTCCTGCAGCCGGAACGCTGGCGCCGGTTCGCCCACCGCCGGCGCATCGGTGGCCCCGACTCCGGGCGCCAGCAGGCCGAGCATCATGCAGCAAAGCAGGGTTTGTAGTGCGGTTTTCATAGCTTGTCCATCGGCTCTGATATGTACGGATCATATACGAGCAGGCCCCGGTGGCGAAATGACTGCATAGGAAAACGTGACGGCGTCGCTGGCTCTGCCCGGGTCGATGAAATACGATGTTGGCATGGTTGGCGATTCTCTGAGGCATCCGAGGGTCGGCCTGGTGCTGCCGGGCGGCGGCGCCCGTGGCGCCTACCAGGTAGGGGTTTTGAAGGCGATCGCCGAACTCCTGCCCGCGGGCACTCCCAACCCTTTTCCCATCATGACCGGCATGTCGGCGGGCGCCATCAATGCCACCGTGCTGGCCAGTAACGCGCTGCGATTCCAGGCGGGCGTACGGCGTCTGCATGCGGTATGGAGAAACTTCACCATCGAGCAGGTATTCCGCTCCGACCCATGGACCATGCTGAAAACCTCGGCTCACTGGCTGTTGGCGCTTTCCACCGGTGGTCTCGCGACCAGCAATCCTCGTTCGCTGTTGGATAACAGCCCCTTGAGGGAACTGTTGGGTGGCCATATTCATTTTGGCGGCATTCAGCGTGCGGTGGATGCCGGAGCCCTGCATGCGCTGGCGGTGACCGCTTCGGGCTACAGCTGCGCGCGGGCAGTTTCATTCTTCGAGGGCAGCGCTGACATTGAGCCGTGGATACGCGCCCGTCGCGAAGGGCGCCCGGCAAGCATAGTGCTCGATCACCTGATGGCTTCGGTGGCCGTGCCGTTTATTTTTTCACCAACCCGCATCGCCGACGAATATTTCGGCGATGGCGCGATTCGTGAGTCGGCGCCCCTGTCAGCAGCTGTGCATCTGGGTGCCGATCGTCTGCTGGTGGTCGGTGTGCGGGATGAGGATGGACACGAAGAGGAAGACAAGCAGCCCCCGGACTACCCGAGTTTCGGCCAGATTGCAGGCTACATGCTGGATACCATCTTCCTGGATGGGTTGTACGCCGACCTGGAGCGGTTGACCCGCATCAACCGGATCGTCTCCCAGTTTCCGCCTGGCACGCTCGAAAAGTCTGTGACCGAGAATCTGAAGCGCATAGACGCCATGATCATCGTGCCCAGCCAGGATATTCGCGCGATCGCGCAGAAGCACGCTCGGGAGTTCCCGCGCAGCGTGCGCTTGCTGTTACGAGGTATGGGCGCCTTCAATGCTGGCGGCCGCCAGCTCATCAGTTATTTGTTGTTTGAAAAGGCCTATTGCCGGGAACTCATTGAACTTGGCTACCGGGACGCGCTGGCCCGCAAAGAGCACCTGTTACCGTTTATTGCCGGAGAACCGGTGCAGGTACTGGATGCGCCGCGCCACCTGGAGGCATCACTGAGCCAGTAGCGCGCTCACACCAGCAAAGCCGCACCCAGTCCCAGAAATGCAAAGAATCCCACTACATCCGTAACGGTGGTGAGAATCACGTTGCCGGCCAGCGCCGGATCAACGCCAAGGCGACGCAACAGCAAGGGGATGGCCACACCAGATATTGCCGCCACAAACAGGTTGATGGTGATAGCCAGGGCGATCACAACGCCGATCTGCCAGCTCTGGAACCACAGCATGACCACTGCCGCTATGACCAGCGCCCAAACAACACCATTCAAAATGCCCACGGCGATTTCTTTGCTCAGCATCCAGCGAGCATTGGAGCGCTCTACCTGGCCAAGCGCCAGGCCACGAATCATCAGTGTCAGCGTCTGCCCGCCGGCAATGCCACCCATGCTGGCGACCACCGGCATCAGCACCGCCAGAGCCACCACCTTGTCAATCGTGGCCTCAAAAAGCCCCACCACGCCGGCGGCGACAAAAGCGGTTGCCAGATTCACGCCCAGCCACACCGCACGCCGACGGGCACTGGTGATCACCGGGGCAAAAATATCGTCGTCTTCGTCCAGACCGGCCATGCTCATCAGGGAGTGTTCGGCTTCCTCGCGAATTACGTCCACCACGTCGTCGACGGTAATACGGCCCAGCAGCCGGTTGTCGCTGTCGACAACGGGCGCCGACACCAGGTCACGGTCCTCGAAACGCCTGGCAACTTCAGTCGACGAAATTGTCGCGTCCAGCCCCTCGATATTTGTATCCATCAGCTCGGCAACGGTGGACTGCGGGTCCTGTACCAGCAGGTCGATGAGTCCAAGACTGCCCAGGTACTGACCGTAGCGGTTGACTACGAACAGCATGTCAGTGCGTGCCGGCAGATTGCCTCGCAGACGCAGGTACCGCTGCACGACATCCAGCGTTACATCCGGCCGCACGGTGACTGTGTCGGTGTTCATCAGGCCACCGGCGCTGTCCTCCGGATAGGCCAGCACCGACTCCAGCCGCTCCCGATCCTGCACGTCCATAGCGCGCAGGATCTGGGCAATCACCGCCTCCGGCAGGTCTTCGAACAGGTCGGCGAGGTCATCGACTTCCATATCGCCGGTGGCTGCCACCAGCGTTTCCGGATCCATGCCGTCGATGAGGCCAGCTCGTACCTCGTCATTGACCTCGAGCAATACCTCGCCGCCGGCATCCTGGCCCACCAATTGCCAGATAATATTGCGCTCTGTGGGGGGCAGGGATTCGAGCAGCATGCCCAGCTCGGCAGGATGCAGGGAATGCAGCATGCGAGCGACCTTGCGGACCGCGCCACTGTCGAGCGCGTCCCGCACGGTTTGCAGGCGGGTCAGTCTAACTTCTTCGGCTGCTGCGCTCATGCTCGACCATCGTGCACTCAAATTCGGGAGTGGCCGAGTGTAGTGGGTTTATCTGGCCTGGTCTATTGGCATGATGTGCAAGCCGTAGTCAGGTTCGCGACAGGCCACTGTGGCGCACCAGTACCTCGGGAAAGTCCTTGCGAAACCGGTCGGCCAGCTGTTCCACGACATACACCGAACGATGACGCCCACCGGTGCAGCCAACGGCTACCGTGAGGTAACTGCGGTTGCCGTCCTTGATGGGCTCGAGCCAGCGGCTGATGAAGCTGCCGATATCGTCGATCATGCCGGTAACGCTGTTGTGGCCTGCCAGAAATTCCCCAACCGGTGCATCCAGGCCGGTGGCCGGACGCAGAGCGCTCTCCCAGTAAGGGTTGGGCAGGCAGCGCACATCGAACACGAAATCAGCATTGTCGGGAATACCGTGCTTGAAGCCGAAGGACACGAACAGCAGCGAAAATTTACCGCTCTGGTGACCGGTAACTCGCTGTCTGACCAGTTTGCGTAATTCATGGACCGTGGTGCTGCTGGTGTCGATGACGATATCCGCGGCTTCACTGAGCGGGGCCAGTAGCCGTTTCTCGCCCGCCAGGGCATCTTGCAGACTGACATCGCCTGCGCTCAGTGGATGGCGACGGCGGGTCTCGCTGTAACGCTTGATGAGAACCTGCTCGTCGGCATACAAAAAAAGTATTTCGCAGGGCACTCCATCGGAGCGCAATTTCGCAACCACACCGGGCAGGCTGCTGATATCCGCAGCGCCGTTGCGAGCGTCGACGCCGATGGCGATTTGCCGGTAGATGTCTTCCTGGCTGCTGAGCGTGAGATCGACCAGTGGCCGCAGCAGCGCCGCCGGAATATTGTCGACGCAGTAAAAGCCCAGGTCCTCGAGCATATCCAGCGTGACGCTCTTGCCGGCTCCGGATAAGCCGCTGACCAGAAAAAGTTTCATGGCGCTACCGATACCTGTTGCCGGCCTTTATTCGGGCGCTGCCAGATCTTCCGGAACGGATTTGCGCTCCTGCGGGACGTAAGCGGCAAGTATTTCGTACAGGGCGCGGCTGCCGCTGACTTCCTCCAGCATTTCCAGCAGGCGCGAGTCGCTCAGCGCGCGCGCGGTCTCGGCAACATCCTCGAAATGTTCATCCGCATCATCGTCGGGCACCAGGATGGCAAAAATAAGCGTGACCGGCACCCCGTCCTGGGCGCCGAAGTCCACTGCTTCACTGAGCTTGATAAAGGCGCCAGTAGTGGCCTTCAAGCCGGCGATTTTGCCGTGCGGAATCGCAATGCCCTTGCCCAGCCCGGTATTGCCGATGCGCTCGCGAGCGAGCAGCGCCTCGAACACGTCTTCCCGGGCAAGCTCCTCCGACACACCGGCGATCAGCTCGCTGACAACTTCCAGTGAATGTTTTTTGCTGCGACCCTCGACGTTGGCCAAAACGCGCGCCGGTTCGAGCATTTTTGAGAGACTCACAAGATCTCCCCTGCTGGTTTATATGAACTTTTCTTTCAGAGCGTCGCGCGCGTGGTGTGCCCTCAGCTTCTCTTTATGCCGCTTGACCTGGCGGTCGAGTTTGTCGACCAGCCCGTCGATAGCCGCATACATGTCCGGCTCAACCGACTCGGCAAAAATATTGCCGCCGCTCACATTAATAGTGGCCTCGGCTTTGTGCTGCAGTTTCTCAACCGTCAAAATCACATGGGCATCGGTAACGTTGTCAAAATGTCGCTCCACTCTTTCGATTTTCGCGGTGACATAGTCGCGCAGTGCAGGAGTGATATCCACATGGTGTCCTGTGAGGTTGAGTTGCATAATATTCTCCTTGTTTCTAGTGTCTCAGGGCGAGACGTTTTCTTTCGCTGGAGGAGGGTATCGACATCGATTCGCGATACTTGGCAACCGTCCTCCTGGCCACATTGATGCCGTCATCAGCCAGCGTTGCTGCAATTTTGTTGTCGCTTAGCGGCTTGCCTGGGTCTTCATTGGCGATCAATTTCCTGATCATGGCCCGGATGGCGGTTGAAGAAACCTCTTCTCCCTCGGCGCCACCGCCGACATGACTGGAAAAAAAGTGCCTGAATTCAAATACGCCGCGTGGCGTATGCATGTACTTGCCCGTGGTGACGCGTGAAATCGTCGATTCATGCATATCTACCACCTTGGCCACGTCCTTGAGAATCATTGGGCGCATGGCTTCATCGCCTTTTTCGAGAAATTCGTGCTGGCGCTCGACAATGGTGGCAGCCACCTTGAGCACCGTCTCATTACGAATTTCCAGGCTGCGTACCAGCCAGCGTGCCTCCTGCAGCTGGGTTTTCAATATCGCGTGATCACTGTTGCGTGAGATGAGGCCAGCGTAGCTCTGATTGACGCGCAGCTCCGGTACTACCGAGCCGTTGATTTCCACGATCCAGCGACCATCTACCTTGCGTACAAACACGTCGGGAATCACATATTCGGAGTCGGACGCATGTACCGCGGAACCCGGCCGCGGGTGCAAAGACCGCACCAGCAAGAGGGCCTCGTCAAAGTCTTCTTCGGAACAGTGCAAACGGCGGCGCAGGCGCGCATAGCTCTGGGCGCCGATCTCGTCCAGGCCTTCCCGGATGATGCGCCTGGCCAGTTCCAGACCGGGAGTTTCCTCCTCCAGTTGGTCGAGCTGGATTTCCAGGCACTCTGCGACGTCGCGGCTGGCCACGCCCGCCGGATCGAACTGCTGAACTCGAAGCAAGACCGCCTCGATCGCGTCTTCGCTGACACTCATTTCGGGCTCGAGTAATTCGCAGAGGCTGGCCAGGTCGTCCTGGAGATAGCCGTCGTCATTGACGGCGTCTACGATGGCCCGTCCGATGGCATATTCCTGGGGGTCGAAGGGCTCCATCTGCAATTGCCACAGCAGGTGCTCCTGTAATGTCTGGCCGGCGCGCGGTGCGAAATCCTGATTGATGGGACCCCGATTCTCATTGCTGCGCGGCCCGGTGTTGCTGGACCAGCTGGATTCCGGAATCGGCAGAGTGGCAGTATCGCTCCAGGAAACCTCGACCTCGGGATTGTCGCCGGTCTCGGCGTTCTCGTCTGCCGCCGTGTCATTTTTGCTGGTATCCAGGGACTCTTCCACCGACTCCAGCATGACGTTTTCTTCCAGCGCTTCCTGAATCTGGGACTGCAGATCGATAACCGGAAGCTGCAGCAGGCGAATTGCCTGCTGCAACTGAGGTGTCATGGTCAGCTGCTGACCGATTTTGAGTTGCAGTGATGGTTTCAGCATGCCCGTATTTCTCCCGTGCAGCATAACGCCTTACGGGTATCGGATACCGTGAAACAGTCGGCAGGCTCGCTTAAAGCGCGGCTTGTGCGCCGCAAAAAACCGGTGAGAAAAGCCTGCTGGCAGGCATCCAGGGTGGGCATACTTCTATTTATAGTCGAAAACCCTCGCCCAGGTACACCTCCCGGACACGTTTATTTGAGAGCAGGTGGTCAGGAGATCCGTTGGCGATGACCTGACCGTCGCTGAGAATATAGGCTCGACTGCAAATTCCCAATGTTTCCCGTACGTTATGGTCGGTAATGAGAATACCGATATCCCGCGCGGTGAGCTGGGCGATGATGCGCTGGATGTCCAGCACCGAGATCGGGTCTACCCCGGCGAAGGGCTCGTCCAGCAGGATAAAGTCAGGGTCTGCGGCCAGTGCCCGGGCAATCTCCACGCGCCGTCGCTCGCCGCCGGACAGGCTCATGCCCAGGCTGTTGCGTATATGCGTTATGTGAAGTTCTTCCAGCAACTCCTCGAGGATCTGTTCACGGCGTGCGCGGTCCAGTCCGGCACGCGTTTCCAGTATGGCCTGGATGTTGTCGGCGACCGATAATTTGCGGAATACCGATGCCTCCTGGGGCAAGTAGCCCACACCCAGCCTGGCCCGGCCGTGCATTGGCAGTCGGGTTATGTCTTTATCATCCAGTTCGATCCGGCCGCCGTCACAGGGGACCAGCCCGACCATCATGTAGAAGCAAGTGGTTTTACCGGCGCCATTCGGGCCCAGAAGACCCACTGCTTCGCCGCTGCTGACTTCAAGGGAAACATCCTTGACGACCGCCCGGGACTTAAAGGCCTTGCGAATACTGTTGGCTTTCAGTGTGCTCATTTGTCCTTGGGCAGCTCAGGTTGCTGGTTGTCCTCCGGGGTGATCGTGATTTGCACGCGCTGCTTGCCGCTGCTGTCGGAGCTTGCAAGGACCCGCTGTTCCTCGATGTTGTAGGCAATACTTTCACCAAGAATCTCATTGTTACCCTCCTTGAGCCAGGCACTACCGCTCAGTTTTATGAGCTGGTCCGACAGATCATATTCGATCACGCCTGCGCGCCCCCTGACTGGCTCTTCCAGGTCGGCGCGACGCTGCTCGAACTCGGCGGGCTTACCGACGATGCGGGCATTGCGCAGATCGTGATTCACAAAACGCAGGGTGGCGCTCTGGGCTTCCAAGCGGGAATTCACACCGGTTATGACGACGTTGCCGGTGAATTGCCATTCAGCATTGCCAAAATCGAGCTCCGAGGACCTTGCCTGGTTAGCGCTGATGGTCAGCTCGCCCTGACGAATGGTAATCAGGCTGAATACCATGACATTATTCTTGCGGTCGAATTCGGAGGACTCGGCATCCAAAGAAATCGGCAGACCCGGACGCGCCAGCTGGGCGAGGGCGCTCGCCGGTATTAACAATACGAGTACGGCCAAAAAT
>JBFIQI010000027.1:0-20414 GCA_041609715.1 Gammaproteobacteria bacterium
AGCACCGACTTGAACAATTCGCGAATCATGGCTTCCATCAGGCCCGTGATTTCGACTTCATTCATGAAGGAAGTCTCGACATCCAGCTGGGTAAATTCGGGTTGGCGATCCGCCCGCAGGTCCTCGTCCCTGAAGCAACGGGCGATCTGGTAGTAGCGATCGATCCCGGACATCATCAGCAGCTGCTTGAACAGTTGCGGCGACTGCGGCAGGGCAAAAAACTTGCCAGCATGGGTGCGGCTGGGCACCAGATAGTCGCGGGCGCCCTCGGGTGTTGCCCTGGTCAGCATGGGTGTTTCCACGTCTACAAAACCATGTGCATCCATAAAACTTCGCAGCGCATGGGTCACCCGGTGCCGCAGGAGCAGCCGTTGCTGCATTTCTTCCCGGCGCAAATCCAGGTAGCGATACTTGAGACGCAGATCCTCGCCAGCCTGCTCGTCTTGATGAAACGGCGGCGTTTCAGCCACGTTCAAAACTTCCAACTCGCGGGCCAGCACCTCAACGGCACCGCTGGCCAGGTTCGGATTCACGGTACCTTCAGGACGCGGCCGAACCTTGCCCTTGACCCGCAACACGAATTCGCTGCGCACGCGCTCGGCCAGTGAGAAAATCTCCGGGGCATCCGGATCGAAGACGATCTGCAGCAGTCCCTCGCGATCACGCAGATCAACAAAAATTACGCCGCCGTGATCGCGGCGTCGATGCACCCAGCCGCAGACCTCGACTTCGGTGCCTGTTAGTCGCTGGTTAACCTGACCGCAATAATGGCTGCGCATGGATTCTTCCGGGGATACTGCAGGGTCGGCCTGCTTGCCGCCCAGGAGTGTGAAAAGGCCGGAAATGTTAAGCCTTGGGCGGTAGCGGCGCAAGCTCGCCGGCATCCGCCGGGTCAGCCCAGTGCGGCACCACCACACCCAGCGATATGATCATTCTGAGGGCCGCATCCACGCTCATATCCAACTCGATGACATCGGCCACCGGCACCATGACGATGAATCCCGAGGTGGGATTGGGCGTGGTGGGCACGAAAGCGCAGATCACCTCGCGGCTGGTGCGCGCCTGAACCTCGCCGATTTCGGTGGCAGTCTGAAAGGCCAGCGACCATACACCCTGGCGCGGATAAGGGATCAGCAATACCTTCTTGAAGGATTGGCCACCCTCCGCGAACATGGTTTCCGCCACCTGCTTGGCACCGGAGTAGATGCTCCTGATCAGAGGGATGCGCGCCAGCAAAGACTCCCAGCCGCCAAGGATTTTTCGTCCCAGCAAATTGGTGACCAGTAAACCGCTCGCCAATACCAGCAGGATCGTCAGGATGGCGCCGATGCCCGGCACATGGAATCCCAGCAGGTTCTCGGGTCGATAGGCCGCGGGTAATAGCAGCAGGCTGCGATCCATGAACCCGATCAGCACCTTGAGAACCAGGAATGTGATGCCCAGCGGAATCCAGATCAACAGGCCTGCCACCAGGTATTTACGCAGACTTTTCATGTCGCGAGCTTATCAAATTGCCCATCGCCGGGGCGCAAATCGTGCCCGGAAATATTTGCGCCTGCTGAACAACGACCTTGCCGGACAGGGATGTCCGGCTATCCGTCCGATCCTGCCGAGCGACTCCCGGTCTTCGGCGCAGCCTTGCCATTCGCCCCGGAAGATCCCGCAGCACTTGCTGCTTTGCCACCGTCCTGCTTGTCTGCGCCCTTTGCCGGCTTGTCGGCGGCGCCCGGTTTGTCGCCGCTTTCCGCCAGGTTGCGGCGCTTGTCTTTTTTAAAATCGGTTTCGTACCAGCCGCTGCCACTTAGCCGGAACTGGGGCGCCGATATCAGTTTACGCAGACTGTCGGCGCTGCAGGCCGGACAGGTGCGCAGCGGCTGCTCGCTGATTTTTTGCAGGGCATCCAGGCGGTGACCACAATTCCCGCACTCGTATTCGTAAATCGGCATAGGCTCAAAATTTCCCGCTAGCAATCGATCCTGCCACTTTATGGGGTCGCCGCTGTCAGTATCAAGGGCAATCTCAATACGGTTCAGTTTCAAAGGGCGAAGGGCCGGGATGCCGCGGGCTGAGGATTCAAGTAAGCTGGCGTCGAATTGAAAAACCCGAGCGTCGCCCCATGCCAGCCAGCCGGAATATCGTTTCTTGGAACTGCTGATACTCGTTCCCCTGGTGGGCTGGGTGCTGGCTGTTGTCCGCTGGCTGGACACTACGCCCGCCCGGGGCATCCTGCATGGTGTCAGCGTAATGCTGCTGTTGCTGTATGTCGGCGGCCTGCTCGATATGCTGGCAGCGGCACGCATCGCCGTACTGGCTGTTGGCCTGCTGCTTTTAGGCAGTGAATGCCTGCGTCAGCGCAAGCGCACTCTCGACACCCTGACGTCCCCGCCCCTTGTTGCTCTGCTGGTGCTTGCGCTGCTCTTTTACCTGCTTTTGTTACCCGGCCATTTCCGTTTCTATGATGAGTATTCTCACTGGGGTATTCACCTCAGGGAGATGCTGGCACTGGGCGGTTTTTGGGAGGCCGACAGCAACAGCCTGCACCCCCGCTATCCGCCAGGCGCGACGCTGTGGCAGTACCTGTTTTTCCTGGGCGGAAGTTTCCGAGACGGCACCGCCTATTTTGCCCAGTTCCTGCTGCTGATGGCGCCCCTGCTCATGCTGCTGGATGGCATCGGATCACGGCCGCTCAAACAATCTCTGCCCTGGGCGGTAATTGTCGTTGCATTGTTGCTGGTCGCCGTCACCAGCTTTGGTCACGGCATCACCAGCCTGTACGTGGACCATGTGCTGGGCGCCTGGACCGCCGGGTTGATCATCGGCTTCCTGAGCGACCGCGCACCGTTCCGACCTAAACGCGCACTGCCCTGGTTGCTGCCGTTAACGGTGCTCGCACTCATCAAGGACACGGGCTTTTTCTTCGCTTTGGCGCTCGCCGGCTTATTCGCGCTGCTGGCCCTGCTGCGCAATACGGCGAGCAAAAGTAATGCCCGTCGGCTGCGCTTGCCCGCCCTGCTGCTGGCTGCCTGGCTGGTCGGACCCGTGCTGGCTACGCTGAGCTGGAATGCGAATCGGGATGCGGCCAGCGCACCCACTGACACGATGTCGGTGGGAGGCCTCGCCGGCATCCTGACAGGGTCGACCCGGGTCGATGACCCGGAGCGCGCCGCCCTGGTGCGAGACCGTTTTGTGGAAGTCTTCCTGAAACATCCTCTGACCCGTAATGCCTCGTCCTATCGCTTCAATGAATCGAGCTTTCAAACTCTTGGCGAGCACGGTGACGGGCCGCGCCTGACCACCACCTCGTTTCTGCTGCTGTATGTTATGGCGGCGTTTCTGGCCGTGGCTTTGCTGGTACCTCGCGCTCACCGCGCCCAATGGTCCGTCGCACTCGCCGGCCTGCTGGGCATGGCCCTCGCCTACCTGGGTATGCTCTACCTCAGTTACCAGTATGTTTTTCCGCGCCGCGACGCTTTGGCCATCGCTTCCTTTGTGCGCTACGCCCATTCGGTGACCTTACCGATGTTTTTACTGGTCATGGCGGCGCTGCTGCCACTGGCACTCAGTGGCAGCGAAGCGTCGCGTCTGAATCGCCTGTCACCGGCCGTGCGCGGGGCCCTCCTGGTATTGGTGATCGCTGCCCTGCTGGTGGTGGAACGACCGTTTCTGACCCCGCTGTACCGGCCGGCTTCAGAACCCGCATTCCGGGCCGATATCCGCCCCTATACGGATCGCGTGCGCACCATTGCCGGGCGCGAGCCAGTCTGGGTGTATTTCCCGGATCCCAACGAGCACCTGCTGCTGAGCAGTATCCTGCTCCATGAGCTGACCCCGACACCGGCCACGATCCAGCGCGATCCGGAGTTTTTCCAACAGCCCCTCGCGGCCATTGAAAAACGCCTGGCCGAATTCAAATTTGTCTGGTTCATGGCGCAGGACGAAACGGTGCGTGCGGTGCTGAACCGGCTCGCTCCGGAAGTGCCGCCGCGGGAATTCTATGCCGTCGAAAAGACCAGTGCAGCGGGCGTGCGCCTGCTGCCCCCGGAATCCAACCGCGCCGCGCCGCCGGACTGAAGCCGGCCGGTGGCGCATCGCTCAAGCCGCTTTTTCGAACGCCAGACCGATATCGCGTCCATCCACCAGGATCTTGTCGCCGGGGCCAAAGCGCCCGGCGAGGATTTCCTGGGCCAGCGGGTTTTCAACCTGCTGCTGGATTGCCCGCTTGAGGGGCCGCGCACCATAAACCGGGTCAAAGCCGGCATCGGCCAGCTTGTCCACGGCCGCCGCCGTCAGCTCGATGAATATGTCGCGTTCTGCCAGGCGTGTGCGCAGATATTCCAGCTGAATCTCCACGATCTCGCGAATCTGCGCCTTCGCCAGCGCATGGAACACCACGATGTCGTCGACCCGGTTGATAAATTCCGGCCGGAAATGCTGGGTAACCACGTCCATGACCGCGGATTTCATCCGGGCGTAGTTGTCTTCGCCGGATAAGGCCTGAATGCGCTCGGATCCCAGGTTGGATGTCATCACCACAACGGTATTGCGAAAGTCCACGGTACGACCGTGGCCATCTGTCAGGCGGCCATCGTCCAGCACCTGCAGCAGGATATTGAAGACATCCGGATGCGCCTTTTCCACTTCGTCGAGCAGGATCACCGAGTAGGGTCTGCGCCGAACGGCCTCCGTCAGGTAGCCGCCCTCTTCATAGCCCACGTAACCAGGCGGCGCACCAATCAGTCGTGCCACGGAATGTTTTTCCATGAATTCCGACATGTCGATGCGAACCATGGCGTCCTCGGTATCAAACAGGAAGGCCGCCAGCGCCTTGGTCAGTTCCGTTTTGCCTACCCCGGTGGGGCCCAGGAACAAGAACGAGCCGTTGGGCCGGTTGGGATCGGACAGGCCGGCGCGCGAACGACGGATGGCGTTGGATACGGCCACCACTGCCTCATGCTGGCCCACGACCCGCCGTTGCAGGGCCTCTTCCATGCGCAGGAGTTTTTCTTTCTCGCCTTCGAGCATCCGGGAAACCGGAATCCCGGTCCACTTCGACACGACTTCGGCGACTTCCTCCTCGCTCACCTTGTTACGCAGCAAAGTAGTTTCCTGCTGCTCCGCAGCGCTGGCCTCTGAGAGTTGTTTCTCCAACTCCGGGATGCGTCCATACTGCAGCTCCGACATGCGCCCCAGGTCACCGGCGCGCCGTGCGGTCTCCAGTTCCAGGCGCACCCGTTCCAGCTCCTCCTTGATGTGGGTGGTGCCCTGCATGGCAGCCTTTTCGGCTTTCCATACTTCCTCGAGATCGGAAAACTCCTTCTCGAGGGTTTTGATTTCGTCATCCAGCGTATTGAGGCGTTTTTTCGAGGCTTCGTCCTTTTCTTTTTTCAAAGCCTCGCGCTCGATCTTGAGCTGGATCAGTCGCCGCTCCAGCCGATCCATGGGCTCCGGCTTGGAATCGATCTCCATGCGAATGCGCGAGCCCGCCTCGTCCACGAGATCGATGGCCTTGTCCGGTAGCTGCCGGTCGCTGATATAACGGTGCGAAAGCGTCGCGGCGGCCACAATGGCAGGGTCGGTTATCTCCACGCCGTGGTGCACTTCATAGCGCTCTTTGAGTCCGCGCAGTATCGCAATGGTGTCCTCGACACTGGGTTCGTCCACCAGCACCTTCTGGAAGCGACGCTCGAGCGCTGCGTCTTTCTCAACGTACTGGCGATATTCATCCAGGGTGGTGGCCCCAACGCAGTGCAGTTCGCCGCGTGCCAGTGCGGGTTTGAGCATGTTGCCGGCATCCATGGAGCCTTCCGCCTTGCCGGCTCCCACCATCGTGTGCAACTCATCGATGAACAGGATAATCTGGCCCTCCTGCTTGGCGAGATCATTGAGCACGGCCTTGAGCCGTTCCTCGAATTCCCCGCGGAATTTGGCGCCGGCAATCAGAGCCCCCATGTCCAGCGACAAAATGCGTTTGTTGCGCAGCCCTTCCGGCACTTCGCCATTTATGATGCGCTGAGCCAGGCCCTCGACAATTGCGGTTTTACCCACCCCCGGTTCGCCGATCAGTACGGGATTATTCTTGGTGCGCCTTTGCAGAACCTGTATCGTGCGCCGAATCTCGTCGTCTCTGCCGATCACGGGATCGAGCTTGCCCTGCTCGGCCCGCTCGGTCAGATCGATGGTGTAGCGCTCCAGCGCCTGCCTCGTATCCTCGGCATTGGGATCGGTAACTTCCTCACCGCCGCGCATGTCGTCGATGGCTTGTTCCAGTGCGCCTTTGACGGCGCCGGCGGCGCGCAGCGCTTCACCAAGCGGCCCCTTGTCCTCCACGGCAGCCAGCACGAACAACTCGCTTGAGATATAGCTGTCACCACGCTGCTGGGCGAGCTTGTCCGTTACATTGAGCAGCTTGGCCAGATCATTTGACAGGTGCACTTCGCCGCCGGTGCCCTGCACCGTCGGCAGACGTTCAATGGCCTTGCCCAGATTCGAACGTAGCAGGTTGATATTGGTGCCCGCCCGCGCCAGCAAATGGCGCACGGACCCGCCCTGCTGGTCCAACATGGCCAGCATCAGGTGCGCAGGTTCGATATAGGCGTGGTCGCGGCCCACGGCCAGAGACTGGGCGTCAGCCAGCGCCAGCTGAAATTTGCTGGTGAATTTGTCCATTCGCATGCGAGGGCTCTCCCGAAATACTACTCCCATCCCAGATGGGGGCAGTGCCGCGCAGATTCAAGCGGCGGCAGGAGACCAGGCTCAATGCAGGGTTGCGTGGCTGAAGTAAATCACCAGCACGCCGGCGATGATCAACAGGATCTGCTGGGCGCTGGCGCGCACATCCACCCGGCGGTGCAGCCCTGGAATCAGATCGGCGACCGCTACGTAGAGAAAACTCGAGGCCGCAACTGCGAGCACGTAAGGCAGCGCCTGCTCGGTGCCCACCAACCAGAAATAGGCAAGAACGCCGCCGGCCACCGAAGTGATACTGGCCAGCAGGTTGAGCCACAAGGCCCGCGCGCGGCTCATCCCGCTTTTCAGCAGCACCGCCAGATCACCGACTTCCTGGGGAATCTCATGGGTGAAGACGGCAACGGCGGTCACTATGCCCAGGTGCGCGTCGGTCAGGAATGCCGCCGCAATCAGGATGCCATCCAGCAGGTTGTGGATGCCGTCGCCCAAAAGAATCATGGTTGCGGTGGACTTGTCCCGGTGGTGTGGTTCCGGTCCGTGGGTGACACAGTCGTCGGCGTGACAGTGGCGCCACAAAACAAGTTTCTCCAACAGGAAAAACACCAGGATGCCGGCCAGCACGGCCAGACCAATACCGTGAATCTGTGCTATCCCGACCTTGTCGATGGCGTGCGGCAAGAGGGCCAGCAGGGCTGCCCCCAGCAAGGCCCCCGTGGCGAAACTGATCAGGTGGGGCAGCAATACCTCGCGGGCCCGGTCTGAAAACAGCAAGAACAGCGAAGCCGCCAGGGCGCTCAGAATTCCCCCCAGCAGAGTAAACAGCAGGATCAGGCCAAGAGTGTTCATAACATCCGCCGCAGCCGGTGGGCGCTCATCCTATCCGCAAAGTCCGCCGCGGCATAGGGCGAAATCGGCCTGCTGGCATCAAGTCGTCATCCATAGCAGGCTCGCCATGCGCCCGCATTCGCCGTCGCGGCGATGAGAATAGAACTGGTTCTCACGGGCATAGGTGCAAAGATCAGCGGAGGTGATGTGGCGGACACCGCAACTCACCAATCGCTGGCGCGCCAGGCCCACCAGGTCAGCAAACCATTTGCCCTCGCCGCCGGGCGCGAAACAGGTGCTCGCTTCGGCATAGGCGTCGGTAAATCGGCTGTATACCTCATGGCCAACTTCGAAGCTGCGTGGCCCGATGGCCGGGCCCAGCCAGGCATGGATCGCCGCTGGCTCGCTGGACATGGCAGCCAGCGTATTTTCCACGACGCCATCGGCTAAACCCCGCCAGCCCGCATGAGCGACGGCAATGACATTATCCAGGGAACTGGCCAGCAGCACAGGCAGGCAATCGGCAGTGAGCACGGCGAGCACTTGCCCCGCCCGGCGACTGACCGCCGCATCGGTTTGACGGGGCTGCGTACCAGGACCTTCTGCCGGCAGCCTGGCGACGCGGGTCCCGTGGCACTGGTCCAGCCACACGGGCTCGCGCTGCAATCCCAGCGCCGCGCGCAGGCGCGCACGATTCTCTTTGACCGCAATCGCGGCATCGCCCACATGCGTCGCCAGATTGAGGCTCGCATAGGCACCCTCGCTGACACCTCCGGCGCGCATCGTGGTTAAGCCACGCACCGCCATACCCGGCGCGAAGCGAGCCTCTATGAACTGCAGATCGGTCACTCTTGTCCCGTCCTTGCTGCATCGCGCAGCGCTGCCAGCAGCTCGGCCAGATCCTCCGGTAAAGGCGCCTCCCAGTGCAGTGCTGCGCCGGACTCCGGGTGCGCCAGTTGCAATTGCCAGGCATGCAGGGCCTGGCGCCTGAAACCGCGCAAAACCTTCGCAAGCTCGGGGCTGCAGGCAGGCGGTAGCGCCAGCCGTGGCGCATAGGCGGGGTCTCCCACCAGCGGAAAACCCAGATGCGCCATGTGAACCCTGATTTGATGGGTACGGCCGGTTTCCAGGCGTACATCCAGCAAAGTGAAGGCAGCAAAGCGCTCCAGCACCCGGTAGTGGGTGCGCGCCATTCTCCCGCCAGCTCGTACGCTCATCCGTGTGCGCTGTAGCCGATGACGTGCGATCGGCGCATCCACAGTGCCCCCTGCGGTTACTTCCCCACGCACCAGCGCCTGGTAGCGGCGCCCGATTTCCCGCGCTTCCATGGCGGCCACCAGGCGCCGGTGAGCGCGCGTCGTGGCGGCCACTACCAGGAGCCCGGATGTGTCCTTGTCCAGCCGGTGCACGATGCCGGCACGCGGCAACGCTTCCAGTTCCGGGCGGTGGTGTAACAATGCATTTTGCAGGGTGCGATCGGGATTGCCCGCACCAGGGTGCACCACCAGACCGGGCGGCTTGTTAACGACAATGATGCTGGCATCTTCGTGAACGATATGCAGCGGGATGGCTTGGGCAGTCACCTCGTCGAGCGCGGCCAGCTCCGCCTCGAGGGCCACTTGCTCGCCCCCGGCCAGCCGGTATTTGGGCGCCCGGGCGACGCCATCGATGCTGACGCAACCGGCCTCGATCCAGCTCTTGAGGCGGCTGCGGGAAAAATCAGGCAACAGCTCCGCCAGCACCTGGTCGAGGCGGCGCCCTGCCTGGCCGGCAGGTATTTGCAGTTCGCGACGTATCTGCATGCTCCCTCCGTGCTTTCGCCCTTGAACGGTTGCGGTATACTCCGCGCCTCCCCTGAGTCGCGCCATCATGGTAGGCAACGTAGATCCATGCATTATTACAGACCCCTTGCTCTCCTGCTGCTGACCTTTTTGGCCGCAGCCTGCGCCAACAATCCCGAAGAAGAGGATCTGGGCCTCCTGCCGCAGGCCATGTATGCCGATGCCAAACGCAGCCTGGATGCGGGCAATTACCGCAGTGCCATTCAAAAGCTCGAGCGGCTCGAGACTCGCTATCCTTTCGGCGAATTTGCACAGCAGGCACGACTCGACCTCATCCATGCGTACCACGCAGCCAGCGCGAGGGAATCCGCCCTGGACGCGGCAGAACAGTTTATACGTGAAAATCCGCGACACCCGAACGTTGACTACGCCTATTACATGAAGGGCGTCATCGAATACCGTGAAACTGAAAACTTCCTGACCAGGACACTGCGAATTGACACGGGCGGGCGGCCGCCCGCGGGCATGGAGCGCGCCTTTGCGGCATTTTCGCAGTTCCTGCTGCGGTTTCCAGACAGCCAGTACGCGCCGGATGCCCGTCAGCGGATGATCCGCATTCGCAACCGCCTGGCAGAATATGAGTATCGCGTGGCGGAGTACTACCTGGGTCGGGGTGCTTACGTGGCAGCGCTCAATCGCGCGAAGTACATACTGGAAAACTACCAGCAGTCCACCTTCACACCGCCCGCGCTGGCGCTGATGGTGGATGCCTATCGCAAGCTGGGACTGGACGAGCTCGCCAGCCAGACGGAAGCGGTCCTGCGGGCCAGTTATCCCGATTTCGGCTGACGGGTCCGGTCAGGCGCGGTAACCCGACGTTATCGGGTAGCGCCAGTCGCGACCGAAGGCCCGGCGACTGACGCGCACACCCGGTGGCGCCTGGCGCCGCTTGTACTCTGCAATGCGCACCATGGCCAGTACCCGACCCACGGTCTCCCGATCGAATCCACGCGCGACAATTTCGTCCACCGAGAGGTCTTCCTCTATGAAGGCTTCAAGTATCGGGTCGAGTACGTCGTAGGATGGCAACGAGTCCGAGTCCAGCTGATCCGGGCGCAATTCTGCCGATGGCGGTTTGTCGATCACGTTGCCGGGAATCGCCGCTGAGAGGCTGTTGCGGTAACGCGCCAGCCGGTACACCAGCGTCTTGCTGCAGTCCTTGATGGGCGCGAATCCTCCGGCCATGTCACCGTACAGCGTGGCATAACCTACGGCCATCTCACTCTTGTTGCCCGTGGTCAGCACCATGTACCCGGTCTTGTTGGACAAAGCCATCAGTATCATTCCGCGGCAGCGCGACTGGATATTTTCCTCGGTAGTATCCGGCTCGGCTCCCGCAAACGCCGGTGCCAGCACCTCCAGCGTGGCCTGAAACATCGGTTCAATGTCGACAATGTCGTAAGCAATACCCAGCATGCGCGCCTGCTCACGAGCATCTTGACGGCTCGCATCGGAGGTGTAGCGCGAGGGCATCATGACGGCCCGCACCTGGTCCGCACCCAGGGCATCCACAGCTATCGCCAGGGTCAGCGCCGAATCTATGCCACCAGACAGCCCCAGCACCACACCAGGAAACCCGTGTTTCCTGACATAGTCGCGGGTCCCCAGCACCAGCGCCTTGTAAACAATTTCCTCGGTCTTCGGGTCGGCTGCCACAGGCCCCGGCAACGCCACGGCCCGGCCGGATTCAAGGGCGAATTCCGCGATATACAGCCCCTCTTCGAACGCCGGTGCCTGCATGGCAATGTTGCCGCTGCCATCCATAACCAAGGAACGGCCGTCGAACACCAGCTCGTCCTGTCCACAGCAGTAATTGACATGGGCGATGGGCACGCCTGCGGCGGCGACCCGTGCCCTGAGTACCCGCTCGCGGCGCCGTTGCACGCCGATACTGTATGGCGACGCATTGATATTCAGCAATAGTTGGGCGCCCGCAGCCGCGGCATCTTCGACGGGGCCCGGCTCCCAGACATCCTCACAGATGGTCAGGCCGAGCCGCAGGCCTTCATAATCAAAAACGGTGGGCTCATCACCTGGGGCGAAATACCGCTTTTCGTCAAATACCGCGTAATTGGGCAGCAGCCGTTTGCGATAGCGGGCGAGAATCTCGCCGTCGCGCACCACTGCCGCGGCGTTGTAAATCCTGCCGTTTTCGTACTCGGGAAACCCGAACAGCACGCCAATGCCCTCGCTGCCCTGCAGTATTTCCTGCCAGGCATCTGCGACCTTGCGCTTCAGGCCGGCGTGAAACAGCAGATCTTCCGGCGGGTAGCCGGTCAGCGTGAGCTCCGGAAACAACACCAGATCGGCACGCAATTCGTCGCGTGCCCGGCGACTGTGGGTGAGCAGCTCGCGGGTGTTACCAGGCACATCGCCAACCGTCAGATTGACTTGTGCAAGTGCGACCCTGAGTGTGGCGGACATGCCTTCGGCCTGGATGAACCTGGATTGGCCCGGCCGCAAGTCGGCGGCTAGGCCTCCAGCGCTTTTTGCATGGCGCTGCCCAACTCGGCGGGGGAGCGCACCGTCACGGCACCGGCATCTTCCAGGGCCGCAAACTTCTCTTCGGCGGTGCCCTTGCCGCCGGATATGATCGCACCGGCGTGACCCATGCGTTTGCCAGGCGGCGCGGTTACGCCGGCGATATAGGCAACGACCGGCTTGGATACGCTGGCCTTGATGAATTCAGCCGCCGCTTCCTCGTCGCTGCCTCCGATCTCGCCCACCATCACGATGCCATCGGTGTCCGCATCCGCCTCGAACAGTGCCAGGCAATCAATAAAATTCATGCCGCGCACGGGATCGCCACCAATCCCCACGCAGGTGCTCTGGCCAAGTCCGTTGTTGGTCGTCTGGAACACCGCTTCGTAAGTCAGCGTACCGGAACGGGAGATTATGCCGATACGCCCCGGCTTGTGGATACGTCCGGGCATGATGCCGATTTTGCATTCGCCAGGGGTAATGACCCCGGGGCAGTTGGGTCCCACCAGCCGGCAATCGTAATCCCGCATGGCGGCCTTGACCCGCACCATATCCAGTACCGGAATACCTTCGGTTATACACACAATCAGGCCAACACCGGCATCGGCCGCTTCCAGGATCGCGTCTGCCGCAAACGCGGCGGGCACATATATCATGCTCACGTCGGCCCCGGTTTCGGCCACCGCCTCATGCACGGTATTGAACACCGGCCGCTCCAGGTGGGTCTCGCCGCCCCGGCCCGGGGTCACGCCACCCACCACCTGGGTGCCGTATTCAATGCACTGTTGTGAATGAAATGTCCCCTGGTTGCCAGTAAAACCCTGGCAGACAATTTTGGAATTCTGATTGACAAGAATGCTCATAATCTTGGGTTCCCTGCGGCTCAGGCTGCAGCTGCGACGGCTTTTTTGGCGGCGTCAGTGAGGTCCTCGGCGGGTGTAATCGCCAACCCGCTCTCGGCCAGCAGTTGGCGGCCTTTCTCGACGTTGGTGCCCTCGAGGCGTACCACTACCGGCACCGACACTCCCACCTCCCTGACCGCCGCCATGATGCCTTCCGCGATCAGGTCGCAGCGCACTATGCCACCGAAAATATTGACCAGAATAGCTTCGACGTTGGTATTGGAGAGAATCAGCTTGAACGCTTCGGTCACGCGCTCTTTGGTCGCGCCGCCGCCAACGTCCAGGAAGTTGGCAGGCTCTCCGCCATGCAGTTTGATCAGGTCCATGGTGGCCATGGCCAGCCCCGCGCCATTCACCATGCAGGCAATATTGCCGTCCAGCGACACATAATTGAGGTCGTGGGCACTGGCTTCGTTTTCTTTTTCGTCTTCCTGGCTGGGGTCACGCATCTGGGCCAGCGCCTTTTGCCTGAACAAAGCGTTGTCTTCCAGGTTGATCTTGGCATCCAGGGCCAGCAGGTCACCGGATTGGGTAACGATCAGCGGATTGACCTCCACCAGGCTGGCGTCTTTTTCGGTGAACAGCTGATAAAGTGCGGCAGCGATGCGGGCAAACTGGTTGGTCTGTTGCTTGTTCAGCCCCAGACCGAAACCCAGCTGGCGGGCCTGATAGCTCATCAGTCCGGCCGCCGGATTAACCGCGACCTTGAGGATTTTTTCCGGTGTCTCTGCCGCCACCGTCTCGATATCCATACCGCCAGCCGCCGAAGCCATGAACACGACACGCTCCCGTCCACGGTCCACCAGCAGGCTTAAGTACAGCTCCCGCTCGATGGCCGTACCGCACTCCACGAGCACGACGTTCACCGGCAGCCCATCCGGGGTCGTCTGATGGGTCACGATCTGGGAGCCCAGCATGGTCTTGGCAGCCGCCTCTACTTCCGCAGGACTCTTGACCAGCTTGACGCCGCCGGCTTTGCCACGACCGCCAGCATGCACCTGGGCCTTCACAACCCAGAGTGATCCGCCAAGCTCCTTGGCGGCTCGGGCCGCTTCCGCCGGCGAATGCACGGCGATGCCCTCAGGCACCGCGATGCCATAGTCGGAAAACAGTTGCTTTGACTGGTATTCGTGCAGATTCATGCTGAAGGCCCGATTGGTTTTGTGGATGGATTCGGGACCGCGTATTTTGGAGCAAAGCCTGCCGATACGCAAAAGAACCCGCCATTCCTGTCGCCAGGTTTCCCGGACTCCCACGAAGCCCGTAGAATAGAGGGTCATTTCGCTATTGGATCAACGGGATGAATCAAGTCCAGGCGGCCAGCGGCGGTTCCGAACTGCGAATGGCATCGGCCACTCAAAGCAGTCAACGGGATGTCGATGTCAGGATACTGCGGCTGCTCGGCGGATTTCGCATCCTGGTCGCGGCGGTCTTACTGATCCTGTTCCTGGCGGTGGACGACCCGCGGGTGGTGGGCTCTTACGAACCGGCTCTGTTTGGCTGGACCGCCTTTGCTTATCTGCTTTTTGCCCTGCTTACCATGATCACCGCCCGCTGGTCCCCCACGGTCACGCCACTGCATATTTATGGGCAGCTGCTGGCTGACGTGCTGGCCGTTGCCATACTGCTGATCTCCAGCGGCGGCGCCAGTAGCGGACTGGGCAGCCTGCTTTTCATTCCCATCGGAGCCGCAGCGGTGTCTCTAAGCCGCCGGGTTGCAGTGCTGTCCGCCGCCATCGCCTCGATAACCATACTGATGGGCGAATTCGCCACCCGCATAACGGCAGGACCCGACGTTGCCGATTTTGGTGCAGCGGGTTTGTTGGGCGCGATCTTGTTTGTTTTCGCGGTGGCGGGTAACTGGCTGGGCGCACGAATGCGTGAAAGCGAAGCGCTGGCCCAGCGACGCGGTGTCGACCTCGCCAACCTGGCGCAGTTGAATGCATACATCGTCCAGCATCTCAGGGAAAGCATTGTGGTGGTGGACGAGACCGGTCATGTCCGCCTGATGAATGAATCGGCCGCCAGTTTTCTGGGCACCGAAGGCAGTGCCGCAGGCAACCGCCTGGAGGAGATATCCGAAGAGCTGCACCGGATCTGGAAAAAGTGGATCGAGAGGCCGAACCAGATACGCGAACAACCATCGTTTCTTTCAGCCGACAAAGCCAGCGTGATCATTCCGCATTTCGCCGCACTGGGCAGCGGCGAAACCACCCCGGCAAGCCTCGTGTTTCTGGAGGACTCCAGCCTGCTGGCAGAACGCGTGCAGCAATCCAAGCTGGCTTCACTGGGACGGCTCAGCGCCAGCATCGCGCACGAAATCAGGAATCCTGTGGGTGCCATCTCGCATGCCGGCCAACTGCTGGCGGAATCGGAACAACTGGGAGTGGCCGAGCAACGCCTGACGGAAATCATCAGCAATCATTCACGCCGGGTGAATGAAATCATCGAAAATGTTCTACAACTCTCGCGCCGGGACAGCACCCGACCTCAACGCCTAAAACTCGATGATTGGCTGAACGGATTCGTGGAGGAATTCCGCAATACCCTGCAACTGCCTGCGGCTTCGGTGGCTGTGCAAAACGATGACCCCGGGCTCGAAGTCCGCATGGATCCCAGTCACCTGCACCAGATCCTGTGGAATCTCTGCGAGAATGCCGTGAAATATGGTCGTCCCACCGAGACCAGCCACATCAGTGTAGAGCTCAGTGTTGGACGCATTGCCAGCACTTCGAGGCCCTACCTAGAAGTTGCCGACCGCGGTCCCGGGATCGACACCAGTCATGCAGACCGCATTTTCGAGCCTTTTTTTGCTGGCGGCCAGGAAGGCACCGGACTTGGCCTGTTTATTGCGAGAGAATTGTGTGAATGCAATCGTGCCACGCTGCTGTATCAGAGTCGCGAGAGCGGCGGCAGTATCTTCCGTATAATCTTTGCCGATCCCTTGCGCTGGGTGGCCTGAATCAATTATGAGCAAAAATCCACTAGCCCTGATCATCGACGACGAACCGGATATCTGCGAGTTGTTGTCGATGACCCTGCAGAGTATGGACATCGATACGCGCACCAGCGGCGACCTTGCCGGTGCGCGTAAATTGCTGGGTAGCGATAATTTCGATATCTGCCTGACCGACATGCGTCTGCCCGATGGCAATGGCCTGGAATTGGTGGAGTGGATGCAGTCCCACACTCCCGATGTGCCGGTGGCGGTGATTACCGCGCACGGCAACGTAGAATCCGCAGTACAGGCACTGAAGCTGGGGGCATTCGACTTCGTGTCCAAGCCGGTCAACGTTCCTGCGCTGCGCAAGCTGGTGCAGACCTCGCTGCGCATCAACAAGGCGCGTGCCGGCGGCGACAAGCAGTTGCTGGGCGGTTCCGCCGAAATCGCGGCGGTTCGCCAGATGATCAGTAAAGTGGCCCGCAGCCAGGCACCGGTTCACATCGGCGGTGAATCGGGGACCGGTAAAGAACTGGTGGCACGGCTGATTCACGAGAGCGGCCCGCGTGCCAGCAAGCCATTTGTCCCGGTCAACTGTGGCGCGATTCCCGGCGAATTGATGGAGAGTGAGTTTTTCGGCCACAAGAAAGGCAGCTTTACCGGCGCGGTCAGTGACAAGGACGGCCTGTTTGTCGCGGCTGAAGGCGGCACGCTGTTCCTGGACGAAGTCGCCGATTTGCCGCTGCATATGCAGGTCAAGCTGCTGCGTGTGATCCAGGAAAAAGCGGTGCGCCCGGTTGGAGAAACTGCGGAAAAGCCGGTGGATGTTCGCCTGCTGAGCGCTACCCACAAGGACCTGGCGGAGCAGGTGCGCGAAGGCAAGTTCCGTGAAGATCTTTACTACCGCATCAATGTCATTGAAATGCGGGTGCCGGCGCTGCGGCAGCGGCCGGAGGACATTGGCGCCCTGGCAGAGCATTTTCTGGCCAAGCTGGGCACCGAGATGGGTATTGCAGATCCCCGCCTCGATACGGAAGCCTTGCGGGAACTGCGCCATTACAGCTTCCCGGGCAACGTTCGCGAACTGGAGAATATCCTTGAACGAGCGCTTACCCTGTGCGAGGACGGCAAAATCACCACATCTGACATTCAGCTGCGCGGCGAAGCGCCCGCCGACAAGGATCCTGGCGATACGACGCTGCTGGCGCAACTGGACGATATCCAGCGCGACGCCATCGTCAAGGCGCTGGAAGAGACTCGTTATAACAAGACCAAGGCCGCCAAGCTGCTGGGCATCAGTTTCCGCGCCCTGCGCTACCGCATCAAAAAGCTCGGGATCGAATAACCCGGCGGCGTCGCGCCGCGACTGACAATTTGTGTCACTTTTTGCCCCGGCCGGGCGACGTAGGCCCGCCGACTCGCGACACTATGTCAAACGAAGAAATTTCACCCTTCCTATAAAGTTAATACTTTCAGTTAGTTATAACAAAAAATACATTTCTGGCACGCACTTTGCATTAACAGACATGTCAGCGGGCGTGCTCGCTACATACGTCTCAAGCAAATATTTGAAGGATGACATCCATGAAGAAAGTACAGCAGGGTTTTACCCTTATCGAACTGATGATCGTGGTTGCGATTATCGGCATTCTCGCCGCCATCGCGATTCCGGCTTATCAGGACTTCACGATCCGCGCCCAGGTTTCTGAAGGCATGAGCCTGGCTTCGTCGATCAAGACCTCAGCTTCCGAGTTCTACCAGGACCGTGGCAGCTGGCCGGCCAACAATGCTGCCCTGGGTATCGGCACCATTACCGGCAAGTACGTGTCCGATGTTTCCGTTGTCAACGGTTCCATCGACGTAACCTACGGCGTGCAGGCTAACTCGAATATTTCGACGCAGAAGCTGTCCATTCGTCCGGCGCCAAACGTCAATGGCGATATCGCCTGGGTTTGCGGCAAGCGCGCAGTACCTTCTGGCCACACGGTCGCCGGCACCGACGCCACGACCTTCACCGGCACGACCCTCAAGTACCTGCCTTCAAACTGCAAGCCCTGATTGGGCCAGCAGTTGCCAGGCATGGCAAGCTTGAAAACTATGGGGCCCCTCCAGCAGGGGCCCTTTTTTTTTAGAGTGGCGTGTCGCTGACCGACAGCAATCACCGCCACCAAGTATCGAACAGGGTAATGAAAGCAAAGACTGCAGATTTACAGAGTGGATTTACGCTAATCGAGCTCATGATCGTGGTGGCGATCATCGGCATCCTGGCGACCATCGCAATTCAGGCCTACCAGGACTATACGATCCGCAGCCAGGTTACGGAGGGATTGAGTCTCGCGAGCTCCGTTAAGGCCTCTTCCTCGGAATACTTTCAGGATCGAGGTGCCTGGCCAGCCAATAATGCCGCGCTGGGCACGGCGACCATTACCGGCAAGTATGTCACCGGCGTCAACGCCAGTAACGGGTCCATCGATATCCAGTATGGCAACCAGGCCAACGCCACCATAAACGGTGAAATCCTCTCTCTGCGGCCAGCTGTGAACGCCAATGGCGATATTGCCTGGGTTTGCGGCAAGCGCGCCGCTCCTACCGGCCACACGGTGGTGGGAACGGACGCAACCACCTTCACAGCGGTTACGCTCAAGTACGTGCCGTCAAATTGCAAACCCTGAGCGCCCAGATAGCGGCACAGCCACGGTAAGGAGCAGAACCGGGCCCCGCGAGGATAATATTCAAAAATTTGAACTGCGTTCCTGCATCAGGACCACAGATTATGTTTAGAATGCCTTATTCTGGTGGCGGGGCGCCGGAAATCCGGCCGATAAAGGGCAAGTCAATGCGTGGAAACAAGGGATTTACTCTGATTGAGCTGATGATCGTGGTGGCGGTGATCGGCTTGCTGGTATCGCTGTCGATCCCCGTTTACCAGGATTACACGGCGCGTACCAAACTGGCCGAGGTCATTCAGCTGTCCAAGACCGACCGGACCCTGGCAGCGGCTTATTTCTCCGAAACTTCCACGTTACCGGCGGATCTGGGCAGCCTCGGCATCGATACCAGCGCCAATCGCAGCGTTTACCTGATGGGCGAGGTCACGGCGACCACGGATGCCGCTACCAACAGTTTTTCAATTACTTACCCGGTAGGCAACCTGGGCGGCTCATCGGTACCCGGCACCATTGTCTGGAAGGGCACCGCCGCCGCCGATAGCGCCTCTTTGGAATGGGATTGCACCGGCGGTACCCTGCCGGCACGTTACCGACCGCCCGCATGTCGACCGTGAATGACTCAGGACAGCAGGCCAAGGAGGCATCGGATGACAGGAATCATCGCCGACTCCAGGCAGCTACGGCGCCCTCCTGCGGCGCGGGTTTCACGCTGCTGGAACTGGTCATCGTCGTCGCCATTGCCGGGATCCTCGCTGCCATTGCGATTCCGTCGTACACCAATTACATAACGCGCTCCAAGGTTTCAGAGGTTCTGACCTTTGCATCGGCCGACCGGCAGCGCGTCATGGAATATTTTGTCGAACAGGGAGATCTGGTGGTAAACCCTGAAGGCATGGGACTGAATCTGAGCGGCCAGCGTAGCCAGTACCTGGCGCAGGACACGGAGGTGATGGCGGCAGAGGACCCCCTGCGGGTGGTTTTCGTCTATCAGCTCGGCAATCTGGGGCCCGCAGACGGCAAGGGCACCATTGAGTACGAGGGCATCGTCAAGGAGTCGGGGGTCTTGTGGAACTGCACCGGCGGTTCGCTGCCCTCCAAGTACCGGCCGCCTGCCTGCCGCCCCTGAGGCTCGCCGGGCAAACGTAAAGATATATGAGATCATTGCGGCAGATGACTGATTTTGCGGTAGAATTTAACGGCAATCGCATGGAGAGCAAGACAGCATGGCTATGACAGGCACAAGCAACGCGCTGAGCGGCCTGCCGCGGCGCCTCGTGCATGACGGCATCATCGATGAATCCGTGGTGCACGATGCTCAGGATGCGGCCAAGAAGAGCAAGACCGCTTTTGTAAAGCACCTGATCAACAATAACCTGGCCTCGGCCCGGGATATTGCGGTCGCTGCATCTCACGAATTCGGCACACCCCTGCTGGATATCGCGGCGTTTGAAATCGATATGGACGTGGTACGCCTGGTCAGCGAGGACCTGCTGAACAAGCCCCGCGTGATGCCACTGGTCAAGCGGGGCAAGAAACTTTACGTCGCGGTATCCGATCCGACGGACCTGCAGGCACTGGACGAGATTAAATTCCAGACCGGATTCAGCGTCGATGCCATCGTGGTGGAAGAGGACAAGCTGGAGGAATCCGTCAAAACCGCCATGGAGCAGATGGACACCTCCATGACCAACTTCGACGATGATTTCGATCTTGAAAATCTCGAAATCAGCGGCGGAGACGAAGAACTCGGTGACGATATTGCCCGCGACGATGTCGATGATGCTCCGGTGGTGCGATTCGTCAACAAGATCCTGCTGGACGCCATCAATGGCGGCGCCTCCGATGTTCACTTCGAGCCCTATGAAAAATCCTACCGCATTCGCGTGCGCCAGGATGGTGTTTTACACGAGGTTGCTCAGCCTCCGGTAGCGCTGGCAGGCAAGCTGGCCGCGCGCCTGAAAGTGATGTCACGTATGGATATTGCCGAGCGCCGGGTGCCGCAGGACGGCCGTATCAAGATGCGGCTGTCAAAGAAACGCGCCATCGATTTTCGCGTGAACACCTGTCC
>JBFIQI010000028.1:0-19789 GCA_041609715.1 Gammaproteobacteria bacterium
CCAGCTGCCGGCAATAAGCTCGAATATGTACGCGGCACCGCTGTAGATACGTGGTTCGAAGAAATGTGGGGCACCGACGATCATATGGTTGCCGGACATCTCCACCGAGGTCCCGAAAATAT
Source organism: Gammaproteobacteria bacterium (assembly GCA_041609715.1). GTDB lineage: Bacteria > Pseudomonadota > Gammaproteobacteria > Steroidobacterales > JABDLF01 > JABDLF01. Next base: position 123 of record JBFIQI010000028.1, read on the forward strand.
CGTTTTCTGCGGCGTCATCTGCTTTGATTTTCTGCAGCAGGTTCCAATTAGACCCATCGAACTCATAAACAAAGACGGCACCCGAACTGACGGCCACATCGTCGTCAGTGGAACCGATGGCCAGCATGTTACCGGCTATCGCAACCGCTCCGAAGCTGTTGCCGGGCGGGGGCGCGAGTTTTGCTTCTTCGATCCACGCGCCGGCGTTGTTTCGAAATACATACACAGTGCCGCCGGCAGGGTGGCGCGTGGCGGTCACCGCCAGCAGGTCGCCGTCGGCGGCGAGAACGGCACCGAATCGGGATTGCACATCATCGGTGGCATCGCTGGCGATCAACTTGGCCTGCTGCGTCCAGACCCCGCCCGAGCGGGTGAAGACGTAGACCGAGCCGGCCCGCTGACGCACGAGAGGGTCATCGCCAACGGCGTCATCGCGGCGCGCACCCACAAAGAGCGTATCGCCCGATAATGCGACTGCCTCGCCAAAGGCCTCGAAACCGAACTCGACGTCGCCAGCGACTAGCTTGGCTTGCTCACACCAGGGATCAACCTCCCCGGTTACCGGGCATAGCGCACCACTGGTATTGCGTTCGAAAACATAAACGGCGCCGGTCCTCTCGATGACCACCGGGGGGTCTGTATCAGCATTTGTGGCGCTGATGACAATGGTGTCGCCATCGATGTCCATGGAGCGGCTGAAATGATCGCCGTTTTCGGAATCGGATCCGACCAACTGCTGGACTTCTGAGAGCGTGACGGCTGCCGCCCACTGGGCATGCATGAGAAATAAGCCGGCCATTACCAGGTGGGTTACTGACCAACAAAATCTCGAACTATTGTTAATCATGGCTATCCCTCTTGTTGTTCTTCGGTTGTTCTCCGATTGTTTTCTGGTTGTTCTGAGTATTTATTCAGCGTAGAAGAGGATTTACGATTTTTCTACTATTTAACATAATCATGAGATTGCCTTGAACGCAAAATCCCAGTCAGGCTGGTATGTCTACATGGTGCAGTGTTCAGACCAGTCGTTGTATACCGGCATCGCCATTGACGTGGTACAACGGGTGGCCTATCACAACGCGGGCGCCGGAGCACGCTACACGCGCTCCCGTCGCCCCGTGCAACTGGTGTATTCCGAACCTGCCGCAGACAAGGGCGCTGCATTGCGTCGGGAAGCCGAGATCAAGCGCCTCTCGGCGTCAAAAAAGCGTGAGTTGATTGTCGGATGAATTCGGGAGCGAACAGGCGTGCGTTGGTGGTGGGGGCCACAGGTCTCGTCGGTGGTCACCTGCTCACAAGGCTGGCTGAACACCCGGGCTACGGTGAAGTCGCGACCCTCGGTCGTCGCGCACCGGGATTTCGCCACCCCCAAGTGACCCATCATGTTGTCGACCTGGCGAATCCGGATACCGATGTTGTGCTTTCCGGTACCGACGTGCTGTTCTGCTGCCTGGGCACCACCATCAAGCAGGCCGGATCCCGGGCGGCTTTTCGTGCCATCGACTATGAGCTGGTCGTAAAGCTCGCCAGCCAGGCCGTTACGAAAGGCACCGATACCTGCGTTGTTGTCTCATCAGTGGGCGCGGACGCAAACTCGAGCAACTTTTACCTGCGCACCAAGGGCGAAATGGAGCAAGCAATAGCGGACCTGGGCTACAAGCGCCTGGGCTTGATGCGGCCGTCCTTGCTCCTGGGCACTCGCGCGGAACTGCGACCGGCCGAGCGGGCCGGGCAAATCGCGGCGCGCCTGGTCAACCCGCTGATGTTGGGAAGCTTGTCGCGCTACCGGGCCGTGGATGCCGAAACCGTGGCGGCGGCGATGATCGGCTTCGACCTGTCCGCGTCAGCAGGTGTGCAGGTCATCGAAGGCAGGGAGATCCCGCGCCTGGCCCGGGAATAACTCGCTGCAGGCGTCCGCAAGCCTCCCTGTTTTTCTGCCTGCACCGCTGCCCTGAGGCAATTCCCCTGCTGCGTCTGAGTGGTTTTCCCTATGGGCCACGGCTGGCCTGACCAGTATCTTGCCAACCCAAGTAAAAAACGCGAGCGCAGGCCTGCTTGGTCCAGCGATTGCGTTGTGCCCCTGCAGTGCATTGCTTGAGAGCAGCGGCCTTCCGGAAAGGTTGCGACATGACCGCAGCCATCACCGACAAAAAGGACTCAGAACCATGATTGCAAGAAACTTTGCGCGCGGATTGCAGCTTACCGGCCAGGCAGTGGTGCTGATTATTGCAGCCACATTCATTGCGCCGCACAAGGCGGCGGCCCAGTTCGTTCCTGATGCCAATCCACTAATTACGCCAGGTGCTGAATGCGTGGCCGGTACGGCGGCAGGTTTCGCCTGCGAAAACGTGGACCTGTTGGCCATCGTGCCCAGCTTCGAGCTGTCTTATCATCTGTGCCAGCTGCTGGACCCCTTCGAAAACCCCATCAGCCCGCCCATTATGGAAGGTGACCAGGGCCTGACGCCCATGACCGGCTCCGATATGTGGGGCTGGACCACCACCGACGCCGACGGCAAGCTGCGCGAGTTTGCTTTGCAGGGGCTGTCCGACGCCGTGGCATTTGTTGAAGTCACCGATCCGGCCGATCCCAAGTTTCTGGGCTGCATGACCGCGCCCACGCGCAATTTTTTGTGGCGCGATCTCAAGGTATACAACGACCACATCTACGTGGTGGGAGATTTCAGCCCGGAGCTGGCGCTGATTCCCCATGATCATGATTCTGGCGCAGAGCATGCCGATGACTTCGTGCACGGCCTGCAGATTATGGATCTCAAGCGCCTGCTGACGGCGGATCCTGCAATGCCTAAGCGCTTTATTGAAGACAGCATTTATGCGGGATTCGATGAAGCCCACAACATCGTGATCAATCCGGAAAACGGCTTTGCGGCGGGCGTCGCCACCGATACCTGCGGCGCCGAATTCCATATGCTGGATTTAAGCGCCGACCCGCTCAATCCAACATTCCTGGGCTGCTATAACAGTAACCTTCCCGGCGCTGTCCACGATGCCCAGTGCATCACCTACCAGGGACCCGACCAAGAGCATCGCGGTAAAGAAATCTGCCTGGCATTCATGGAAGACCAGTTTTCTATCTTCGACATGACCGACCCGGAAAACGTAGTCACCCTGGCCGGCGGGCTCACTTATCCGGGGCAGTCTTACGTGCACCAGGGCTGGTTCACCGATGACTTCCGCGACATTGGCTCAAATGACGAGCTCGACGAACTGGACGCAACCACTGCGGGGGCGCCGCATAACACCCGCACTTACATGTGGGATGCGCGCGATCTGGACAATCCCCGGTTCATAGGTTTTTACGAGGGTCCCACGGGCTCCATCGACCACAATATGTACTTCAAGGGCCAGTACCTGCACCAGGCCAACTACACGGCGGGGTATCGGGTGCTGGATGCCAAGCGCATTGGCCAGGGCGTGCTGGAGCAGGTGGCATTTTTCGACACCAACCCACCCGACGCTGACGCAGCAGCGTTTGGCGGCGTCTGGAGCGGCTATTTCCATTTCGAGAGCGGCGCCGTAGCTTTGAGCCAACTCAACAACGGCGAGTTGTTCATCCTGCAGCCGCACCTGCCGGAGCCGCCGCCGGTGGACGACGACGATCACGATTCTGACGATCGGCGCGACGATGAAGACTCTGATGATGACAACGACGGCAAGAGTGACGATTCGGACTCCGACGATGACAACGACGGCAAGAAGGACGACGAAGATTCCGATGACGACAACGACGGTATCGACGATGAATACGACTCAAAGTCGTCCCGGGACAAAGCCTCCAAGAAACATGGTATGGCTAGCGCCGGTCAGTCGAAGACTTCGACAGTGGCGGTCGATGCCAATACGGCGCTGCTGATAGCTGCAGTAGAGAGTGCCTCGGCCGACATGCTGAGCGTCGAGATTCATGATCCCAACGGCATGCTGGTGGCGACTTCAGTCTCGGCACCAGGCCGTGCCATTGCAACGGCAGTGCCGCTGGCCGCTGGCGATTACACGCTCACGGTCACCAACAAGGGCGACCGGACGGCGCAATACAAGATGATCACAGTTATGCGGGGTGCCTGGTAAAGCGCAGCAGGCCAAGCACAACCTGCGGTCAATGACACCCGGGGTGGCCCGGCCAGGAAGCCAGGCCGCCTCCAGGGTGACAAGGCCGGGGGCGAACAGGAACCAACGGGGGGTAAGTTGGATGCGAAACAGAGACTTTTTTGTTGTGGCCCTGGCCGCTGTACTGCTGTCAGGCTGTGCCGCCCGGGGCGGCTCCAAAATCGAGCCGGTGGTGGAAGCCGCCGCGGTTGTCGCGGAAACCACAGCAGATGGCAAGCGTGGCAGAACCTACGGCATCGTGGAGTTCGAAGACGGGCCCTATGGGCTGGTCATCAAGCCCCGGCTTCACAACCTGGACCCCGGGCCCCATGCAGCGCACATTCACGAGAATCCCGATTGCGGTCCTGATGAGATGGGCATGCCAGCGGGCGCCGCTGGTGACCACTACGATCCGGCGGGCACCGGTAAGCATGCCGGACCCTACGGTGAGGGACATCTCGGCGACCTGCCGAACCTGATTGCAGAACCCACTGGCGTGGCAACTTTGCCGGTAGTCGCACCTCGGGTATCCGTGGAGGATTTGCGGGGACGCAGCCTGATGATCCACGCCGGGGCTGATCGATACGACAGCTACGCCAAGCACCAGCACGGCAAGGGCGGCATGCGCATGTTCTGCGGGGTAATTCGCTGAAATCAGACTTTCTGACCCGCGCGCTGGTCACCCCATTGCGCCTGCGGCCTGGCGCTGACCCGCTTCCCTGGTAATGGCCTTCAACGGGGATCGGAGCCCGTTTGCAGGCGTGCTATTGCTCAGGAGGCGTTTTCGGCTCCCGCAAAAGAGGCGGCAAGTTCATCAAGCAGCGCCACGTAAATACCATGGCAAAACCCGACCGCATCCTGCGAGTCGGATTCCCAGGTCGAGGTCCATTCGACGTGAGCACCGTCGCCCTTTGGAGTCACTTTAATCATGCCGAAGTAGTTTGATACTTCGGCGGGCGAAACCGGCGAGGGACCGTCATCAATGGAATACTTCAAAACATGCTTGTCGTGGTCAATTGCGGCCAGGGTTTCGTGGAACGCATTGTTCAATACTCGCTTCGCACCCACCTCGCGACCTTCGACGCTGCCTACCTTCTGACAATCGGTAATCACATTGGGCGCCCATGAAAAATCATGGAAATCGCTGAGTCGGGCCCATACGTCTTTTACCGGTGCATCGATATCCTGAGTCTGGTGTGTCGATGGCATTAATATGTCTCCAACTTAAAAATACTACCGCCGCATGGCATGCGGATTCCTGCGGGCCCCAATGGCCGTGACAGGCAATGGCAAACTCCCATAGATTTCAAAGTAGCCCACGCACCGGTATTCGTCAACGCGCCGGCTTAAAACCAGGCCGGCCATCTGCTTATAGCTGCTGCTGACCTGTCTGCACCGACCACAGCGCAGCATAAATGCCATCGCGGACGCTTAATTCCTGGTGTGTACCGCCTTCGACGATGCGCCCTTTGTCGATGACGTAGATGCAGTCGGCATGCACGATGGTAGACAGGCGGTGGGCGATCACCAGCGTTGTGCAGGAGTGCGAGATACGCTGCAAAGACCGCTGAATGGCTGCTTCGGTGTCGTTGTCCACTGCCGATGTTGCTTCGTCGAGAATCAATATCGGGGGTTTTTTCAGCAATGCCCGGGCTATGGACAGGCGCTGACGCTGTCCGCCGGAGAGTTTCTGACCGCGCTCGCCCACCACGGTGTCATAGCCGTGGGGCAGGCGCTCGATAAATTCCGCGGCTTCCGCCGACTCGGCCACGGCGCGTACTTCGGCCAGGGTGGCGCCCGGGCTGCCGTAAGCGATGTTCTCGCGGATGGTGCCCTGGAACAGGAACACATCCTGGCTCACCAGGCCAATGGTGCGCCGCAAGCTGTCCAGGCTGACGGCGTCTATAGGCTGCCCATCGATCAGGATGCTGCCGGAATCGGGTTTGTAAAAGCGCAGCAGCAGCTTGATGAGCGTGCTCTTGCCAGACCCGGTCTGTCCGACGAAGGCGACGGTGCTGCCGGCTTTGATTCCCAGGTTGATGTCGTGCAGCACCCGCTCACCATCGCCGTAGCTGAAGTTGACCTGCTGAAAATCGATGCGGCCTGCCACTTCCCCGAGGCGCGGCGCGTCATGGACGTCTCGAATCGAGACCGGGGTTTCGATTAAATCAAGAATTCGGCGCGAGGAAGCCATGGCACGCTCGTAAAGATCCACGGTTTCGGCCAGCCCTGTCAGTGGCCACAGCAGGCGTTGAGTCAGGAACACCAGCACGCCGTAAGCGCCCACGTTGAGATTGCCGTTGAGGGTCATCCACCCGCCCAGCATGAAAGTGGCAATAAAACCGGCCAGGATGGCCATGCGGATCACGGGTATGAAGGCGGAACTGATGGCGATGGCCTTGCGGTTGGCGTTTAGGTAGGCACTGCTGTCCTGACGAATGCGCTCGGCCTCAAAGTCTTCCGTGGCAAAACTCTTGATGGTGGTGATGCCGGAAAGATTGGCCGACAGCCGCGCTCCCAGCTGCCCGACGCGCTCACGCACGTTGGCGTACAAAGGCTGCGCGCGGCGCTGGAAATAAAATGCGCCGATCACGATCAGCGGGATTGGCGTAAAGGCGAGTAGCGCAATCAATGGCGAGATCAAAAAGAACACCGCGCCTACCGCAACGACCGTGGTGCCCACCTGGATCAGGCTGTTGGCACCACCGTCTAAAAAGCGTTCCAGCTGATTCACGTCATCGTTGAGCACGGTAACCAGGTTACCGGTGCTGCGGTCTTCGAAGTACGCAAGATCCAGCTTCTGCACATGCTCGTAAGCATCGAGCCGCATGGAATGCTGCAAATCCTGGGCCAGGTTGCGCCACAGCACCAGGTACAGGTATTCAAACAAAGACTCCATGACCCAGATCACCAGCGTCAGGCCGCCCAGCAATGCGAGCTGCCATTTGGGATCCACAACCCCGAGATCGGCGATAAATGAATCTTGCTGGCGCACCACCACATCGATGGCGATGCCGATGAGAATCTCCGGCATCACGTCAAACAGCTTGTTCATGATGGAACAAGTGGTGGCCAACACGATGCGCCGGCGAAACCCACGTGCGTAACGCAGCAGTCGCAAAAGCGCAGTGAAGGAAGTCTGTGCGGCGCTGGTCATTGCATTGCCTCGTGCTTCCCTTCTAGCGGGGCGCGCCAGTATACCCAAGCAGCGCGGGGGCCCATCCCCGGACCTGTGACCAAAGTGCCCGTGGCGTACCGAGCGCGGGCTTTGCCAGGCGTGCACGGTGGCCCCCGCATGACCAGACATGAGATTTTCTCATGTCAGCGTTGAGGATTATTCGTTTGTGCGGCCGCCGGGGTGCACCTTAATATGAGCGCCGTTGCATTGCACAAGTCAGATCTGCAAGTTACTGAATGGATTGATTTTTTGAGATGACATCGGACTGCTCATATGAACGGAATGAAACTTCTCAGCAAGCAGAAGCCTTTGCGCTTCGCCTCGCTTCGGCACCTGGCCGACCTGTTCCGGGTGGCGCTGGCGAACCATACGCCGACTGGCCCGGGCAGCCTGGCTACCGGGCAGTCCGGGGCGGCGGGTTGTTTCGGCCCCTACGTCGGTCAGTCGACCCGGGGGCGTCTGGGCCGCCGACCGTGTTCGCACGCCTTGATTGATTTCAATTCGCCCAACGAGCAGGCGGTTTAGGCTGTGCTGGTTATGTCAGGTCAACGACAGCGCACGCCCACGATTCAGCGCCTGTCAGCGCTGACAAGGCAAGGAGGCTTGCGCCAATGAAAGCACGGAACAAAGCCACCATTTTTGATGTCGCGCATCTTGCCGGGGTGTCCATCAAGACTGTGTCCAGGGTTGCCAACAAGGAGCCCAATGTGCGCCCGGCTACCCGGCTGCGGGTCGAGGAGGCCATCGAGGAGCTCGGCTACCGGGCAAATCCCTCTGCGGCATATCTCAGTTCTCTGCGCGTCAGGCAGTAGCCGTCGCGTCTGATCTCTGGCGAGTGCATCGACGGCGTTTAGCCGGCTCCTGAAGAGAAGCAACATAATTTCAGGATATGCCTGACCCGGCTGCGTGACACCGGGCAGGCTGCCCCCCTGCCAACCAGGCGCAGGCCGGGCCGTCAAAGATTCCTCAACAATTGCCTGCGCGTATTAACCGCTGTATGGCTTGGCGCCGGGTCGCGACTGGCGAGCGCATCGGCGCTCAGGTATAACCAGTGGCCCAAATTCAGACCGCTACCCCAATCTGCTGCAGCACACAAAATCAACGCGCTGCCCGGAGCAATTTCATTGAACATCAAAACTGGCAAGTTAATTCGGTCACTGGCCCGGGCATGCCCCGGCGCCATTCTCTGCGGGCTGGCCGGTTTCGCCCTGGCCGAGGCACCCATCATTCAGCCGGGCAAACCCGGTGAACCCGTTCGGGTGCTCAGCCCCGAGCAGGCGATAGATATTGCCGCAACGGCCTATTCGCCGGCCGATGTGCGTTTTATGCAAGACATGATCCCCCATCACCAACAGGCACTTGAAATGGCCGAGCTGGTGGAGGAGCGGACGAATAATCCCAAGATCATCGAGGCCGCCGGCCGAATTAAAGCCTCCCAGGCCGATGAAATTGCCTTCATGCGGCGCTGGCTCGACGAGCGCGGAGAGTCGGTACTCGAGCCTGGTGCCCATGCGGCGATGCACACGCCGCATCACATGTCGGGAATGGCAACGCCGGCCCAAATGGCAGCCCTGGCAGCAGCGATCGGAATCGAGTTTGACCGGCAGTTTCTCACGCTCATGATCAAGCATCATGAAGGGGCGGTGAAAATGGTAGAGGAGCTGCTGGAACAGCCGGGCTCTGCTTATGACCCCGTGTTGCTTGAATTCACTAATGACATTACCAACGATCAGACCGCCGAGATCGAGCGTATGCACGTAGTGCTGGTGAGCCTGTCTGCGGATCCGCGCGCGGGTCTGGCGGCCGGGTTCCAAGATGCCGAAGAAGCCATCTGGAACCTGGAAAAAGTCGTCACCCTACCCAAGCCGCCGGGCTTTTTTGATCCCGCCAATCCGGCAGAGTTACCACCGCAGAAACCGGGCAAGGAGCCGGGAGATGCCGAGGCTGGCGACGCCGGGAATGGGGCAGGGCCGGATGCGGATGTAACAGAGGAAGAGAAGAAGGAAAAAAAGAAGGAAGAGCCGCGCTCGCCCTTGTTGAGTTTTGCCAACACCGACATGGCGTTTTCCGGGGATGTGATGGTGGCCGGCAGCTACCATGGTTTCAACGTTTATCGACTGGAAAGCGGAATCCCGATCCTGGTGAGTTCTGTGGTTTGTCCGGGCGGGCAGGGTGACGTGTCCATCGTCGGGGATTTACTGATCATGTCGGTGGAACAGACCCGGGCGCGCCTGGATTGCGGGCGCGAAGGCATCAGTGAAGACGTGAGTGCTGAGCGCTTTCGCGGTTTACGAATCTTCGATATCAGTGATCTCACGCGACCGGTTCAGGTGGGTGCTGTGCAAACCTGTCGGGGTTCCCACACGCACTCGGTGGTCTCAGGGCCCGACGAGCAGGGCCGGATTATCGTATTCAATTCGGGTACCTCAAAGGTGCGCGACGAAGAAGAACTGGCGGGCTGCATCGACGAATCCCCAGGCGACCAGAGAACGGCACTGTTTCGTATCGACGTCATTGAGATTCCGGTGGCCGATCCTTCTGCTGCGCGCATCATTGCCAGCCCCGCGGTATTCGCCGATCCCCAAACGGGCGCGCTGGCGGGCCTGTGGCGCGGCGGTGATCATGGCGACGACACGCAGGAGACCAGCCAGACCGATGAGTGTCACGACATCACGGTATTCCCCCAGAAAAACCTGGCAGCCGGGGCCTGCTCCGGTAATGGCATCCTCTTTGATATCTCGGACCCGCTGAACCCGAAACGGCTCGATGCGGTGGTCGACCAGGGTTTTGCCTACTGGCATTCGGCGACCTTTAACAATGACGGCACCAAGGTGATCTTTACCGACGAGTGGGGCGGCGGCAGCCGGCCGCGATGTCGGGCATATGATCCTCTGACCTGGGGCGCCGACGCCATATATGACATTGTTGATGGCAAGCTGGAGTTTCGCGCGTATTTCAAAATCCCCGCGCCCCAGGTCGAGCAGGAAAACTGCGTGGCCCATAACGGCTCCATCGTACCGGTGCCGGGCCGCGACATATTTGTACAAGCCTGGTACCAGGGTGGCATCTCGGTGATCGACTTTACCGACTCCGCTGCGCCGCTGGAGATTGCGTACTTTGATCGTGGCCCGATGCACGAGGAAGAATTGGTGGGCGCGGGTTACTGGTCGTCTTACTGGTATGACGGCTTCATTTACGGCACGGAGATTGTGCGGGGACTGGATGTGTTCCGCTTGTTGCCTGGCGAATTCCTGACTGAGAACGAAATAGCCGCAGCGGAACAGGCGGACTCGGGGGGTGTGTTCAATCCCCAGCAGCAGTTTGCGGTGCGCTGGCGAGATGAGCCTGTCATCGCCCGGGCATACATGGACCAGTTGCAGCGCAGCTCGGCCATGTCGGAGTCGTTGGCGGCAGAGCTGGGCGCGGCACTGGACCAGGCAGATGCCCGGCTCGCCGAAAATGCCGGCGACGGGCAGCTTGCCAGACGGTTGACAGCCCTGGCCCGGGAAGTCAGCGAAATGGACGGTGATGCAAGCGCGTTGGGGCGACAGGCAGCACTGGCCGAGACCTTGCGGGGCATTGTCGAGCGGCTGCGCTGATCACACTGGAAATTGAGCCGACTCGTATTGTTTAGGTAGCTGTGGGAGTGAGCTTATGACCGGCCGGGTAATTTCTGCGCTGTTGATATTGCTGATGCCCGTGACTGCCTGTCAGACCATCAATTCAACATCCGAGAGAGCTGTTGTGCAATATCCTGCGGCCAACCTGAAAAACGATAATTATCAGCCAGATCCCGACTGGCAGCTGGTTTGGGCAGACGAGTTTCGTGCTCAGCGCCTGGACCCGGCGAGGTGGCGGCGCCAGGTTGTGGAGGCGGGCCGATTCAATGATGAGTGGCAGCGTTATACCGATAGTTTTGCAAACGCCTATATCGAAAATGATTGCCTGGTTATAAAGGCAGTTCACGTGAGCGACCTGCATGGCAAGGGCGAATATACTTCGGCGCGTCTGCACACATTGCCGGAACTTGGCTGGCGCTACGGCCGGATTGCTGCGCGCATTCAGTTGCCATATGGGCAGGGAATCTGGCCGGCATTCTGGATGCTCGGGTCGAACATCGACGAAAACGGTGGCGATACGCCATGGCCGCAATCCGGCGAAATCGACATCCTGGAACTGTATGGCTCGCGGGACAACGGCGCCGTGGAAGCCAACCTGCACTATGCCGGCAAGACCGGCCGGCACGCGAACATGGGAGCGGTGGGCTTCAAATTACCGCAAGGCTGGTTCGCTGAGAAATTCCATGTGTTCGAAATTGAATGGGACGAAAAACAGATCCAGTGGTTCGTGGACGGTCAGCGCTACGCGTCCACATCAATAGCCGGCACCGAGTTTGAGGAATTTCACAAAAAGTTTTTTATCCTCCTGAATATTGCCGTAGGCAGCAAAAGTGCGGGCCGGCCGGATGCCAACACCGTGTTTCCCCAAACCATGTATGTTGACTGGGTTCGCGTCTACCAAAAATCGCCGCACTCATCATAAGGCTGCAACTGCATCGGCGCTGATCTGATCCGGGCGGTAATGACCCGGGCGCCACGCGTCACGCTGAAACCATGGAATCCGGGTTTATGGTTTCCACCCGGGACCGCGCACAACCCGGCCGGGTCTCGCATCGGTAGCTTCTCCGTTCTCCAGGCTGAGCACTCCGTTCACCAGTACATGTTTTACACCGCTGGCCAGCTGGTGAGGTTCGGCGAAGGTGGCATGGTCGGTGATGGTGGCCGGGTCGAAGATAACGATATCGGCAAAGTAACCGGGGGCGAGCCGGCCGCGGTTTTGTAACTTGAGGTTAGCTGCGGGCAGCGAGGTCAGTTTTCTGATGGCTTCTTCCAGGGGCAGCACGCCTTCCTCGCGGACATACTTGCCCAGCAGGCGCGCGAAGTTGCCATAAGAGCGCGGATGTGTGCTGTAGTTTAAAAACACGCCTGCAGGCGCCATGGCGCCGCCGTCGGAACCGAAACTAACCCAGGGCACCTGAATTTTTTTGCGGACGTTGTCTTCCGACATGATGAAATAAACTACGTTGACCCGGCTGTCGTCTTCGACGACCAGGTCGATGATGGTGTCTTCGGGCGAGGTGCCGCGTTCCCTGGCAACCTCGCCAACCGTGCGGCCGATATGTTTACGCAGCTGGGGATTGCGAAAACCGATGAGCAACACCCCGTCGGCGCCCCCCGCGTGTTCAAGGCGGTTTTCAAAACCCGGAGGCGGATTGCGCATCTCCTGGATAACCCGGGCGCGGATCGCGGGATCTTGCAGGCGTTTCACCCACTGTTCGTGTCCGCCTTCCTGGGCCCATAGGGGCATGGAAGCATTGAGACCCGTTGAGCTGGCGGGGTAGTTATACATGTTGGCGCTGATGGCCAGCCCTTCTGCCCGGGCACGCTCCGCTCTCTGGATAACCTTGTCGAGCTTGGGCCAGTTCTCGCGTCCCCCGGCCTTCAGGTGGTAGATCTCGGCGGGTGAACCGGTGACTTGCGCAATTTCTATCAATTCCTCCACCGCTTCCAGCAGTCCGCCTGACTCGCTGCGCAGATGGGAAATATACATGCCGCCGAATTCGCTGGCGGCTTGCATCAAGGCAATGAGCTCCCCGGTACTGGCAAAGTTGGCCGGCGCATAAATTAGCGAAGAGCCAACGCCCAGCGCGCCCTCCCTCATGGCCTCGCGGACCAGGGTCTGCATCCTGGCCAGCTCAGCCGGCGTGGCGGCCCGGTTGTGGTAGCCGATTTCGTGGATCCGCAGGGTAGTCGCGCCGACGAACGACGCCACGTTCATGGATACGCCACGCCGTTCCAGGTGCTCCAGGTACTCGCCGAGCGTCGTCCACTCGATGTCGAACTTGATATCGCTCTGGCGTTCCCTGGCGGTTTGCTTCATGGCGTCGTTCCAGGGCCCCATGGACCAGCCTTCGCCAAAAACCTCCAGGGTGACACCCTGGCGCAGGTCGCCCAGCCCGCGGCCGTCGACGATAAGATCATCCACCGCCCAACTCAGCATATTGATAAAGCCGGGCGCCACCGCGAGGCCCGCGGCATCGATGACTTTATCGGCGCTTGCGCCATCGAGTTTTTCCACCAACTCAATCCGGTCTCCGGTAATCGCAACATCGGAAATACGACCGGGCGCGCCGCTGCCGTCGTAGACCATGCCGTTTTTGATCAGCACGTCGTAATGAGCCAGCAGGGCCGTATCCTGGCTGCCCGGGCGCATATCTTTGGTTGGCTGCGGGCCGGCACAGGCGCACAGGGCCAATAGCGACAGGCAGGTGATTAGAGATTTGGTAGACATGGTCGCTCTCCGTCGGCTCGCCATGGTGACACTCGTTCCCGGTAGAGGGGAATAATGTCACAATCGGCGCGGTGTTCTGCAAGTGCGGATATTATTTATGGGCAAGTCTGCATGGTGCCTGCCGCAGATGGCCTGCCTGGTGGTGCTTGCCGGCGGCAGCTCAGCGAGTTCGGATGACGGTATGAATCGAAGCCTGTTCGATTTTTCGAGACCCGCAAGCAGCAAAGCCTGGGTCGCGGTGAATGACGGCGTCATGGGCGGCCGCTCCCAGGGCGGGCCGGCTTTCCAGGAAGGGGTGCTGAGTTTCTCAGGAACCTTGTCCCTCGAGAACAGCGGCGGCTTTTCGTCCGTGCGTCATGATGTGGCGCTGGACCTGTCGGGGTATGTTGGTTTGGTGATGAAGGTGAAAGGCGACGGCCGGGCATACCAGCTGCGGCTGCAGACCGACTCACGCTACGCAGGCTGGCCCATTGCCTACAGCGCGGAATTCGCGACTCGGGAGGGAGAGTGGATTGAAGTGGAAGTGCTGTTCAAAACGTTGCGGGCAGGATTCCGGGGGCGTCGCTTGAGCGGTTATACCTTCGACCCCGCCAGGATCAGTAGTATCAGCCTGATGCTGGCCGACAAGCAGGCCGGGCCTTTCAGGCTGGATGTTGAGAAAATCGAGGCGTTAAGCGACAGCGCAGAATAGACTGGTTTTCGGCCAAAATGGTGCAAAAAGCCGGTTCCGGCCTTCAATAGGCCTTCAAAACCAGGCTATTGCCGACCATTCTGATTGGCGAGCCGGCGGATTCAGAGGGCTCGGCTAACGGGTACGCCGACAGCGTTTCTTTGATGCGATCCAGGTGCGCCTGCTCAATCGCGGCCCACTGAGAGCGATGTCTGCCGTCTTGCTGGAGTTCTGCTGCCGTGTATCCATAGTCTGCCAGGTCATCCATGAAAATAATCATGAGTTCTTTTTGCCGGGACTCGTCGGTCAGATACACCATGCGGGCATAGATGACTTCGTCTGGATAAACCAGTCCTTTGCTGGCGAGGAACTGCCGCACCAGCGTTCCGTCAGTGCCACGTCTGCGCTTTTTTTGTGGATCGTTGTGAAAAGCAGCGGTGTCGGTGAGAAACTCATAAGCGCCCAGATTTACGCGCAGTGGCTGATCACTGTAGTCGTAGGTGTACGGCTTACCGGGCAGGTAGGCCTCGTACTGAATCCAGTAAACGCTCTTCAAGCGTCCGTCCGCGCGAGTTTCGACAAAAAAGTGCTGCTCGGTATCGGCGACGCCATAGAGGATAAATTTCTGGCCGCCGATGTAATTAAAAACAGGATCAAAATGCAGCTCGGCAGCCGGATCCTGGGTGGATACCAGGATGTTCCCCGAAATGGTGCGCTTCAGGTCTGTGAACTCAGGCTCTGTAGTGAAGCGACCGCGGTCGCTAAAGTACCACTGCGCCGCGGCGAAGATTGCCGCGGCGATGACAGCAGCTATGGCGATTTTATTCATCGCTGAATGCCTGTGGATTGCTGTGCTGTTAGATGTTTCTAGTGTAGCTGCTATTCGGAACATACTTATTGAATAAAGCGCGATGATCTGGAGAATCAAAGGATTATGCCGTGCAGTTTCGAGGTGAAGCGATCAAGCCGCGGCCCGTTGTCACCATAAAAGGCTGGTGAAATTGGACGAGAATTACAAAACGACGGTTGCGACCGATGAATCGGCGTCCCTGGTTGTCGAGGATGAGTCATCCAAGGGACTTAACCGCAAGACCAGCGGGCAAATTCATCCGGAACTCAAATCCGCCGCACCCGCTAAACGCCGCGGTAAGAAGCATCAGCATCCCTCCCATTTGCTCAGTGAGCTGCGGCATAATCCGGAGGAAATCAGGGATCTGTTCCGTAATGGCAAGTATCCCTATAAATCCAGGATACGCCGGGACGTCTACGATAAGCACAAGGAAGAGCTGCAGATCGAACTGCTCAAAGTACAGAACTGGGTAAAGCAGACCGGTCAGAAAATTGTGGTGTTGTTCGAAGGTCGCGACGCGGCCGGCAAGGGCGGCACCATCAAGCGGTTTACCGAACATCTCAACCCGCGGGCGGCCAGGGTTGTGGCCCTGGAGAAACCCTCGGAAGTGGAACGCGGGCAGTGGTACTTCCAGCGCTATATCAAGCAGCTGCCAACGGCGGGAGAGCTCGTTTTTTTCGATCGCTCCTGGTACAACCGCGCGGGCGTCGAGCGGGTGATGGGGTTTTGCAGCTCGCTCGATTACCTGGAGTTCATGCGCCAGGTCCCGGAGTTGGAACGCATGCTGGTACGTTCCGGGATCAGGTTGTTCAAATACTGGTTCTCGGTCACCCGCGAAGAGCAGGAAAGGCGATTCAGTTCACGCAATCGGGACCCGCTGAAGCAGTGGAAGCTCAGCCCCATTGACCAGGAGTCCCAGGGCAAATGGGTGGAGTACACCCAGGCCAAGGAGGCTATGTTCTTCTATACGGATACTGCCGATGCGCCCTGGACGGTGGTGAAATCTGATGACAAAAAGCGGGCCCGCCTCAATTGCATGCAGCATTTTCTCGTCAACCTGGAGTATCCCGGCAGGGATTTAAAAGTGGTGCATGGTCCGGATCCGCTGATCGTAGGCACTTCGTCCCAGGTCATCGAGAAGGACCGGCATCTCTGGGGTTGAGCAGCCCCCGTCTATACCTCCTCCGGGACAAAGATGTCTTCAATGCGCAAATCAAACAGGCGGGCGATTTTAAAGGCCAGCGGCAACGCCGGATCGTATTTGCCGGTCTCGATGGCATTGACCGTCTGGCGTGAGACCGCAAGGTGCTGTGCCAGCTTCGCCTGAGTCCAGTCGCGCTCGGCGCGCAGTACCCGTAGTTTGTTTTTCACAGGTAGCGCCGGACCGCCAGGCCCGTGCCCAGCATCCAGCCTCCGGTCAGCACCAGAATCATGCCGGTGAGCGATAGCTGTGGCGCACCGGCCGCCTCAAAAACCAGGTAGCCAATGGCGAATAACCAGCCAGCACCGAAGCCCATGGCCAGTCCCTCGATATGGATCCTGCGCTGCATCTCATCGGTCATACGCAGCAGCCGCAGGTACGAAAACAATGCCCCGATGGCCAGCAGGTTGGGAGCCAGCGCCAGCAGCCAGGCGAAAATAGCCGGCAGGCCTTCCAGGTTTTTGATCAGCCAGGTGGACCCGACGATGGCCAGGGCCCAGGCTATGCACCACCAGGTGAAGTAGCGGTTGTTGGTTCGGTCCACCTCGGTGCCGGTGCTGAAGCACAGGATCTGCCAAAGCGTCGGCCGCTCGAAATCGCTGTTTTGTGGATCTGTCATGATGTCAACCCTCTTTGTCGAAATGTAAAGGAAACTTGATAATCCGTAGAGTACAGGGCCCTTGGCATTTTGTCAAGCGACATTGACATTACGATATTGAAGCGGCGCGCCTGAGGGGAGTCAACGCCAGTCATGGCCCGCGATCGGGTCCACTGTAGCTCGGGCCTGTCGTATTATCGGGCGTCCGCGCCGCCAGCAGACCCGGATACATCAAAAATGACCCAAGAACACGCAATTGCACTGATGACGATGCTCCTTATGACCGTAACCACAGCCTGCTCGAAAGAACCCCGGGAATCCGGCTCGGCCTCGGCGGCGCCCGGGCCACATTATGGATTGGCGTCAACCCGGGAGATCCTGGTGACCAGCGAGCAGGGCGACAAGATTGCCGCACGGGACAATGTGGCCTTCAGAGACGGTCAGGCCAGCGGCGTCGTGGTCCACGTGCGCCCGGATGTCAAAAGGCAAACCATGCACGGCATCGGCTCATCCTTCACAGAGGCCTCGGCTTTCGTGCTGGCGCATCTGGAAGCCGATGAGCGGCGCGAGGTTATGCAGAACATTTTCGGCGAGCAGGGCGCGAATTTTTCCATGGCGAGAACGACCATTGGTGCGAGCGACTTCTCGGTAACGGGCAAATATTCTTATGCTGATGTTGCCGACGATGCGGCGCTGGAGCATTTCAGTATCCAGGTAGACCAGGACGGCTTCAACCCGGAGGCATACCCGGGGATCAAGGACCCGGCCTATGACCTGCTGCCCATGATCAAGGAAGCCATGGCGATAAAATCTGCCCAGCAAGAACAGGACCTGCGCATTGTGGCCTCTGCGTGGACTGCGCCGCCCTGGATGAAAGACATCGAAGACTGGTATGTCGGCGGCACACCGGATAACTATGGCCAGGGCACCGGCGGTGTCCTGAAAGACCAGTACGTGGCTACTTATGCCGATTACCTGGTGAAATACCTGGACGCCTACCAGGAAGAGGGCGTGGACATCTGGGGTCTGACGCCGGTCAATGAACCCCAGGGAAACAGTGGTCAGTGGGAGAGCATGCATTTTACGCCCCAAACCCAGCGGGATTTCATAAAAAAACACCTGGGCCCGGGGCTCAATGCCAGCGATCACGATGACGTCAGGGTGCTGATCTACGACCAGAACCGTGATCACCTGGAGGAATGGGCCACTGCTATTCTGAGTGATCCCCAAATAAAGCCGTATGTCTACGGTACCGCGATCCACTGGTATGCCAGCACCTTCAAGGTATTCGAAGAAACTCTTGACCTGGTACACGACAAGTTTCCCGAATTCGATATCGTCCACACCGAAGGCACTATCGATAACCTGGGCGTGGCCGCGCCGGCGGGCGTGATGGACCCGGATGGTTACCAGGAGTCAGGGTGGTTTGGAAATGACTCTTTCTGGTGGAACAAGAACGCCACCGACTGGGCCTATTCGGCGACCTGGGCGCCAAAGGTCGAGGACCACCCCATATATGTGCCGGTACATCGCTACGCACGCAATATCATCGTCAGTTTTAACCATTGGGTCTCGGGGTGGATCGACTGGAATGTGGTGCTGGACGCCAGGGGCGGTCCCAACCACGTGGGTAATTTTTGCGGTGCGCCCATCATGATCGATGTTGACAGTGGCGAGATTTATTACACGCCGGTCTACCATGTGCTGGCGCAGTTCAGCCGCACTATCAGACCCGGCGACAAGGCGGTGCAGACCACCACGCAACTGGCCGAACTGGCCGCGGATGATCTGCATGCCAGCGCTACGATCAGCGAGAGCGGCCTGCTGAGCGTGCAGCTGCTGAATACCACCAAGCAGCCGATCAGTTTCAACTTGCAGCTCGGCGGTCAGTATGCGGAGGTGGAAATTCCTGCCAATGCTGTCCAGACCGTCCGCGTGCAGCTTTGACCAGCGCTGTCTGATTCTTATTCGGTAACCGCCAGATCCGGGGCTTCCCCCGTACGTGCCCCTTCTCGCGGGCGCGATTCTTCGCGCATCTGGTAGGCCCCATGCAGGGGGGCTACATGCTGCCTATAGATACTGTCGAAACGCGCATTGTCGACCACCGGTCGTTTGAGCATGCGGCGCAGGAAAAACCTCTGGCGGGCATTGGTCACCGATTTCGTGCTGAGTTGCAGCGCATAGCGAGAAAAATCACGAATCATTACGTCGAACATCTGGTCCAGCAGGTCGTCGTCGATGGCATAGATCCGGGCGTTTTCAATAATCAGCTGGCCGTAAACGACCAGCGTGAAAAGCTCACCCAGGTTCAGCAGGAAATCAAAATCGCTGGCCTGTTCTTTAGATGGACGTGCGAAAGCGAGCAGGGCTTTAAGGTATCGGATCTGTTTTTTGAAAACCTTGACGTTGGGCAGATCGACCCCGGCATAAGTTTCCCGGTAATCGTGAAAACGAATATTCCCAAGCCCCTTGGTCGGGCCCTGCTTGAATAAAAAGTCATCGTTTGCCGGCTCATCGCGTTTGCCGATTGCCGGGAACTTACCCGGCCGGAAAAAGTAATTGCCCATGAACTTGATGATCAGGGCCATGTTCACATGCACCGTGCCCTCCAGCTTGGGCAGGGCGCGGATATCCCGGGCCGCCATTTCGAAATACAGGTCTTTTTCGAAACCTCGCGCGGCAATGACGTCCCAGAGGTGATCGATGACGGCTTCTC
>JBFIQI010000029.1:0-19766 GCA_041609715.1 Gammaproteobacteria bacterium
CAGTTTCGGCGTCTGCTTGTGGAGGGCATGCAGGTGCTGGCGCTGCCGGCAGCCTTTACGCGTCCGACGGGTGAGGCTCACTGGCAACTCTTGCTGCGTGCCCGCGCCGTTGAAAATCTGTGCCCGGTGATCGCCGCTGCCCAGACCGGGCGCCATGCGGGCGGGCGCCTGACCTGGGGCCATTCCATGATCATCGACGCGTGGGGCAGCGTGCTTGCCCAAGCTGGCGAAAACCCGGGCGTGATTGTGGCCGAACTGGATATGGCCGCCACACAGCGAATCCGCACCGCGTTTCCGGCACTCGAGCACCGCCGACTGTAAGTCGCGAGTGTGGATTCCGGTAGAATGCGCCATTGTTTACTGAGGTCCGAACAAGGTCTATGAAAGACAATTCCATCGACATCGCACGCCACACGCTGCTTGAGCCTACCGGCCTGGACGAGCAACAGCTGCAACAAACGCTGGGCCAGATCATGGGTCACGCAGTAGATAACGCGGACTTGTATTTCCAGTTCAGTCGCCATGAATCCTGGTCGCTGGAGGATGGCATTGTTCGCGATGCCCGTCACAGTATCGAGCAGGGGGTGGGCGTGCGCGCCATGAGTGGCGAGAAAACCGGCTTTGCCTACTCGGATGAACTGGTCTTGCCTGCACTGACGCGGGCCGGGGAAGCCGCCCGGGCCATCGCGCGCCAGGGCGGCAATCAGAGCCTGCAGGCCTGGAAAGCCAGCGCCCAGCACAAGCTTTACCTGCCGATGGACCCGCTGGAATCTCTGGACGATGAGGCCAAGGTCAGCTTGCTGCAAGCAGTGGACGCCAGCACCAGGGCTGTTGACCCGCGAGTCAAGGAAGTCATGGTGAGCCTGGCCGGCGTGCACGAGGTGGTTCTGGTGGCAGCCAGCGACGGCACCTTTAATGCTGACGTACGTCCATTGGTCCGATTGAACGTATCGGTTATCGTGGAGCAAGACGGGCGTCGCGAACAGGGATATGTCGGCGGCGGCGGCCGCGTTGCTTACGATTTTTTCCTGCAGGATGATCGCGCAGCCGGGTACGGACGCGAAGCGGTGCGCCAGGCCCTGGTGCTGCTGGAGGCCGTGGACGCGCCAGCCGGTACCATGGATGTGGTGTTGGGACCTGGTTGGCCCGGGGTGCTGCTGCACGAAGCGATCGGTCATGGCCTTGAGGGCGATTTCAACCGCAAGGGAACCTCGGCATTTGCGGGGCGCATGGGACAGAAAGTCGCTTCCAAGCTTTGCACCGTGGTGGACGACGGCACCCTGGCCGATCGGCGCGGGTCCCTGAACATGGACGACGAAGGCACGCCCACGCGTTGCACCACCTTGATCGAAAATGGCGTGCTTGTAGCCTACATGCAGGACAAGATGAACGCCCGACTGATGGGACAGGCATCCACGGGAAACGGCCGACGTGAGTCTTTCGCCCATTTACCTATGCCGCGCATGACCAATACTTACATGCTGGGGGGGCCTCATGAGCCCTCTGAAATTATCGCCTCCGTCGACAAGGGCCTGTATGCGGTAAATTTTGGCGGCGGACAGGTAGATATCACTTCCGGAAAGTTCGTGTTTTCCGCATCGGAGGCTTACCTGATCGAGAAAGGCAAGGTTACCCGACCAGTCAAAGGCGCCACCCTCATTGGCAATGGTCCGGACGTCCTGACCCGGGTTAGCATGGTCGGCAATGATCTCGCGCTCGACGAAGGTGTCGGAGTCTGCGGCAAGGAAGGCCAGAGCGTGCCGGTGGGTGTGGGTCAGCCCACGCTTAGAATTGACGGGCTGACCGTCGGCGGTACCAGCTCCTGAACAGTTTCCATCAGTAATTTGGTTGGCGCAAAGCTATGCAGACAAAACCCCTCAGACTTCTGTTCGTATGTGTGGAGAACTCCAATCGGAGTCAGATGGCGGAGGCATTCGCGAGAATCTATGGGGGCGAGCAGGTGGCGGCTTACAGTGCGGGATCGCGGCCGTCCGGCGTGGTTAATCCGCGTGCGGTGACCGCCATGGCCGAGCTGAACTATGATCTCAGCAATCACAGCTCGAAATCTCTGGATGACATTCCCGACTTTGAATACGACTTCGTTGCCACCATGGGGTGCGGCGACGCCTGCCCGCATGTGCAGGCAGTTCGCCGGGCCGACTGGCAGATACCTGATCCGAGGGACATGGACCCCGACGATTTTCGCCAGGTAAGGGATCTGATCAGCAGCCAGGTGCAGACGATCCTGAAAGAGCTACAAGACGCCTGAGACGCCCATGCCGCCACTGGAACCGGTGTGGCGGGTCATTCGCAGTGCTCGCGCAGAAAAGCCTTGCGTTTTTTTCTCACTTCGCGAATCAGCGCGCGATCTTCCGCCCTGAGTATTGCTCCTGACTTCAGACGCCGGGTTACCGGCAAGGCAACATTGGTGGTGAGCCGGGTACCCGTGACCGGAGCCAGCAGATCGCGCTCTTCCTGCAGCATGGTGCGAGTAACCTTGCAGTCGCCGTAAGTGACGCTGAGATTATCGTATTCCTCTTGTGCTTCGGTGCGCTGGTCGGCATTCAACTGTTGCAGGGCGGCATCGCGAATTTCAACGAACTGTTCCTGGTTGCGCTCGGCAGCCAGCATCAGCCAGGCAGTCCCGCGGACCTTGTCGGTTTCCTGGCCCAGGCCGTTCAGGTACATGTAGCCGATCATATACTGTGCATACTTGTCGCCACGTGGCGCCAGCTTTTCCAGGTAAATCTGGTAGGCCCTGGAATAATCCTCTGCGGCGAACGCTTGTTCCGCCGCCTGCGCCTGCTCGGGGCCGTCATCTGCGATGACCGAAGGGACAAATTCAATCGCGCTGGCGGTACCGGTTCCCAGCAGCGCAGCGAGTGCAATACAGGTACCAACTTTTATTTTCATAAGATTCCCTCCTGCTGCCCGCAGCAGGACGCCCCTGGCACTTCTTGCTTTTTGATTCGGGCGACGCCGGCTGGGGGTACAATACCGTGAAACTTGGTATAGGACTATTGTACAGGCCTCAAGTTCCGCGGCCGGGTCGCTGCTGGTGGGAGTGCGGGCGTATAGGGTCGATCCGCCGGGGCCAGACGGCGTAGTGCGGCGCTGCAATTGCCATGATCAGAATCGCAACCATCGATGACGCCGGGCAGCTCGCAGAACTGGGGGCCGCGACCGCCAGCACCTGGTTTGCGGACATTTATTCCCGGGAGGAGATGCGCGCATTCCTGGCACGGGATTTTGCCGAAGCCGTATTGCAGGAGCAGTTGGCTCAGCCCCAAAAGCACCTGTTTTTGCTGCATGAGATCGACCAGGAAAGCGTCGGTTTCGCCCGCATCAACTGGGACCGGCCGATCCCCGGTACCGGGTTCAAGGGCGCCGAGCTGCAAAAGATCTATTATCTTCGCCAGCACACCGGTTATGGCCTGGGCAGCAGCCTGATGCAGGCGGTAATTTCCACAGTGAAAGAACGCCGCGAGCGTCGCTTGTGGCTTGATGTGCTGAAATCGAATCCGAGAGCGCTGGCCCTTTATGAGCGGCTGGGCTTTCGTCGCCTGGGCGAGCGGCCCTTCGCCACGGCGCGGGGTGAAATCGGCCTGCATGTCCTGCTGCTGGAACTCGATATCGAGCCCCTGAGCGGTGCCTGACCTTGCACCGGGCGCCGGCTGCGGTGCACACTCTGACCGGGGGATACGACGAAGCATGACGCCGGAAGACGCGGAATTCCTGAAGGCTTTCGAGAGCTGCACTCTGGCGCCGGAATGCTGGACCCATACCGCACATATCCACATGGCTTGGCTGTGTCTGGGGGCCAGTGATTTTCCGACGGCGCTGGCTCGCATCCGCACCGGGATCAGGCGCTACAACGCTGAAGTGCTGGACAAGCTGCCGGAATATCACGAAACCGTGACGGTGGCATTTGCTCGCCTGATTGCGTCCCGCATGCGCGAAGGCCAGGACTGGCAGGGCTTTGCGGCCAGCAACGAAGACCTGTTCGTCAGCTCGCCGCCGTCCCTGGGCGCCTACTATTCTTCGCACAGGCTCATGTCGGCGGCGGCCAGGCGATCCTTTGTGGAGCCGGACCTGCAGCCTTTGCCGGACTTACCCTGAACCCGACCGGCGACCACGCGGTCGCGGAGGAGTTGCTCATGGCAGAAAACAAGACCACCAGGAATCGCGCCAGCGTAAAGAAATTCCTCGATGGCGTAGCCAATGAAACGCGCCGCAAAGACGCCTGGACGATAAAACAGATCATGGAAAAGGAAACCGGCGAAAAGGCGGCGATGTGGGGGCCCTCGATGGTGGGATTTGGTTCCTATCATTACAAGTACGACAGTGGTCACGAGGGTGACTTCATGCGGGTTGGTTTTGCTCCGCGCAAGCAGAACCTGGTGCTGTATATCATGCCCGGTTTCGATCATTACGATGACCTGCTGAAAAAACTCGGTAAGCACAAGACCGGCAAGTCCTGCTTGTATATCAACAAGCTGGACGACGTTCACTTGCCGACCCTGCGCAAGCTGATCCGGGAATCCTTCAAGGCAATGAGCAGGAAGTACCCCGACTGAGCCGCGCCCTGTTCCGCCCATGAAAAAATCGGAATTGCCGGTCAAGATTTGCCCGGTTTGTCAGCGCCCCTTTAACTGGCGCAAGAAGTGGCGGAACAACTGGGAACGCGTTCGATATTGTTCCCAACGGTGCCGGCGGGCGGTGCGTAAATGATGGCTGTTGGGCCGACACGCGGCCCTGTGCCCCGATGACTTGGTAGGAGGTTGCAATGAATAATCTCGTGTGGCCCATGTTGGCCATGTTCATGTGGACGTTCCTGGTGAGCCTGCGCAATCTGCAGGTCAGAGTGGCCGCGCTGCGCGCGGGTCAGGTGCATGAATCCTACTTCGAACTTTTTTCCGGCCATGCCCCCGAATCAGTCATCAAGACAGGCAATCACCTGCGTAACCTGACCGAGTTTCCACCCTTGTTTTACGTGGTGTTGGTACTCGCGATGACCACCGGCAACAGCGACGGCTGGTATCTGGGGCTGGCATGGCTTTATGTAGGCTTTCGCATACTGCATAGCGTGGTGCACCTGAGTTTCAACAAGGTCAAGCCCAGGTTCAGCATGTTTGCCATGAGTCAGCTGATCTTGCTGGCGCTGTGGACAAGGCTGGCCCTGCAATCCGCCGGGGGCATCTGAGGAGTCCGGGACAGGCGGGGGTTTGGTCTTGCCACACCCCTGACTGCAACCGGCGTCCGACGATTTTGACAAACTGGCGGGCGGCTGCTAAATCTCGACCCGCGGTTCATCGGTTCGACAAGGAGGTCGACATGTTCAAACTGGCACTTTCAGTACGCGGCGCATCGCCCGAAGCCCTGCAAGCCGTTTCCCGGCGTTTATTCCCCGGTGTCTTACCGGATTTTTTCACCGTCGCTTACGAGATCGAGCGCCAGGTCGGATCCAGTCCGGCGTCCCAAAGCGCCAGCAAAGTAGCCTGGTCTTACTGGCGGGCAGACAGCAGCCTGTCGGCTCCGTGCCCGCGCCCTGATGACCTGCAGGTGTTTTCCTGGTGCGACGGTGCAGTCAGTTACCGGGTCAAACGCGCCTACAAGCGCGTTCGTGGTCACTGGGAGTGGGTGGACTTCGGTGTGCGCGTTGCCTGCAAGGCGCCACCGAGATCCATCAGTCCTTGCGCGGGTCCGGCTGTGCCAGCACCTTCTCCCGCTGCTTCTGCCTGAACGCTTCGAGCGCCGACAGCACCTCGGGGTGTTTGTTGGCGAGAATAGCGGCCGCGAGCAGGGCAGCGTTGATGGCACCGGCCTTGCCAATGGCCAGGGTGCCCACGGGAATACCTGCGGGCATCTGTACCATGGACAAAAGCGAGTCCAGGCCATCCAGTTTGGATTCCATGGGCATCGCCAGCACCGGCAAGGTCGTATAGGCCGCGGCCACGCCAGCAAGGTGTGCGGCGCCGCCAGCTGCGGCCAGGATCACCTCCAGGCCCCGCTCGCGCGCAGTGGAACAGTATTCATGCACGGCATCAGGCGTGCGGTGAGCTGAGATGGCGCGGGTCTCATGTTCAATGCCGAGCTCATCCAGGGTCCGGGAAGCGTGTTCAACCACGCCGCTCCAGTCCGACTTCGAGCCCATTATCACGCCGACTAATGGTTTCATCCGCGCATTCTACCAATCCATGTCCGCCCCATCATCAGTTTTTTGCTGCGGTAATGACTGCAGGTACCGGAACAGACTGCGCGCGTGGGCGGGTGGTTTGCCGGATGCTGATTCCTCCCTGGCATGCCTGATCAGCTGCCGCACATGCTGCCGGTCGGCATCCGGGAATTCCTCCAGCAGTTGACCCAACAGGGCATCGCCCTCGGCCAGCAGCCGGTCCCGCCAGGTCTCCAGGTGGTGAAAGCGACGTGCCGCCTGCTTGTGTTCGTTCTCCTGCTGTTCAATGGCGGCCCTGATGACGCTGGCATCCAGTTCGCGCATCAAGCGCCCGATATATTGTCGCTGCCGATACAGCGCCCGGCGGCTTTTCATGTTGCGGGCCTCAAGCACGGCCTCGCGCAGTTTTTGCGGCATGTCGATGGCGTCGAAACGCGCCCTGGGCATGCTCACGAGCTTTTCGCCAAGCTTTTGCAGGGCATGACTTTCGCGTTTCAGCTGGGACTTGCTGGGCGCTTGCTGGCTGCTGTCGCTCACGGCAATCCGTCCAGTACTGCAACCAGCCGTTCGACCTCACTGAGCTGGTTGTAGTGCACCAGTGATGCCCGCACCACGCCGCTCTGGGGCGCCAGCCCCAGATATTCGATCAGACGCGGCGCATAGAAGTGACCCCAGCGAATGGCGATGCCATGGCGGTCGGTATACGCGGGAATGCCTGCCGAGTTGCGCTCGTTGAAGACAAAGGAAATTGTAGGAGTCCGAACGGTAGCCGAAGGCGACGACTCGCCAATGATGCGAGTATCGGGGCGCTGCTCAAGGTATTCGAGCAGCGGTCGGGCCAGGGATTCTTCGTGGCGGCTCATCCACCGCGTGGCGTGTTCGAACTTGTCCTTGTCACTGGCGTCGGCGGCGGCACCGGCGCGCGCTCCCAGCTCCAGGTAATAGTCCGGAATGCCGCCGCTGGCGTAAGCGAGTTCATAGTTCATGCCCCCGGGCTGCAATTTGTGAGGCACATCTCCCGGCGCAAAAAAATAATGATTAATATTGTCCAGCGCTTCGAGTTGGTCGCGCTTGCCGATCATTACCGCCTGGTGCGGACCGTAAACTTTGTACAAACTGAAAGTGTAATAGTCCACACCCCAGGCCTGCACGTCGATGCGGTGATGCGGTGCATAAGCAACACCGTCAACGCATACCCGCGCGTTGTGGGCGTGCACAAAATCAGTAATCTCTTTGACGGGTTCTATGCTGCCCAGAATGTTGGAAGTGTGAGTGAAGCACACCAGCCGCGTGCGCTCGCTCATCAGGGGTGCGAGATCGTCCAGCTCCAGGCGCAGGCTGTCGCGATTCAGTTCCCAGGTTCGCAGCACCATGCCGTGACGCTCGAGACGCCGCCAGGGACTGATGTTGGCCTCGTGGTCTACGTTGGTAACAACGATTTCATCGCCGGGAGACAACAGCGGCAACATGGCCCGGGATAATCGCGAGAGCAGCGCGCTGGTGGAGGGCCCTACAATGACCTCGGACGGGTGGCGCGCGTTGGTAAAGCGCGCCAGTGCGTCGGTGGCCTCGTCCAGGCGTGCCTGTGCCAGCTCCGATATTGCGTAGCTGGCTCCCAGTTGCACCGGGCACTCACTCAGGTAACGGGCCGCGCGCTCTATCACACGTGCCAGGGGCAGCGACCCGCCGGCGTTATCCATGAAGATCCAGTCGGACTTCAGTGTGGGGAACTGGGCTCGCACAAAATCCTGAATGTCTTGATCAGCGGATGCTGACATCATGTTGCTCCTTGTCTTTTAGCCAGGTGCGAATCTCTCCCGAGTCTGCCAGTGCCAGCATGATGACGAGGTCGCCTGGCCTGGCATGCTCGAGCGCGTGGTGCAGGGACGACATTTCGTCGGGACAATGGGCGATCTGGCTGTCGTCGGCACCTGCTGCCCGCAGGGCCCGAGCCATAATGTCGAATACCTCGCCGGGTTCCCGACCCCGGTAATACTTTTCGAGTTCAGAAATAATGACCCGGTGCAGACCAATGCGCCAGGCGCTTGCGGCGAGGTCTGCAATGGCATTGTCGGGCCTGTCACCCGCCTGACCGAAACACAGAATCCGACGTCTGGCCTGCAAATGTCGCGCCAGGTGAAATAATGCGCGCATCGCATCTACGTTGTGGGCGAAATCGACCAGCACCTTGATGCCGTCGACCCTGTACAGGTTACAGCGCCCCGGATTGTCACCGCGCCGTGTCGAGCGCAGGCCCAGGCGAACAGATTCGTCATCGATGCCCAGGGCCCTGGCCAGCCCGATGGCGCCCAGCGCGTTGGCAACATTGTGCCGGGCGGCACCATCGAAGGTGATGGGTGCCTGGCTAATGGGCAGAAGGCAGCGCCACTGGCCGTCACTGCGAAAGGCAAACTCACCATCGATAACCGTGCAAGCGGCGCCGCCAGCAGCGATGTGCTGCCGAAGTACCCTGTTGTCAGGGTCGGGACTGAAATAACACAGGGCGGTTCGGGCCTTGGCGGCCCGGGCTACCAGCAAGGGATCCTCTGCATTCAGCACCAGCGTACCCGTTGCATTCAGCGCCCGGGTTACGACCCACTTGATCTCCAGTAACTCATTGAGACTGCGGGAACCAAAATCACCCAGATGGTCCTCGGAAATATTGGTAATGAGGGCGGCATCAGCGTGTTCCAGGGCCAGCCCGCGCCGCAGCAATCCGCCACGCGCGGTCTCCAGCACAGCCACTTCAACCCGCCTATCTCTGAGAACCCTGCGTGCGCCTCCGGGACCCGCGTAGTCACCTTTATCAATAATCTCGCCGCCAACGGCCATCCAGTCCGTGGAAGTCAGGCCGCAGATTTTGCCCGCCGCTGCCATCATGTTGGCAACCAGACGTGATGAGGTTGTTTTCCCGTTAGTCCCCGTAATGAGTCCCACCGGTATCGCCTTGAAAGTTTCCCAATCGAGTTCAGCCGGCAAGGGGGCCGAGCGAACCGGCCAGCTGCGGGAATGGCGGCCCAGGCCCAGCGAGACTTCATCGTCATCGCTGAGGACGGTGACGCGGTGCTCCCGGGCGGTCCGCAGCAGTTCCAGCAGGCGCGGATTCTGCTCATTGTGGATGGCTGTCCGCAGCGTGTCGGCCAGACCCGGGTCCTGCCTCCGCCGGCCGGCCAGGACGTCCCAGGCTGCTTCCAGCACTTCGGTGGCCGCGTACAGCGCGTCCGCAGGCGCTGAGATCGCCAGGCTGAAACCACCGCTGCACTTGCGGGCTGCGCAGCTTTCGGACTGCCAGCCCAGGGATTCCAGGAGACTTTCGATGATGGTGGCAAGTCGCGCGATAAGTTCGCCGGCCTCGTCATCGTCACAGGCGATGTCCAGCACCGCGCCTGCCCGGTCCCAGATAACGTTGGGTCCGGTGAGTCGCCGGCAGTCCAGCAATTCCACGCGGTGGTCCGCTCAGTCCGCTTCTTCGCGGGCGATACGAACGCCACGCTCGTCACGGATGATCTCCAGGTCATCAGGCAGTTCAAAGCCCGGCACTTCCATGGGCGGAGATTGCCTCGGCCCTGCGGAGGCGTCTTCACGGGCATGCTCGCCAGACTTGAAGTAAATAATCTGTTTCCAGCAGCGCTTGATCTGGTCACCAAGCACGAGCACCACATCACCTGGTCCCGCGAGCTCCAGTGCCCGCTGGGTTGCTTCCTGTTCGTCCGGGATCAGGTGGATGCTGTCAGCGCTGACGCCGGCAGCCAGCAACTCGGTGCGTAGCATCGCGGGTATTTCTTCATCGCCCCGCCCCCGGCGATAGTCATCGCGCCGACAGATGTAGGTGTCGAAATGCCCGGCTGCGGCGGCAGCGATCTCCCTGACATCCTCGTCGCGGCGATCACCCGGTGCGGCCAGCACCACGATGCGCTGGCCCACTACATCCAGGCGATCGATAACGCTGCACATGGCTCTAACGGCCGCCGGGTTATGGGCGTAATCCAGGATGACCTTGAAAGGGTGTTCATCGAAGACGTTCATACGCCCGGGCGCCTGGAAAAAATTGCTGCCAAAGGTGCGCAGGCCCTGCATGATGTGTTCCAGACTCACATCCATGTTGTAGGCCATGGCGGCTGCAAACATGGCGTTTTGCACGTTGTGGGTTGCGCGTCCCTCAAGGGTTGCGGGGATCAGGTGCGTCCACATCAGGGGGATATGGCGCATGTTGTCGTAAATGGTGATCATGTAACCGTTCATGCCCTGTTCCAGCACCACGGCGCGACCGCCGGCCTGGATATGCTCTTTGACCAGGGGATGCCCGGGATTCATGGTGACGTAGCAGACATGCTGGGCATCGGTGTAATCAGCCATCTGCAAACAGCGCGTGTCGTCGGCGTTGAGAATGGCAGCGTCCTGCGCGACCTCTATCGGCACGCGCTTGAGTTCTGCCAGCTGGTCCAGGGTGTCGATCCCCTTCATGCCGAGGTGATCAGAGGCAACGTTCAGACAGCAGGCCACGTTGCACTCCATGAAACCCAGTCCGCTACGCAACATGCCGCCCCTTGCAGTCTCGAGCACGGCCGCATCGATCATGGGATCGCGCAGAATCATGCGCGCCGAGACCGGCCCGGTCATATCACCCTCGACTGACAGCTGGCCGTCGATATAGACACCGTCCGTGGTGGTCATGCCAACCACATGCCCCTTCATTTTCAGGATATGTGCCAGCATGCGCGCGGTGGTGGTTTTGCCGTTGGTACCGGTGACCGCGGCAATGGGTATGCGGCTGGGCGAGCCAGCCGGGAACAGCATGTCGACCACCGGCCCGGCAACGTCCCGGGGCTGGCCTTCACTGGGCGCGACATGCATGCGAAAACCGGGCCCGGCATTGACTTCGCAGATGCCCCCGCCCGTTACCCGGTAGGACTCGCTGATATCGGTGGTGATGAAATCCACGCCTCCGACATCCAGACCGATGGCCATGATGGCCCTGATGGCCATTTCCTGGTTGTCAGGATGGATACTGTCGGTGACATCTATTGCGGTCCCGCCGGTAGACAGATTGGCGGTGGAGCGCAGATACACGACCTCGTCTTTGGCCGGAACCGTCTGGCGATCGTAGCCCAGCTGCTGCAACAGTCGCTCCGCCTGGTGATCGAATTCCAGCCGGGTCAGTACTTTTTCATGGCCGACGCCGCGACGCGGATCCTGGTTGATCTGTTCCACCAGCGCCTCGATGCTGGAGACACCGTCACCCACGACATGGCCGGGTACTCGTTTGGCGGCCGCCACCACCTTGCCATCCACCACCAGGATCCGGTGGTCCATGCCTTCCAGGTATGACTCCACGACGATAGTACGGCCGTGCTCCCGTGCTTTTTCGAAAGCGACACCGACCTGCTCGTCGTTAACCAGGTTGATCGAAACGCCACGTCCGTGGTTGCCAGACAGCGGTTTCAATACCACTGGAAAACCGATGCGGTTGGCAGCTCGAATTGCCCGCTGTTGGCTCTGTACCATGATCTGGCGCGGCACCGGCAAGCCCAAATCTCTGAGAATGGCGTTGGTTTCTTCCTTGTCGGATGCGAGTTCGACGCCGATATTGGAGGTGTTGCCGGTAACGGTTGCCTGGATGCGCTTTTGATAACGTCCGTGGCCCAGCTGCAGCAGGCTGTAACGGTTAAGGCGGATCCACGGGATGCCGCGACTTTCGGCGGCCCGGGCCAGGGAGGCGGTACTGGGGCCGAGTTCCCGCTTCTGTGCGTACTTGATGAACTGGTCGCGTTCGGCTTCAAAATCCCAATCGTCACCGGGTAAGCCGCCCGGTCGCAGCTCGACTGGCAAAAGATAATGCAGAATTTCCAGGGCAATTCGACTGGCTTCCCGCCCCACCGCTTCATCATGGTATTCGAACACCATGTTGTAGTGCCCGGGCCGGCCGTCCAGCGAGCGCGTTCGGCCGAAACTGACGTCAGATCCGGCAACGTTTTGCAGCTCGATGGCGACATGCTCCATCACGTGTCCCAGCCAGGTGCCCTGGTCTTCGCACATGCGTCGAACGAAACCTCCTGGTTCCTGGTACGAGCAGCCATGCTCGTGCAGCCCCGGCAGCATATCCAGCAGGCGATTTACGTACGCCTCACCAAGTCGCGCAGTGGGCCAGGCTTCCAGCTGCCCGAGATCCAGTACATGGCGGATGACCGGGAAGCGCGCATAAATGTTGGGCCCTACATAGACGTTGGTTTCAATTATTTTCATGCCTTTTCTCCGCGCGGCTCAACGGCATCTGCCGCAACGCTGGCGACGCGGCTGGCGATGTCGAAATGGCCGCCGGCAACCAGTATATGCAGCCGCACGCCGATCAGGCTGACCGGCTGATCGCGGCGGGCTTTGGCCATGGAGGAGTGCTGTAGCTCCGAGGGATCCACAATGGTAATCCCGCCGCTGCCCACGACCTCGAGCGAGTCTCCCGGCCGGATAAAGGCGGCAGTATCCTCGTCCAGCCCTATGCCAACTGCAAAAGGGTTGTAAGCCAGCGCGGTCAGCAGCCGGCCAAGACGATCGCGCTGACGAAAATGTTGGTCGATGATGAAATTATTCGTCAGCCCCAGGCCCGGAGCCAGGGTAACCATGTTGGGGCTCGGCGTGCTGCCCTCAAGACCGCCTGCGATCATGTGCTCGGGCATGAATGCTGCGCCCGCAGAAGTGCCGGCCACGTGCATGCCGGCGGCGTTGCGCCTGCGGATGGCCTGGGCAACGCCGGTGCCGCCCAGGGTGGTGGACAGGCGCAGCTGGTTGCCGCCGGTCATGAAAACGCCGTCAGAGCGATCGATGGCGTCGCGGTGTTCCTGCAGATCGCATTCCGCCCGGGTTTCAATGGGCAGAATGTGAGCGTGGTCGGCCCCGAGGCGTCGGAACAGCCGCTCATAACGGCGCCCGGTATCGGCGCGCTGTGAGGCCGTGGGGATGATGGCAATCTCCGCATTGCGACCGCCACATAAATCCACAAAGCGCTGCAGAATTTCCGGATTGTTAAATTTTTCCTCGGCGCCACCGATGGGCACGATGAAGCCGCGCTCGTTCTTCGGATGATCGGGTGATGGACACATTCAGTTAGACTCCTCGCTGGGTCCGGCTTCGAAAGTCCCGCTGATCTGCTGGCGGCCATCCAGGACATGCCATCGCCCACGGGCCATTACGTCGGTGATGGCGAGCGCTTGGTCCAGTACCACCAGGTCGGCATCGCAACCGGTCTCGACCCGACCCTTGCCCGACAGGCGCAACAGCCGCGCAGGATTGCTGGTGATGGCGGGCAGCACTTGTTCCAGCGCCAGGCCGCGGTTGCAGGCGCGCCGCAGCATGTCTTGCAGTGCGCCTGGCCGGCCGATCTCCATGCTGAGCATCTCTCCCTGTTCATTGAATACTGGCAGGCAGCCGCCACCGTCTGAACTGACGGTGATGTTCTCGGCGGGCGCGCCGTTTTCCAGGTAGCGCACCAGTCCCTCATCAGCCCACCAGGCATCCTCGCCAGCTTCGACCGGGAAGGCCGTTAGGTCGATGCTGCAGCCCCTGTGTGCCAGGTCCAGGGCTTCGTCGAACAACGGCCGGCGGCGGTTCACATGGGTCGGGTTGAATACCCGGGCTGGCAATTCACTGCTTGCCAGCGCCGCGCGCAGCATTTCAAGACCTCGCTCGCCGTCACCTACATGAATATGCAGTATGCCGGCCTTGCCGCTGATTAGGCCGGCCACATGCACCTCGCTGGCCAATCGCAGCAGTTCGTCCAGAGTCGGCTGACTGGAGCGATGATCGCTGATGGCCACTTCGCCAACACCGATCACCGGGTCCACGAACACCACATCATCACGGACGCTCCCGCTCAGCGTAACGGGAGGCAGGTGATAACCGCCGCTGTGGCACCAGGCTGACAGGCCCTCGGCGCGCAGGGCATAAGCCCTCGCCACCAGTTCCCTGGTGCTGCGGGTTGAGTCATCCGTGCCCAGCACGCCAACAACGCTGGTCACGCCGGCACTGGTGTAAACGGACAGGCCGGGAGCGGGCACGCGGGTGGCGAAGCCGCTTTCGCCGCCGCCGCCGGTGAGGTGCACATGGGCGTCGATAAACCCCGGCACCAGGTAGCGGCCTTCAAGATCCACAGTGGGCGTATCGGAAGGTAAGGCGGGTACGGTATCGCCGATCCAGAGAATTTTTTCACCACCGATTACCAGATGCTTGAGACCCTGGGGTGCAGGCGCAAACAACTTTGCATTGCGGATGAGAGACAGCGTTTTCATGCTTGTTTTAGCTGTTTAAAAAGGCGGCAAGTGTAACATGCAGGGTGTTCTGGTTCGGCGCGCACAGGTAGAATGCCGCGTCCACGCCAGCCACCCGGATGTCGATGAAGCAAGTCTCCCACCCAGAGCTGAGTCCGGGCCGCGAACGGCTCGAGGCACTCCTGTCGCAGATCCTCGGGGAAGCGCGCGCACAGGGTGCCACCCAGGCCGCGGCCGGCGTCAGTGTGGACGAGGGTTTAACGGTCACCGTGCGCCTAGGCGAGGTGGAGACCATCGAGTATCAAAGGGACCGCGGTCTCGGCGTCACTGTTTATTTCGGCCAGCGCAAGGGGGCCGCCAGCACCGCCGACCTGGGACAACAGGCTATCCGGGAAACGGTGGCCAAGGCCTGTAGCATTGCGCGCTTCACCGCCGAGGATCCCTGTGCCGGCCTGGCCGATGCCGATCGCATGGCGCGGGAAATACCGGACCTGGACTTATGCGCGCCCTGGAACCTGACGCCTGAAGCCGCCATCGATATCGCCCGCGAGTGCGAGGATGCGGCCCGCGCCTACGACCCGCGAATCAATAACTCCGAGGGCGCGTCGGTCAGCCGTCACCAGGCCTTACGGGTTTACGGCAACAGCCACGGTTTTGTGGGCGGCTATCCGACGACCAGCCACAGTATCGGTTGTGCGGTGCTGGCAGGCTCGGGCGATGGCATGCAGCGCGATTACTGGTATACGGCAGCACGACATGCTGACGAACTTCAAGATCCGGGGGAGGTTGGCCGAATTGCTGCGCGCCGGACAGTGGCGCGCCTCGGCGCCAGTAAAATCAAAACCCGTTCGGCACCGGTCATTTTTCCCGCGGAGCTGGCCAGGGGGCTATTCTCGCACCTGGTTTCAGCCATCAGCGGCAGCGCCCAGTACCGGCGCGCGTCGTTTTTGCTGGATGCCAGGGACGAGTCGCTTTTTCCCGAATTCGTAACTCTGGCGGAGCGCCCGCACGTGCCCCGGGGATTTGGCAGCCGGCCCTATGATCGTGAGGGTGTTGCCACCGCCGATCGTGAACTGGTAGATGCGGGCGTGCTCACCGGCTACGTGTTATCCACGTATTCCGCGCGCCGGCTGGGCCTCGCTACCACTGGCAACGCGGGCGGAATTCATAACCTGCTGGTACAGCCCGGCGAACTCGACTTTGACGGACTTGTCCGCATGATGGATACCGGCTTCGTGGTGACCGAACTGATGGGGCATGGCGTTAACATGGTGACCGGCGACTATTCACGGGGCGCGACCGGCTTCTGGGTCGAGGGCGGCAAAATTGTGCAGCCGGTGGAAGAAGTCACCATAGCCGGCAACTTGCGGGACATGTTTGCCAATATCAGGGCGATCGGCCGCGACATCGACACGCGCAGCACCATTCGCAGTGGTTCAGTTTTGTTGGACAATCTGACTATTGCCGGCAGCTGACCAGCCACCCCGAAGCTGCAATTCTCCGTATAATCCATGATCAATGCCTGATCTCTTTTACGCCGCAGCATGCCAGACTGATTTCCCGAGTCCCGCCCATCGCAGCGAGATCGGTGAACGCACTCGTCGCATGTGCGAGATCATTGAGCAGACCATCGTCGGTTATGAACCTTTTTTCGATGTGCGCCTGCTGGTGTTTCCGGAATTCGCTCACGCGGTGCCGGCTTACGATACCGCCCGCGCCTTACTCGACAAACTGGCGGTGGAATTACCCAACGAACATACCGATGCTTACCAGCGGCTGGCCAGCAAATACGGCTGCTACATCCAGACCGGCACATTCCTCGAACGCGACAGTGCTTATCCGGACAAGGTATTCAACAGCACCGTCCTGGTAGGCCCCGATGGCATCCTGCTGAAGTACCGCAAGGTGAATCCCTGGATTCCCTGGGAAGTGCACACCAGTCCCCACGACATTGCGGATTACCCAGCGGAGCTGTTCCCGGTCGCGGATACGGAACTGGGTAAACTGGGCGTCGCTATTTGTTATGACTGGCTGTTTCCAGAGGTCACTCGCCAGCTGACTTTTAATGGCGCTGAAATTCTGATTCGGCTCTCGGCCTACATGGATCCCTGGGGTGCGACCCCGCCCATGGACTGGTGGACGCTGTTCAATCGTGCCCGCGCTGCCGAAAACACCGCTTTTGTCGTAGCCGCCAATCAGGGTGCGAGCCTGAAAAACTATCCGCCGTTCAGTTGGCCGGGCGGCAGCATGGTGGTGGATTTCGATGGCAGGATTCTGGCCCAGGCGGATCCGGGTCCCGGCGAAAAAGTCGTGGTGGCGCCCATTGATATTCAAAACCTGCGCGCGGAGCGCCAGCGTCGTCTCGGTCATGACATGCGAAATCAGTTGCGTTCCGAGGCTTACGATTACCTCGACAAACCACGGCTGCAACGTGCTGCACCGTCAGACCATCCGCTGCAACCGGATTCTCTGCGTGCGCGCATCCGCAACTCACAGGACAAACAGTCATGAACAGTTTGGTCTTGCTTCGCACCCTGTTGCTGACCGGCTTGCTGATCCTGACAGGCTGCGGCGGAGGCCAGCAAGCTTTCCAGCCCGCCGAACAAGACATCGCAGCCAACAATCGAGGCGTTGGCCTGATGGGCTATTTCGATTACGAGGCTGCGCGCCAGGTCTTCGAACGGCTTGCCCAAGAGCATCCCGACTGGCACGACGTACACGTGAATCTGGCAATTGCCACGCTGAACCGACAGCAAACCGGTGATGAACAGACGGCATTGGCCATTGTGGATCGGGTAATCGCCGCCGATCCCGGGCACCTGCGGGCGCGTTACGTGGCCGGGCTGCTGCAGCTCAATGCCGGCGAATGTGCCGCAGCCCTGGAACATTTTGGCTTTGTGGCTTTGCAGGACCCGTTGGACGCTTACGCGTCTTATTACGCGGCCCTTTGTCATGCCCAGACGGGTGCCACCGAGCAGGCGCTCGCGCTCTACCAGCGAGCCATGGAGCTGGATCCCTATCTGCGCAGCGCCTATTACGGCGCTTTCCAGGCCTTGCAGCGCCTGCAGCGCCGTGACGAAGCGCGGGCCATGTTGGGTGAATTTCAGCGCCTGGCCAGCAATCCCCAGGCGCGGCTTGCCGAATTCAAATACACGCGCATGGGTGAAAAAGGGGCCGCCCAGGTCGTCGACCGGGTGCCACCGCCGACCGTTCAAAGGCCTTCGGGCGATTTGTTCCTGCCAGCCGCGGTGCCCGGCGAGTTGCCGGTGGTTTTGGAGGCTCACGCCACGGGTATGAGCGTTGCGGATGCCAACGGCGATGGCGTGCTCGATCTGTTGCTGCCGCGCACGCCCGCAGGCAGCCTGCTGGCCGTGGGCCAGGGTGTTGCCACATTTGTACCGCAGCCGGAGCACCCGTTATCCGGAATCGACAAGGTTCGCGGCGCATTGTGGGGCGATATCGACAATGACGGTCTGGTGGACGTTTATCTGCTGCGCGCGGGACCCAACCAGCTGTGGCGACAACGCGCTGCCAATGAATGGGTCGATGTCACGGCCATTTCCCAGACTGCTGGCGGTAACCGCGATTCGCGGGATGGTGCTCTGCTGGATGCCGACCATGACGGCGACCTCGATATCTTGCTGATCAATGCCGACAGCCCCATCGAGCTACTGAACAACAATCTGGACGGCAGTTTCCGGCCGCTGGCAGCCAGCCAGGAACTGGCGCGTCCGCAGCGACAGGTTCGCGCGCTGGTGGCAACGGACATCGACAGTGATCGCGACGTGGATCTGCTGGTGGTTTATGCCACGCCACCCCATGACGTGTTCCGCAACGATCGCCTTTGGTCCTATCGAGCCGCGGACGACATGCTGGCATTGCGGGAGCAGCCGCTGGCGAGCGCCGTCGCGGGTGACGTGGACGCTGACGGCCAAACCGAAATTTATGGCCAAGCTCCGGATGGCTCCCTGTTTCGATTC
Organism: Gammaproteobacteria bacterium; assembly: GCA_041609715.1. Lineage (GTDB taxonomy): Bacteria > Pseudomonadota > Gammaproteobacteria > Steroidobacterales > JABDLF01 > JABDLF01. The sequence continues at coordinate 18,414 of JBFIQI010000029.1, forward strand.
GAGAAGCTGGCCGGATCGGACTGGCAGAAAACCCGCCTGTCGCCGGCCGGGACGGCGGCAGGGGGCGAGCATGCCCAGCTGGCGCTTGCCGACATGGATGGGGATGGTCGCCAGGAACTGCTGTACACGCTGCCCGACGGCTGGCAGCTTGCGCGCATCGACGCTAACGGCCTGGAACCCGTGTTCACCGGCAAGATGGCCGCAGCCGGCCACTGGCTGATTCTCAACGGCGAATTGCCGGGCGGACCATCGGTGCTGGCGGCAGTTGACGACAACGCTCCGGTCCTGTGGCGCCCGGGTCCGGGCCGCTACCCCTTCATGGGAATCACCTTCACAGGGCTGGAGGAAAAAGCGGATTCGATGCGCTCCAATGCCTCGGGAATCGGTACCCGCGTGGACTTGCGCGTCGACTCGCGCTGGAGTTCGTACACCACACTGCGCCAGCACGCCGGACCGGGCCAGAGCCTGCAACCCCTGTTCGCGGGTCTTGGCGGTTATCCCCAGGCGGACTACGTGGCCATGACCTGGTCGGACGGCGTCTTTCAGACCGAACTGGGGCTGTCGCCGGGGCAGTTGCATCGCATTACCGAAACCCAGCGGCAACTCTCCAGCTGTCCCGTGCTGTTCGCCTGGAACGGGGAAAGTTTCGGCTTTGTCAGTGACCTGCTGGGCGTGGGCGGGCTGGGTTTCAATACGGGCTTCGGCCAGTACGCCGAGCCGCGGCCCCGGGAGAACTTCCTGTTGCCTCCGGGCAGCCTGGCGGCGCAAGCAGGCGTCTTGCGGCTGAAGATTACCGAACCCATGGAGGAGGTGGCTTACCTGGATGCGGTGTACCTGCGCGCCTACGATTTGCCGGCGGGCTGGGACATGGTGCTGGACGAGCGCATGGGCCTGGCGGAACCCATGCCCAGCGGGCGACCCGTGTACTTTAGAGAAGCCTGGCTGCCCACAAGAGCCCGCAACGAGCGAGGCGAAGATGTGCTGGCCAGCCTGCGGGCGGTGGACGGGCAGGCGGCACCGGTGGGTGAAAGGGATCGCCGTTTTATTGGCAGGCTGGCCGGCGAGCACGCCCTGGAGCTCCAATTCCCGGCCGAACTGGCCGATGGCCAGCGGCGACCCTGGCTGGTGCTGGACGGGTGGGTGGAATATCCCTATTCACAAACCGGATTTGCGGCCTGGCAGGCGGGCGCGGACTTCCGGGCGCCCAGCCTGTGGACCGCGACCGCCGATGGTGAGTGGCAGCTGTTTGCCGCCGGATTTGGCTACCCGGCAGGCATGCCCCGGCGCATGAGTCTGCCCCTGCAAGCGCTGCCGGCGGGCACCACCCGCCTGAAACTGGTGACCAACCTGGAG
>JBFIQI010000030.1:0-19497 GCA_041609715.1 Gammaproteobacteria bacterium
ACCAGTACCTGCCAGGCTTCTTTAAAGTTGCCCGAAAGACGCTTGCGAGTCTCTGGCAACAACGCCACCTGCTCCTTGACCAGGGCCTGCAGCGACGGTGCCCGGGCGGCAAGTTCCAGCCGCGCGGCGCCCGCGTCCACGGAGCGCTCTATCGCTTTGGCCTGGACCCGCACCAGTTTTTCCACGCTCTTGTGGCTGATGCGATTGAGACGCACGCCGGTATCGGCGGCATCGCGCAGGGGTTTCTTGACCTTGACCATCAGCTGGGCGGTGCCCTGGGCCGCGGCACGGCTGACGCCTACGACCGTGTCTGCCACGATCATCGCCTGATTCACAGTTTCATAAGCCAGTTTGTTCACTTGATTCAACATGGTGTTGTCCTCGCATTGGCCGGGCCTCAAAGGAGGTTGCCGGCGCTTTTGTTGCATTGCAATAACTCTGTTGCAATGCACAATAGTAGCTGGCCGACTGTTTGTCAATGCTTGCCGCGGAAAAATTTTTGGCTGCCCCTGAATGCCGCATGGCTAGGGGATATCAAGCCGGCGTGCTAACCTCGCCGGATGGCCAAAAAGCCTCGCCGGGGGCCCGCAAAACGGCGGCGCAAAGTTTCGCAATCTGTTTCAATAAAAGCCTCCAAGTCCAAGAAAACTAAACAAAAGTCCGGCAAGCGGAAGGCCTCGTCGCGAACCCGGCCAGGAGCCCGGCGGCGCCTGCGGCAGCTGGCAGCGGGATTCTTGCTTGGCATCGTCATGGCGGCGGGGCTTGGTGTCTGGCACCTGGACCGCACCATTACCCGGGCCTTCGAGGGACGCCGCTGGGACGTACCGGCACATGTCTTTGCCCAGCCGCTGGAGATCTATGAGGGGCGTGCATTGAGTGCCCCGGACCTGGAGCGAGCCCTGGTGCAGCTGGGCTATCGCAAGCGCAGCCGGGCCACGGAGCCGGGCACCTATGCCCGCAGCCGCAACGCCATTGAGCTCACCACGCGGCCGTTTCGATTCTGGGATGGGGAGGCCGGCGCCCAGGGGGCCTTCGTGCGTTTTTCAAACGGGTACGTCAGTCGGTTGACGGATGGGGCTCAGCGCCAGCCCCTGGCCATATTGCGGCTGGATCCGTTGCTGGTGGGGAGCCTGTTTCCGGGCGTTGTGGAAGACCGGCTGGTGACCCCTCCGGAGGCCGTACCACCGCTGCTGGTCACCGCTCTGCTGGCCATTGAGGATCGGCGCTTCGAGGAGCATCACGGGCTGGATTTCAAGGTCATCGCGCGCGCTGCCTGGGTCAACCTGAAGAGCGGCGAACTGCGCCAGGGCGGCAGCACATTAACCCAGCAGCTGGTCAAGAGTTATTTCCTGAGCAACGAGCGAACCATCAGGCGCAAGCTGACGGAGGCGGTGATGGCGTTGTTGCTGGAGCGCCGCTACGACAAAGCTTCGCTGCTGAATGCCTATATCAACGAGATCTTCCTGGGCCAGGACGGTCCCCGTGCGATACACGGTTTTGCCATGGGTAGCCGCTACCATTTCGGTCGGCCCCTCGGCGAGTTGGAAGCCCACCAGCTGGCCTTGCTGGTAGCGATGGTCAAGGGTCCGTCCTACTACGACCCGCGGCGTCATCCTCAGCGTGCGCGGCAACGTCGCGACCAGGTTATCGATGCGATGCAGGCCTCGGGCGCGCTCAGCGCGCACCAGGCACAGCAGCAAAAGCGACAGGATTTCGGCCTGGCTGAGAAACCGGTGCGCGGCGCCAGTTATTATCCGGCGTTCATGACCCTGGTTCGGCAACAGCTGGTGCGGGATTTTGCGCGCGCCGATCTTGCCGGCGAGGGACTGCAAATTTTCACTACGCTGGATCCCGAGATTCAGCGCCGTGCCGAAAGCGCGCTTGCAGGACGCATCGCATCTCTGGAGCAGGGCGTGGGCGAGGGCCTGCAGGGCGCCATGATCGTGACCAGTACCGATGGTGCGGAAGTGCTGGCAGCGGTAGGCGGCCGGGATCCCGCCTTCGATGGCTTCAACCGTGTGCTGGATGCGCAACGACCCATCGGCTCCCTTATTAAACCCTTCGTGTACCTGGCCGCCTTGGAAAGTGGTCGTTACCACCTGGCCTCGCCGGTGGAAGACGCATCCGTCACCGTGGCATTGCCGGACGCCCAACAGTGGTCACCGAAAAATTACGACGACCAATTCCTGGGCACCATGCCGTTGGTGCGGGCACTGGCCGAATCACGCAATCTGCCGGCGGTACGGGTTGGCATGGCGACTGGCGTAGAACGGGTGACGGATGTGCTGCAGAAATTCGGCCTGGCGCGCGAACTGACACCGTACCCTTCGGTGCTGCTGGGCGCCGTGGCCATGAGTCCTTTCGAGGTGGCACAGGTTTACAACAGTTTTGCGACATCCGGGGCCTTCACCCCTCTCAAGGCTGTCCGGTTCATCACCGACGCCCGGGGTGAACCGGTCAGCCGCTATCCCCTCGAATTGAAGCAGGTGGCGGACGCTGCGCAGGTAACCCAGGTGAATGCAGGCTTGCTCATGGCCATGCGTCGCGGCACCGGGCGCAGCGTACGGCAGCGCCTGACCAGCGGCATGGAGGTGGCGGGCAAGACCGGCACCACCGATGAGTTGCGCGACAGCTGGTTCGCCGGTTTCAGCGCCGAGCACCTGGCCGTCGTGTGGATTGGCCGAGACGATAACCAGCCGGCTGGGCTCAGCGGAGCGGCCGGTGCGCTGGCGGCCTGGGGCGACCTCTTTGCCCAGCTGCCATCGCGCTCGCTGACTCTGGATCTTGATGGCGGTTTGCGTGCGACCTGGATCAATTACCAGTCCGGCTTGGAATCCGAGCCCGGTTGCGGTGACACTGTACCGGTGCCGCTGCCCCTGGATGCGGAGCTGGCGCCCGAACCCGGCTGCGAGCCGGGCAACGAACGTGGCCTCGGCGAGCGGGCCCTGGACTGGTTCAGGAACAAGATCGGATGAGATTTGTAGCGCTTGTTGGGATTTGGGTTTTTTGCGCCGGCCTGGCTGGTTGCTCGGCTGTGCCCATCGGCATGGGGGAACCAGAGGAGGCGTCGTCCAAAGATCAGGGCGCGGAGCTTGGGGAACCCGAGTCGCCGCTGCCTCAGAGTCGCCAGCGGCAATCATCACCGGCCGTCGATGCATTGCTGGGACAGGCGCGCGCTTTACGCGCTGAGGGGCAGCATGAACTGGCGGCCGTGAAGCTGGAGCGCGCCCTCAGAATCGAGCCCCGGGGTGCTGAACTATGGCTGGAGCTAGCACGGGTGCGATACGACATGGGCGATTTTGCGGCGGCGGCGCAGTTCGCTGACCGGGCCCGGCGACTGGCGGGTAATGATGATGACCTGGCCAGGGTGGCGGAGCAGCTCGCGTTGGCAGCCAGGACACAGGGCTTGTGAAGGGGTCAGGCGGTGGATGAGCTGACAGAACTGTTTGCCGCCAACGGTCCGCTGGCGGCACAAATTGACGACTATCGCCCGCGCGCGGAGCAGCTCACCATGGCCCGGGCAGTCAGCGCTGCGCTGGCAGGGCACGAGACGCTGCTGGTCGAAGCAGGCACCGGCACGGGCAAGACTTTCGCATACCTGGTACCTGCCTTGCTGAGCGCCCGACAGATCGCCATCTCCACCGGTACCCGCACGTTGCAGGACCAGCTGTTCAACCGCGATCTGCCGCTGGTGGCCGGTGCCCTGGGAAGGCCCGGCAAGGTGGCGCTGCTGAAAGGGCGCGCCAATTATCTCTGCCTGCACCGCCTGGATACCGCCAGCGCGGACCCGAGGCTTACCCCAACCCAGCGACGGCAGCTGCGGCGCATAGAGCGTTGGGCCAGCGCCACGACAGCAGGTGATATCAGTGAAGTAAGCAACGTGCCGGAGCGCGCGGCAATCTGGCCGCGGGTAACCTCCACGGCGGAAAATTGTCTGGGCCAGGCCTGTGAATTTTTTGACCAGTGTCATGTCGTGCGAGCGCGCCGCGAGGCCCAGGCCGCTGACACGGTGGTGGTGAACCATCACTTGCTGATGGCCGACCTTACACTCAAAGAAAGTGGTTTCGGGGAACTGTTGCCGGGTGCGGACGCCGTCATCATCGACGAAGCTCACCAGTTGCCCGATACGGCAGCCCGTTTCTTTGGGGTAGCCCTCGGCAGCCGGCGGGTCAGTGAACTGGCGCGCGATTTGATTGTGGAGTCAGCGCATTTGCCTCAGGCGTCTGCAGTGCGCAGCCGTGCCGAGCAGCTGGACCAGGGCTTGAAGGAACTGCGCCTCGCGCTGGGCGCTGGCAGCGGTCGGCGGCGGCTGGATGAAACCTCCGGTGATACGCCGGCCGCCATGGACCAACTGGCCAGACGCCTCTACGAGTGCGATCAGGCTATTGGTGACATCGCCAGTGAAGAGCACAAAGGTCTGGAAAGCTGCCGGCGGCGCATTAACGAGTGCCTGGCGGGCCTGGCCCAGTTGGGGGACGAGGATGCTGCGGCAGGCTTGCGCTGGGTGGAAGTGAGCAAGCAGGGTTTCACTTTGAATTTGACCCCATTCGATGTTGCCGACGAGATCCGTAACATCATGGCATCCCGGCCCTGCGCGTGGATTTTTACTTCGGCGACGCTGGCGGTGGGGGAGGACTTTGCGCATTTTCAGCACCGCGTCGGTATTGATCAGGCGACCACGCTGCGGCTGTCCAGTCCCTTTGATTTTGCGCGCCAGTCCCGGCTCTTCATTCCGGATGCTATGCCCCAGCCATCGGCAGACGATTACACCGCGCGCGTGGTGCAAGAGGCGCTGCCGTTAGTTCGAGCTTCCGCGGGCCGGGCCTTTCTGCTTTTTACCAGTCATCGGGCGCTTGAGGAAGCAGCGGCGCTGCTGGCCGAAGAACTGGATTTCCCGCTGCTGGTACAAGGGCATGCACCCCGCGAGGAACTGCTGATACGGTTTCGCGAATTGGGTAATGCGGTGCTCATGGGTACCAGTAGCTTCTGGCAGGGGGTGGACGTGCGCGGGCCGGCCCTGTCGTTGGTAGTGATCGACAAACTGCCATTTGCGTCTCCCGGCGATCCCTTGCAGCAGGCGCGTATCGAAGCCATTCGCGAACAAGGCGGCAATCCCTTTACCGACTTTCAACTGCCCCAGGCCGTGCTGGCGCTGAAACAAGGCGTGGGACGACTGATCAGAGACCATAAAGATTCAGGCGTGGCGGTGCTGTGTGATCCGCGGTTGAAAACCAAAGGTTACGGCCGACTGTTTCTGAAAAGCCTGCCACCGATGACGCGTGCTCATTCCCGCGAAGATGTCTGCGAATTTTTACAAAAGCATCGTCTGGCTGCGACGGCGGGGAAGGTGGCCTGATGCGTTTACTGGCACTGGATGCTGCCAGCGAGGTCTGCTCGGCCGCGCTGCAGGTAGGCAGCGACATCAGTCACCGCCGGCAACAGCTTAAGCGCGAGCATGGCCCCGAGCTGCTGGCAATGACCCGGGAGCTACTGGACGGGCAGGGTATCGCCCTTGGCGATCTGGATGCCATTGCCTTCGGCTGCGGTCCGGGCTCCTTCACAGGCCTGCGCATCGCCGCCGGCATAACCCAGGGGCTGGCGCTGGGTGCGGGCCTGGGCGTGATTCCGGTTTCAGACCTGGCAATGCTGGCCCAGGGTGCTCTCGAAGAGCATGACGATTTGGGGATCGCCGTATGTCTGGATGCGCGCATGGGCGAGGCCTTTACGGGTTTTTACCGCCTGGATACCAAGGGCCTGGCAGTGCCCCTCCAGAGTGATGCTCTACTGCCGCCCGCTGCCATCACGTTGCCGGACAGGGGAGGACCCTGGCGGGCTGTTGGCGGCGGCTGGCTGGCTTTCCCCGAGCTTGCGGGTCGCCTGGGTATCAGCGCGGATTCCGGGGACGCCGCCCGACTGCCTGATGCACGCTACGCATTGCCGCTGGCCGGCGCGGCCGCGGCCCGGGGCGAAGTGCTGGACGCGGCTGATGCTCTGCCGGTTTACCTGCGGGAGAAGATCGCGTGGCGCCGCAACGGCACGTAATATTTCTGCAATAAACGCGTGCTGTAATGAGCGAACACTGAATCGGGTGGCAAGGGCGATGGCAAATCCACATATCCTGGTGCTCGAGGATGAGCACGCCATCCGCGAGATGATTGCTTTCGGTCTGTCGCGGGCGGGCTACGCGGTCAGCCAGGCCGCAGATACCCGGGCGGCGCGCTCGGCGATAGCGGATAAGCGTCCGGACCTGGTGCTGGTGGACTGGATGTTGCCCGGTACCAGCGGCATCGAATTCGTGCGGGCCCTCAAAAAGCACCCGGACACCAGCGACCTGCCGGTCATCATGCTGACCGCTCGCGGTACCGAGGACGACAAAGTCCGCGGACTGGAGAGCGGCGCCGACGATTACCTCACCAAGCCTTTTTCACAGCGCGAATTGCAGGCTCGCATCCGGGCCGTGCTGCGGCGCTTCGGCGGCATGCAGAGTCAGGGTGCCCTGACTGCAGGGGCTCTGGAGCTTGATACTGCGAGTTATCGCGTAACGCTGGGCGGGCAGGAGCTGGCGCTGGGTCCCACCGAATTTCGCCTGCTGAGATTCTTTATGTCGCATCCGGATCGCGTATATTCTCGGGGCCAGCTGCTGGACCGGGTGTGGGGTGCAAACGTATATGTGGAAGAACGGACCGTGGATGTACATATCCGGCGTCTGCGCAAGGCGCTTGTTGGCAGTGGTTGTGACAAGTTCATACAGACGGTGCGCGGTGCCGGTTACCGCTTTTCTCCGGGAGCATGAGCCGCGATGACGGGCGAATGGGGAGCCGCCTTTCGACGCCTGGTGCTGGCAGGCGTCGTATTGCTGGCCCTGGGTCTCTGGCAGGGTCAGCCGCTGGTTTTTCTGCTGGCGGGGGCACTGGCTTACCTGGCGTGGAACCTCTTTAATCTTTATCGACTGGAGCGCTGGATCACCGATCCTTCCGGGGCCAATCCTCCTGACGTGCCCGGCATCTGGGGCCACGTCATTTATCGCATCGCTGGGATCCAGAGAAAGAACCGCAAGCAGAAAAAGCGCATGGCCAAGCTGCTGGTGCAATTCAGAAAGTCCACAGAGGCCATGCCGGATGCTGCGGTTGTGCTGGATAAGCAGGACCAGATCGGCTGGTTCAATAGTGCTGCCACCCGCTTGTTGGGGCTGGTCCTGGCTCGCGACCTGGGGCAACGCATCGATAACCTGCTGCGAGCACCGGGATTTCGTAATTATCTGCAAGCGCGAGACTTTGGAGAGCCGCTGCTGATGGCGTCTCCGGTGCGCGATGATGTGCTGTTGTCCACGCGCATCATTCCCTATGGAAAAGGGCAGCGCCTGCTGTTGGCGCGGGATATCACCGAGCCTGCCCGCCTGGAACGCATGCGCACCGATTTCGTGGCCAATGCGTCACATGAATTACGCACACCCATTACCGTGCTCAACGGCTACCTGGAGACCATGCGGCATGATCCGGAGCTGGCAGCCCAGTGGCAGATTCCGGTAGCAGAAATGCACCGCCAGGCGCAGCGCATGGAACGCCTCGTGGCAGACCTGCTGGAGCTGTCACGCCTGGAATCTGCGGACACACGTTTAGAGTCGGTGCCCATCGATATGGCAAAACTGATCGACAATGTTCGGGAAGAAATGGCGAATCTCGGTGATCAGGTGCCCGAAATCGTCGCCCGGCCCGCGAGCCACGCGAAGTTGCTTGGCGATCCGTCAGGCTTGCGCTCGGTATGTCAGAATTTACTCACCAATGCGGTGCGATTCACACCGGCGGATGGTCGTATCGAAATTGGCTGGCGCGCCGACGCCAGCGGCGGTCAGCTTTGGGTCAGCGACACGGGCGCTGGTATCGAAGCCGAGCATGTGGCGCGCATCACCGAGCGCTTTTACAGGGTCGATGCCGGTCGCTCCCGGGATACCGGTGGCACCGGTCTCGGTCTTGCCATTGTCAAGCATGCGCTGGAACGTCATGGCGCTGGTCTTGAGATTGCGAGCGAGCCCGGCAGGGGGAGTACCTTTACCTGTAAGTTTCCCGCCGATCGTATTGTGAGCGCAACCGCTGCCTAGTGCGGCCGTCGTTCGCCTGTAACAAAACTGCAACACGTTACCCATACAATTCAGGTCACTTGTTTATTTGGGCTACGCCCTGTTTGAGGGAGATTGTGATGTTCGAGCAATTTGCGCGGCGCGGCGCCGTGTTTGGCACTTGCCTGTTGATGACCGCCGGCACGATACTGCCGGCCCAGGGAGCCGACACCGAAATCGAGGCGCTGAGAGCTGAGATAGCGCGCCTGGCGGAGCGGCTCAATGCTTTGGAAGCCAGGAGCAGCAGCGCGGTGCAGCCGGCCCCGGAGCCGCCTGCAACCCGGCAGAAAGCCGCCAGCGGACTGAAAATCAACGGCAATTTTCGTTACCGCTATGAATTTATCGATGCGGAAGGCCGGCCCGAACGCAATCGCAATCGGCTGCGTGCCCGGGTGGGTATCGCCGGCAAGGTGAACGACACCGTCAAGGCGGGTATCCAGCTGGCAAGCGGCGGGGACAATCCCACCAGCACCAATCAGACCCTGGACGACGGTTTTACCACCAAGGATTTCGGCCTGGATCTTGCGTATGTAACCTGGGCGGCAGCCGCCAACACCAGCATCACGGCCGGCAAAATGAAAAACCCGTTCCATCGGGTGGGCAGCAACGGGCTGGTCTGGGATGGCGATGTGAACCCGGAAGGCGTGGCCCTTAATTTCGACAATGGGGCAGTATTTGCAAACCTCGCCGGATTGTACGTTGAAGAGCGCTCTGCCAGCGACGATAGCCTGATTCTCGGCGGCCAGCTGGGTATGAATGTCGGATTTGAAAACAACATCGACGCCAAAGTCGGCGTCGGTTATTTCGCCTACACCAACACCCGCGGCAACAGCCCGTTTTACGATGGCAGTGCCCGGGGCAACAGCGTCGATGCGGAAGGCAAGCTGGTCAATGACTACCGCCAGCTGGAATTATTCGGTGAACTGGGCACCCAGCTGGGGGACATGCCGATAAAACTTTTTGCAGACTGGGTGCAGAACACCGAGGCCGACCAGTTGGATACCGGTTATGCCTTCGGCGTGAAACTGGGTAAAGCGGCTGCTCCGGGAACCTGGGACGCTGCCTGGATATACCAGGAAGTCGAGCGGGATGCCGTGATCGGTACTTTTAATGATTCGGACTTCGGTGGCGGCGGCACTGACGTCAAGGGGCATATCCTCAAGGCCAATTATTCGGTGGCGAAGAACTGGACCGCGGCCCTGACGTACTTTCTCAACGAGATCGATGAAAACATCGGGGCTGAGAAAGACTACCAGCGTCTCCAGGCCGATCTGCAATTCAAATTTTGATCGCGGGAAGATCCGCGGCGGCCGCAGCAGGCGTCTAGAATAGTGGTGAAGGATTCTTCTTGAGCTCAGACACCCTGCATTGCTTGCAGACAGGGGATTCAGGATGGAAAAAGCGCATTTGAAACAGCATATATCCCGGCAGTTCAACCAGGAACTGGAAGATGTTCGCAACCAGGTGCTCGCCATGGGCGGGCTGGTGGAGGAGCAAATCCAGAGCGCCATGCATGCGCTGGTCACCCAGGACAGCGCCCTGGGTGACCAGGTAGTGGATAAAGACGCCGAGGTGAACCGGCTGGAAGTTGCCATCGACGAGGAATGCGGGCGCATCCTCGCCTTGCGACAACCAACCGCCGGTGACCTGCGATTGGTCGTGGCCATCATCAAAACCATTACTGATCTGGAGCGCATTGGCGACGAGGCGGAAAAAATTGGGTTCCTGGCATCGCGGCTGGCCGCGCTGGACGCGCCTGCGGCACGCTACCGGGAAGTGCGCCATATTGCGGCACTGGTCCGCAAGATGGTGCATGGTGCCCTCGACGCATTTGCACGCATGGATCCTGAAGCAGCATTCGCAGTGGCCAAGCAGGACCAGGCCGTTGATCAGGAATATGAGGCCCTGTTGCGCCAGCTGATTACCATCATGATGGAAGACCCGCGAACAATCCGGGAGGTGCTGGACATCATGTGGGCGGCCCGGGCACTGGAGCGTATCGGGGATCATGCCAAGAACATCTGCGAGTACGTTATTTACCTGGTTCACGGTAAGGACGTTCGCCATATCGGCATGCGTGGCAGCAAAAATCTGGACGAGCTGGAAGGCCAGCTGGATCGTCAAAGCTGAAGGCAGCCCCTGTCAGGCACCGGCAGCCGGACTGACATATTTCCGTAACAATTGCTATTTAAAATCTACGAGCGTTGGCCGTATGGGTTACCGCGTGGGAATAGAAGTGTGCCCGGGAGCCCGCCGGGGTTGGAATTACAGGAGGCAGGAGCAGTGAAACGATTTAGCGTTCTGGTACCGGTATTTGCCGGATTTATCTTTAGTCAACAGGCCAGCGCCGCTTCCCGTGACTACGTCAGCATTGTGGGTTCTTCCACCGTATACCCTTTTGTTACGGTAGTTGCCGAGCGGTTCGGCCAGACCAGCAATTTCAAGACGCCCAAAATTGAGTCAACCGGGTCGGGCGGTGGGTTCAAGCTATTCTGTGCCGGCATCGGCGTAGAACATCCGGACGTCACCAATTCTTCACGGCGCATCAAAGCCTCGGAGTTTGAGCAGTGCGCTGCCAACGGCGTGAAAGATATCGTTGAAGTCAAAATCGGCTACGACGGAATCGTGCTGGCAAATTCGCGCAAAGCGAAGCGCTACAATGTTTCCCGGCGCGATATTTTTCTGGCATTGGCCAAGCAGGTTCCGAACCCGAACGGTACGCCAACGTTGATCGCGAATCCTTACAAGACCTGGAACGATGTCAACAGCGCCTTGCCGACCAGCAAAATAGAAGTATTGGGACCACCCCCGACTTCCGGAACCCGGGATGCATTTGTGGAACTGGCAATGGAAGGCGGTTGCAAGAAATTCGACTGGATCAAGGCGCTTGAGTCTTCCGACATCAATCGTTTCAAAACCATCTGCCATACGATTCGCGAGGACGGCGCGTTTGTAGAGGCGGGAGAAAACGATAATCTGATTGTGCAAAAGCTCACGGCCAATCCGCAGTCCCTGGGTATCTTTGGCTTCAGTTTCCTGGATCAGAATGGCGACAAGGTGCAGGGCTCTGCGGTGGACGGCGAAGCACCGACCTTTGAAGCGATCGCCGAGGGAAATTATCCGGTGTCGCGGCCGCTGTATTTTTACGTGAAAGCAGCCCATATCGGGGTGATCCCGGGTATCCGGGAGTTTCTGGTGGAATTCACCAGCGAGAAAGCCTGGGGCGCCGAAGGTTACTTGTCGGATCGCGGACTGATTCCGCTGCCGGATTACGAGCGTGGCTGGATGTCTGCCAACGTGCAGCTGCTCGGAAAACTCAGCCTGGCGAACGGTGAGTTTCGCATCGCGGCTCGCTGACAGATCCGGGCCCAGGCTGCGCGGTGCAGACAATACAGCAGCACAGGAATACCGCCTTGGCTGAGATATCTCCCTCGGGTTAGCTATGTCTCTGACGACACTGATAATAATCACCACGGGCCTGGCGGCCATGGCATTCCTGCTGGGTCGTCATCGCGCCGTCGCATCCGCCGGCGGTCGACGCAAAATCACCAAGCTGCACTCGCTGCCGAATCATTACGGACAGTACGCACTGATCTGGAGCCTGGTACCGGCTTTGCTGGCATTGCTGGCGTGGTCGATTTTTGATCAAGGCATCATTGATCGAGCGGTTCTCGGCGGCTTGCCCGCGGCTTACGCCGAAATCGGCGACGGCGAGCGCAGCTTGTTGCTGAACGATATTCGCAATCATGCTCACAACAAGATGCTGGGAAGCAGTCCGGACGAAGCCATAGCAGCGGCGGCCGAGCGTTATCTTGACCTGGAAGACCGCGCCAGGCGAGTGCGAGGTATCCTGGTATTGGCCATCGGACTGCTGGGCTTGATGTTTGCGTGGCGGCGCATCGACGCGCAACTGGATGCCCGCAATCGGGTGGAAAAAGTCATCAAGAGCCTGCTGCTCTTGAGTTCGCTGGTGGCGATTCTGACCACCGTTGGCATATTTCTGTCGGTCATTTTCGAATCCATCCGGTTCTTCGCATCAGTCAGCGTGACGGAATTCCTGTTTGGTCTTAACTGGAGTCCGCAAACCGCAATTCGGGCGGATCAGGTGGGTTCCTCGGGCGCCTTTGGCGCCGTTCCGCTGTTTGTTGGCACCTTCCTCATTTCGGCCATAGCGATGCTGATCGCGGTTCCGGTGGGCTTGTTTTCCGCCATTTATTTGTCCGAATACGCGCATCACCGGGTTCGGGCCGTAGCCAAGCCCATGCTGGAAATCCTGGCGGGCATACCCACCGTTGTTTACGGCTTTTTCGCGGCCTTGACGGTAGCGCCGTTCATTCGCCAGTCCGGGAGCCTCCTCGGGCTTGACGTGGCTTCGGAAAGCGCGCTGGCTGCAGGGCTGGTCATGGGCATCATGATCATCCCGTTCGTGTCATCGTTATCCGATGACGTAATAAACGCGGTGCCGCAATCGATGCGAGACGGTTCGCTTGGCCTCGGCGCTACGCGCTCCGAGACCATTCGCCTGGTAGTGCTGCCGGCGGCGTTGCACGGCATCGTGGGCAGCATACTGCTGGCCGTGTCCCGGGCGGTGGGCGAAACCATGATCGTGGTCATGGCGGCGGGGCTGGCGGCCAACCTGACGGTGAACCCGCTGGAATCAGTAACCACCATTACCGTGCAGATTGTCACCCTGCTGGTGGGTGATCAGGAGTTCGACAGCCCCAAGACCCTGGCCGCTTTTGCCCTGGGACTGGTTCTATTCGTGGTCACCCTGCTGCTGAACGTTATTGCGCTCAAGGTCGTCCGGCGCTATCGGGAACAATATGAATAAGCCTGCTACACAAGCGCTGGCCACCGCTGGCGGCAGCGACACTGCAAAAAAGGTCGCCGCCAGCCTCAGACGTCGACACCGTGCGGAGCGGCGTTTTCGTGCGCTGGGGGTGCTTTCGATGCTGGTTGGCCTGATTTTTCTGGGCGTGCTTTTTTACACCATTATTGGCAACGGCATTTCGGCGTTTGAACAGACGTATATCAAGCTCGATATCGATTTTGATGCCGGTGTCATCGACCCCCGGGGCGATCGCGATCCCCAGACGTTGGCGAGTGCAGACTATCTGGCGCTGATTAAATCGGCCCTCAAGGACCAGTTTCCTGAAGTCAGGGGGCGCAGCGATCGCCGGCGCCTGAACAGCCTTGTCAGTACCGGGGCGAGTTTCCAGTTGCGTGAAATGGTTCTGGAGAATCCCGGTTTGCTTGGCGAGCAGCGCGCGGTCTGGTTGTTGGCCGATGACGAAATTGACATGCTGGTGAAAGGCCATATTGACCGTAACGTGGATGAGGCGGAACGCCGCGTTTCGGACCGGCAGATCGCCTGGCTTGAAGAACTCGACGGGCAGGAGCGGGTGGCATTGCGCTTTAATCGCGGGTTCTTTACCAATGGTGATTCGCGTGAGCCGGAAATGGCTGGCGTGCTGGGCGCTACGCTGGGTTCGGCATTCGCTCTGCTGGTGACGCTGGTACTGTCGTTTCCCATTGGCGTGACTGCGGCCGTTTATCTTGAGGAATTCGCGCCGCGCAATCGCATCACGGACCTGATCGAGGTCAATATCAATAACCTGGCCGCAGTGCCCTCCATTGTTTTCGGGCTGCTGGGCCTCGCCGTTTTCATCAATTTTTTCGGACTGCCACGTTCGGCGCCCCTGGTGGGTGGTCTGGTGCTGACACTGATGACCCTGCCCACCATTATCATCGCCAGCCGCGCCGCCATTCAGTCGGTGCCGCCCTCCATCCGTGAAGCGGCTCTTGGCATCGGTGCATCGCATGTACAAACGGTGCTGCATCACGTGGTGCCGCTGGCGCTGCCGGGCATGCTGACGGGCACGATTATTGGAATGGCGCGGGCGCTGGGAGAAACGGCGCCACTGTTAATGATCGGCATGGTGGCATTTATCGTGGACGTTCCGGAGAGTTTCACCGATCCGGCAACGGCGCTGCCGGTGCAGATTTTCCTCTGGGCAGACAGCCCGGAGCGTGCCTTCGTGGAAAAGACTTCGGCGGCGATCCTGGTATTGCTGGGGTTTCTGCTGGTCATGAATCTGCTGGCCGTCATACTGCGGCGGCGATTCGAGCGGCGCTGGTAAGATTGGCGATTGGGATTGAGCAGATGACAGCTGAATTGACGGCAAATAAAGATACCTCAGTGGCATTGGACCGGGACAAGAGTTCGCCCCCAGTGGACTCGCAGTCCAACAGGGCACCCGGTGGCAGTGCGGGTGTCCGGGAAAACCCGGGTGCGCGCTTGGAGCAGACAGTGGGCAAGATCACTGTGGACAACCCGCGCATGAGTATCCGTAATTGTGATGTTTACTATGGCGACAAGCAGGCCATCATTGACGCGAGTCTGGATATCGCCAACCATGAAGTGCTCGCGATGATTGGCCCATCCGGATGCGGCAAGTCGACTTTTCTGCGTTGTCTCAATCGTATGAATGACACCATCGAGAGCTGCCGTGTTACCGGGCAGATTACGCTCGACGGTGAGGATATTTATGCCCGCGACCTGGATGTCGTTGTTCTGCGAGCTCGGGTTGGTATCGTTTTTCAGAAACCCAACCCTTTTCCCAAATCCATCTACGAGAATGTGGCCTATGGTCCCCGTATCCACGGGCTGGCTGCTGACAAAACGGAACTGGACGACATCGTGCATACCAGTTTGCGCAGAGCAGGCTTGCTGGAGGAAGTGATTGACAGGCTGGACCAGCCGGGTACTGGTCTGTCAGGCGGCCAGCAGCAGCGTTTGTGCATTGCCCGGGCAATCGCCGTCAACCCGGACGTCATTCTCATGGATGAACCCTGTTCGGCCCTCGATCCCATCGCAACGGCGCGCATCGAGGACCTGATCGACGAGCTGCGCTCCAAGTACACCATCGTTATCGTGACCCATTCCATGCAGCAGGCCGCGCGCGTGTCACAGCGTACAGCTTACTTTCACCTCGGGCGGCTGATTGAAGTCGGCGCCACCGATCAGGTGTTTACCAATCCCCAGCACCAGCTTACCGAGGACTACATTACCGGTCGCTTTGGCTAAACGGCAGGCACCTGGAGTGCGTATCGTAAGTCGGGCAGGCGGTGTTAATATGCGCGCCAATGAACTTCCTTAAGCGCTATCTGCAAACAGTCCTTGAGCATCGCCGGCTGGTCAACGGCCTGCTGGCACTGGTCTGCGCCGCGCTGATGGGATTTGCCCTGTACGCGCAGTACATTCTCGAGCTCGAGCCTTGCCCGCTGTGCATCCTGCAGCGGGTCGCCATGATCTCCGCCGGCCTGATATTCCTGCTGGCCTTCTTGCATGGGCCCGGCAAAGTCGGCGCCCGCGTCTATGGCGTGCTGGCTGGCGTGGCCGCGGCCATCGGTGCTGCCATCGCAGGTCGTCACCAGTGGCTGCAGGGACTGCCCCCGGGGGAAGTGCCGGCCTGCGGCCCCGGCCTGGAGTACATGCTGGATGTCTTCCCGCTGACGGAAGCATTGCGCAGGACGTTCACAGGCTCGGGTGAATGCGCCGAGGTGGTCTGGCGCTTTCTGGGTCTGTCAATGCCGGGCTGGGTGCTGGTCTGGTTTGTATTCCTGGGGATCGCGGCGCTGGTGGTCAACCTGCCGAGCCCCGACCGCTCAGGCCAGTAAACGGCGCATTAGCTCCAGGTAGATTTCTGCGAGCCGTTCCAGCTCCGCAATGCTGACGCGCTCGTTGACCTGGTGCAGAGTTCGCCCGGGTGGGCCGAGTTCCACAACTTCGACGCCGCGGGGAGCGATAAAGCGGCCGTCGGAAGTGCCGCCACCGGTCGATTCCTCCGGACTGAACTGGCAGACCTGCTCGATTGCCGCCCGCACGCTGCGCGTCAATTCGCCCGGGGGCGTGTAAAACGGCTCGCCGCTCAGGGTGCAGGACAATTCGAAGTCGAGTTGGTGCTCCGACAGAATGCGGCGCAGGGTCTCTTCAATGGCGCGCGCATCGCTGGCCGGAGCAAACCGCAGGTTGCAATGCGCGGTCAGATCTCCCGGGGTGACATTGCTGGCGCCTGCACCGGCGTGCAGGTCGGTAAACTGCAGGCTGGTGGGGGCGAACTTGTCGGTGCCGGTATCCCAGGTATGGCTGGCGATTGCTTCGAGGGCGGGCAGGGCACGGTGGATCGGGTTCAGGGCTTCCTCGGGGTAGGCGACATGGCCCTGAACGCCGCGAATTCTGAGTCTGGCGTTCAGGGAACCGCGTCGACCGATGCGCACCCGGTCTCCGGAACGCTCACGGGCCGAGGGTTCGCCAATGATGCAGAAAGTCATATGTTCATTGCGAGCAGCGAGCGTGTCCATGACCGCGCGGGTGCCGTCGATTGCCGGACCTTCCTCATCGCTGGTCAGCAACATAGCCAGCGATCCCCGGTGATCCGGGTGGCTGGCCAGGAAGCGCTCCAGCGCGATAAGCATGGCGGCCAGCGAGCCCTTCATGTCGGCGGCGCCGCGCCCCACCAAATCGCCATCCACCAGCTCCGGCGAGAAGGGCTCCGTCGCCCAGTGCTCGCGCGGGCCGGGCGGCACGACGTCGGTATGCCCGGCAAAACACAGTACCGGATCCTGCTCGCCGCGCCGTGCCCACAGGTTGGTGACCTCACCGCGTGACATGGCCTCCAGTCGAAAGCCCAGCTGGCCCAGCCGCTCGCCGATCAAGGCCTGGCAGCCGTCGTCCCGGGGCGTCACCGACGCGCGCTCGATCAGGCTGCTTGCCAGCTTCAGGAGTTCACTCATCAGCCGGACACCCCGAAAATTTCCTGGTAATGCTCGGGCGTGAATCCCACATGCAGCTGCGAATTGCGCACCAGCACCGGTCGCTTGATCAAGGTCGGGTGCGCCCGCATGAGTTGTGTGGCTAAAGGCTTGCTGACCGCGCTGCGTTTCTCATCAGGCAATTCGCGCCAGGTACGACTACGGCGATTCAGCAGCACTTGCCAGCCGAGTTGCTCAACCCAGCGGGTGAGCTCCCGGGCCGGAGGCGGGTTTTGCCGCAGGTCGACAAACTGCACGCCCAATCCGTTCGTCTCCAGCCATTTGCGCGCGGCACGGCAGCGGTCGCAGTTGGTCAGTCCGTAGAGTTCTAACACCGTTGACGTCCTGGGGGTTCCTGCTTCAGTCCGGCTCAGATGTTGCGCAACAGTTCATTGATGCTGGTTTTGGCGCGGGTTTTTTCATCGACGCGTTTGACGATGACCGCGCAGGCCAGGCTGTAGCGACCATCGTCCGAAGGCAGGCTTCCCGGCACGACTACCGAGCCCGCCGGGATTCTGCCAAAGCTGATTTCATCCTTGTCCCGGTCGTAAATGCGGGTGCTCTGGCCGATGAACACGCCCATGGAAATTACTGCGCCTTGCTCCACGATGACGCCTTCCACGATTTCCGATCGGGCGCCGATGAAGCAGTTGTCCTCGATGATGGTGGGAGCCGCCTGTAATGGCTCCAGCACCCCGCCGATACCGGCACCACCGGATATGTGGACATTTTTGCCGATTTGCGCGCAGGAACCGACGGTGGCCCATGTGTCTACCATGGTCCCGGAATCGATGTAGGCGCCAATGTTGACGTAGCTTGGCATCAGGACCACGTCTTCAGCGACGAAAGCGCCGCGACGCACGACCGCCGGCGGCACGACGCGAGCGCCCTGTTTGCGAAAATCATCCAGGCGAAAATTGGCGTACTTGAGCGGCACCTTGTCGTAGTAGCGGGTGACGCCGCCTTCCATCAAATCGTTCTCGGTGCTGCGAAAGGAGAGCAGCACCGCTTTTTTTAGCCATTCGTTGATTTTCCAGCCAGAGCCAGTTGGTTCTGCCACCCTGAGTTCTCCGCGATCCAGCAGGTCCATGCAAATCGCAAGGGCATCGCGGAATTCTGGCGCGAAGCTGCGTGGTGACACCCTGGCGCGGTCTTCCCAGGCCGTATTAATGACCTCTCGTACATGCTGCATTTCAGACATCTCAGAGCTCCTGTGGTTACGCCGCGGCCCGGCCCTTGACGAAGCGAGCGATACGTTCGGCGGCAGTCACGCACTCCTCAACAGTGGCCACCAGTGATATGCGGATGCGCTGCCAGCCGGGACTGGCAGCACCCGAGCCCCGCGACAGGTATTGCCCCGGTAACACCTTTACATTCTCAGCGGCATGCAACTCACGGGTAAAGACTTCGTCGTCGCATCCGCAACTGGCCCATAGATAAAAGGTGGCCGCCGGCGGGGCGAAGTCCAGCACCTCATTGAGAATGGGGACTACCCGGGCAAATTTTTGGCGATAAAGACTGCGGTTTGCTTGCACATGGGCATCGTCCTGCCATGCCACCACGCTGGCCGCCTGGGCCGGCAGCGGCATCGCGCAGCCATGGTAGGTGCGATAGAGCAGGAATTTTTGCATCACATCGGCATCGCCCGCCACGAAACCGCTGCGCAATCCCGGCAGGTTGGAGCGCTTCGAAAGGCTGTGGAAAGCGACCACATTGCGCAGGGATTCCCGCCCCGAGGCTGCAGCGACGGCCAGGATACCCGGCGGCGGCGCCTGTTCCTCGAGATAAAGCTCCGCGTAGCACTCGTCCGCCGCAATAACGAAGTCGTATTGGTCGGCCAGGTCCAGAGCGTGTTCCAGGTATGCGGTGTCCATCACGGCGCCGGTAGGGTTACCCGGAGAACACAGGTACAGCAGCTGGCAATCGCGCCAGGTATCAGCGTCGACGAGATTAAGGTCTGGCAGCCAGTCCGTAGCGGCGCTGGCGTCCAGGTATACGGGCTCGGCGCCTGCCAGCAGGGCGGCGCCCTCGTAGATCTGGTAAAACGGGTTGGGTAACAACACTTTAGGGTTCGGCCGGGTCCGATCGACGACCGCCTGGGCAAAGGCGAACAGGGCCTCGCGGGTGCCGCTCACCGGCAGCAGCTGGCGGTCCGGGTCCAGCAGTTTCTCCGGCAGCTGATAGCGGCGCGCCAGCCAGCCGGCACAGGCCAGCCGCAACTCCGTCAGTCCCAGCGCCATGGGATAGGCACCGTATCCGGCTTCAGCCTCGCGTAGCGCCGCAAGCACGGCTTCCGGGGGTGCATGGCGCGGTTCACCGATGGTGAGAGATATGGGCGCCAGTCCCGGCGGCGGCCGGTTTGCTGCCAGCAGCTGCTCGAGGCACACAAAGGGGTAGGCGAAAAGTTTGTCGAGATCCGGATTCATTGCCCGCTGCGCTCCTCGTGGGATCCGTCCAGCCGCGTGCTCAGGGCGCTTCCCAGCGCTTCGCAGGCGGCTTCTGCCAGGGGTTCGCGATTGGCATCGGTTATGAAAAAGACGTCCTCGGCGCGTTCACCCACGGTGGTG